>CAMCSE010000012.1 GCA_945877515.1 uncultured Clostridia bacterium | reverse complement strand
TCATAAGGGCATGGTCTGAAAACGCCGCCACGGAGGACTATTTTGCCCGTTTCCCTCCCTTATTCAATGCCTTGTTGAGGATGTGCTCAAAAATCTCACTGGTCAACTCATCCGGGAAACGCTGACAGAAGGCATAGCTCACCGTCGCAAAGTTGCGGAATATTATCCAGCAGCCCATACCCAAGAAACCACCGATATGCTACATTCACCTGAATTTCCCGGTAGGTCTGCCGCAGAGACGGTATTCCGAACAAATGCTGAATGAGTACCATTTTTATGAGCACAACCGGATCTGCTCCGGGACGGCCGTTGTCATGGCAGTAATACGGGCCTATCCGTTCATACAGCTACTCATAATCCATGACCTTTTCTATTTTCCGCAGCAGATGGTCCTTTGGTACCAGCGCTTCCAAATCTACGATGATTGGCTCCCGCCGTGCATCTTTTCTCCAGTTCTCCATAAAGACACCCCCGTTTCATTTATTATACCAGAAACAGGGGTGCTTGGGTAGTTTTTTGACAAGCTGTGAAATTGCAGGGTGCAGGTTTGCCTTTCGGAAAACCTGCACCCTGCAATTTCTATGCGGAGAGAAGAGTTAAAACAAGGGAGATCGTTGCCAATAAAGTGAAGTTTTGGCTGCGTGACTATTGAAATGAGATAATTGTTCATATATAATATGCGATGATAAGTGTTTTTCCGGGCGCGGCAAGGGCTGCTGCGGCTTCGGATACATAACGGATGGAGAAGTTTCGCCGGACGGCGGATTATTTGACGGATGAGGGGCACACAGTGGAAGAGAACATGACCGCGCGCGGCGGGGTAAAGGGGGATATTGCGGGTCAGCGGTTCAGGAGACTGACGGCGCAGCGCCGGGTACCGCCCCCGGATGGAGCGGCACAGAATGACTACTGGCTGTGCCGGTGTGACTGCGGCAATGAGCGGACGCGGCTGGGGTACTTCCGGAAGTTTGAGGACGCAGTAAAGGCACGTCAGGTGGCGGAGGACGATGTGTTCGGGGAATTCCGGCGGCAGCTGGAGGCACAAAGGGCAGAGGAGGAGGCGTCCGGATGACCAATGGCCGCAAAAAAAGCAGACAGCGGAACGAAAACTGCGGTCTGCCTTGCGCAGGGAAGCAGGATCAGGAGATCTTATGTAAATCGTCGGGATAGATCTCAGATTTGATGAGAAGCTCCACGATGGCCGGGAGGATCTTGTTGATCTCCGGCTCATAGCGGGGGTCGAACTGGTGAATACGGGAAATGGTATCTGCCCAGGGAGAGCCGTCGCCGGTCTTTGCGCCGAACAGCAGATGGTCGCTGCTGCAGGAGAGCACCTGGCAGATGGTCATCAGCGAGTCCAGATTGAACGTGGAGTTGCCAAGTTCGATGTTAGCAATAAAGCGGGGGCTAAGTGAGCAGAGTTCGCCCAGCCGCTAGCGGGTGTATCCGGCATTTTCTCGTCTGCGGCGAAGCCGGCGTCCGATTTCCAGTTTGGTTCTTGCGACCATATTATCACTCCTTATCACAAGTTTAATATGAAATAAGGTTGAAATGTGACTGCGCTTCATGTATAATATGCGGTAAAAGGTGATACTTGGCAATTCTGGGGAAAACTGGGGAAGGTGTGCAGACAGAAAAACGTGCGAATTGCCGATATATAGACGATAGTGCGCTGCGGCTTTGCGGGGGTGAGTGGCAGTGCGGCAGGAAACTCCCGGGGTGGACTATGTCCGCGGCGGTTTTTTGTTTTCAAAAGCGTATTCGCGTCTGTCAACGTGGAGGCTTTGGAATAGTAAGTATCAGCAAAGATAGGAGTGTGGAGTTCGATGCAAAAACATGAGCGCACAGGAAAACGTCTGCTGGCATTGGTGCTTGCGCTGGTCATGGCGCTGAGCACGGTAACAGAATGCCTGGCAGCGGTGGTGGAGCGGCCTGTCAACGCGGGCGGAAAGGAAACGGTCACAGCAGGTGAACTGGTGGCCAAGGCTTATGCCGACAAGCTGACGGATGCCGAAAAAGCTCTGCTGGAGTCGGGGTTGCTGACAGGGAAGACGTATACATATACGGCACCTGCCAGCCAGGATGAAATTGTGACCGTAGATGAGACAGCTCTTACTATTACAGCAAAGAGCTTCACAAAAGACGGATTCACATGGCTGCCTGAGGGCGCACGTATTGTTGTAGGCAGTATAACCAATGAGCATGTCAAGTTGAAAAAGAACGGTCAGGATTACGTGGGATCGTTCAGTGAAGCAGGCAATACGTATAGCGTAGAGGTAGATTATGCTGCAGCGATTTCTGTGCCGACAGGTACGCAGAATCTTCTGCTGAACACGCCCTATATGCTGTCTAAGGGCCTGGAGAATATCGAGACGCTGAATAGTCAGTCTGGCGCTTCAGATCTGTTGGAACAGTATTTTGATGCGCTGTATAAGCTGAGAACCGACGGTATTGATTTTGGAACCGCTCATATCGATGTCGTTGGCGATGCGGCAGATGCTATCGATGACATGAAAGCGCAGATAGACAGAAATAGTGGAAATCTGGACATCAGCGTGGAACTGAACAAGTATGCAGCCTATGAAGAGGGAAAGACTGCGTATCTGGTAAAAGAAGGCGTCACGATGAAAGCCGTGGCGGAGCAGTATTACCGGGATATCGTTGCGCTGTCTGACACTGAGTTTGGATCGCTGCATTGGGCGGCAACGACGATCATAGGTTTGGGGTCTGCTACAGCCGAGCAAAAGGAAAATGCCAAGACGGTCAAAGCCGGACTGGAGTATCTGGGGAGAGTCGGCGAAAGCATTCGGCCGGTTATCGAGGATGCGTGGCTGGTGTTGAACCAGACTGTAGTCAATGCTTCATTGAATAAAGAACAGTATCTAGCTTTAAATGATCTGGCATCTGCTGCGATGAATGGTCAGAGTAAGCTGCATGATTCTGATATCACTGTGGAAGAAAACGTCTGCAAAATGACCAGCGTGGTTACTGCGGACGTGAACCAGTACAAGGTGACGGTGCAGGTCATGGCAAAAGTCATTCCGCTGGACCAGTATGACAACAAGACTCCGGTGGAGATTCGCAGCACTGCGAGCGAGCTGACGCTGAAAAAGGATACCACATTAGCACAGATAGAAAAGGCCATCGCGGATAAGGGCTTCGAGAGCGCGGCGCTGGCTGCCGAGGATTGGAAGGACTACGCTGTGGCTGAGGGCGCTTACTACAAGCGCGAGGTGGAGCAGACCGTGGGCAGCGTGTTGAGTGCGGACGCAAGCTACACTATCGTGTATACGGTGCAGGATGCTATTGATATCGACGTGGGCGATGGCAATAGACTGCCGGTGCCCTATGGCTACAATGTGACGCTGCCACTGCACGGCGGAAGCGACTATGTCTACGACTACACGGTAAATGGCGTGAGCTATGACGAGGGCAGCGTGTATCGCGTGGTCGGCAATACAGTCATCAGCCGTGTGGAAGGAAAGGCGTGGGAGGAGCATAACCTTGGCAAGCTGCTCTATGAAAACTATGCCAAAGACGATACTTACGCAGGTGATATTCTGACCAACACCGCGCTGAATACCGGCGTAAAGCGTCTGCGGACACCCTCCGCTGAGAGCGGGCTGCTGCATGTGGAGAACAGTGTTGTGACTGCGGCTACATATGGCGTTGGCGGAGGCAGTGGCTTGATGTGGCTGCCCAAGGCGGCTACGCCCGTAGCAGGCGGTGCTGAAGGGACTCCTGTGCGGTTTGTGCTGGAGGAAGCGACCGGTAAATACACGGCAGTGGTCGCCGGCTCTTTTGACAGAGTGCTGGTGCAGTATGAGCTGACGCTGGATTGGGAGAGCCTCGGCTACACAGCGGAAGAGACGACGGAAATTCTGAACCTTCCGTATACGCTGACAGTTGCTGCGAAGCAGCAGCTGGAGGCTATGGGTGATTTGGCCGGGCAATATGGACAGCTGGCGAAGGTAAATGACAAGCTCTCCATGATCAACACGCAGATCGTAAACGACACGGAGCACAATATATCCGCAGAGGCGGTCGCGGTTTGGAAAGACGTGTATGCCAATAATGTAATCAACAAACAGTTGATTATTTTCCCGTACATCGGAGAGTATGCCGCGCTGACAGACGATGCAGCAAAGCTGACTTACTACTATAAAAACGCGGCGGTGATCCGCAGAGAGATGGACGATCTGTGCAGTAAGCTGGTAGATGTAGTTTTGGAGGACGCAGGTGTTCAGGCGTTGGTCAAGGAGGCTGACGAGGGAATCTTTAACGACCTGCAGAAAATCAAAACTAAGCTCCGTGAAGTGAACGGGAAGCTCGATGGTGTGGATGACCGCGTTAACATAGCAAGTCCGAGTCTACGGAGCCTGACAGAGAAAGTCGTGGCGGCTATCGGCAAGACAACGCAGTACGCAACTGTTGCCAAAGAGCCTGTGCTTTCTGCCATTCTGAGTGTGGAAGCACCTGGTAAGATTGCGGCTAACATCACGGTGGAGATCAAAAACAGCGCCGGTGAGACAGTTGGCAGCGATCGCCAGAGTGTGAGCTTTGAAAAGGACGAGGGCCAGGATACCCACAAACTGACGCAAAGCGATATCACAGCGCTGGAAAACGCCCTGAATGCGGCGCTGAATACAGCGGGCAGCGGCATGGACCTGACGATGTATCAGCGGCAGGAGAATACAGGCGTTCTGCCTCAGGCAGGGGATGAATATGCCGGTGGCAGCATCACGGTGGTTTATGAGCCGAGGAAGGTTTCGGTGACGATAGAGGGTGTTGCGGCAGAGTTCTACGTGGACGACCCGGAGGTCGAACTGCCGCCGTGCAGCGAGGATGGCTTCCGGTATGACTACACCGTAGATGGAACAACCGTTTCTCCGGACAAGAATAACAAGTATCGCTTTAGTGCGGAGCAGGTTCAAAGGCTGCTCCGTGGTGAGACGATCACCATCGCCCGCAGCAAGGTCGATATTCGGCGTGAAGCCGTTTTGAAAACGGTAGACGCGCTGAACGCCGCAGTTGCAAAGCGTGGCCTAATTTATACGGAAGATGGGAAGACCTGCCTCAGTCTGGCATTTATCCCCGTGGAGAAAAATGGCGCGATGACCATTCTGGTGCGTATTTCTCCCGACACCACGACATTTACGGCGACAAATCTGAAAAATATGCTGGCGGACGTGGCTAATGAGCTGATGACGTACAGCGAGGTAAAACTGTCCGGTGGTGTGCTGTGGGACGATGAACTGGTTTATCTCCAGGCGTTGGTGAATACGTTGCTGGATAGCGGATTTGGCATGGATACTGTGCTGGGGATCGTGGATGAAAACGGAGGCATCAAGGAAAACTCCGGACTCCGCACGGCGGACGTGGTGGGAGTGACTACCGTTTCCGACAAGAGCTATATTCAGGTGGGCGGTTATTACGTGCCGCTTTCCGATGATACTATGGGTGGCGTTCTGCTGAACACCGACAGCGATGGCCTGGTATTGGACGGCAAGGAGTTGAGCCTGTGCGTAACGCTGGAAGACTTCGACAAGAGTGCCGACACACTCAAGAAGATGAGAGATAATCTGGCCAAGGCGCGGGATAGCGTGAACGCATGGCTGGATAATGGCACAGTCAACGTGGACATCACTGCGCCGGACAAGGCGTACAAGGCGTTCCTGACGGGACTGCTGGCACTGGGTGAGAGTAGTATTGATGATATTTCCAACTTCAACCTTGCCAGTGTGGAGACTTTGGCTGCGGATAAGATCAAGCCGGTCTTAGAGAATGAGGCCATTACTGGCACGACCATTCAGAACACACTGACAAAACTGGGTATTACCACAGATGTGAGCCGGTATACTGAGCTGTACGATAAGTACATCGGAACTATCCGTACGGTACTGAAGGCGGCGACCGTGTCTGGCAAGAGTGGTGACGCTACCACGTTCAATGCAGATGTCTCTTACCCGGTGAAGGGAGAAAATGGCATCACTTCTCTGATGGGTGACAATCTCAAGACAGCACTGGAGAATGCCATTGCGGAGAATGCCCTGAGCGGTAAGCTGGCGGTTACACTTGACGGCCGGACACCTGCCGGGGATTACGCGGCCATAGTGGTGGGCTCCGGCGGGGTCAGCTTCCTGACCGATCTGGATACCACCATCGAGAAAGACACCTCTCTCGTGGTGCTGCTGAAGGATTGCAGCGGTACGCTGCGTATCAACGGCAAGTATGTGTACGTGGATCTCCGCGGCCACACGTTCAGCGGCGATATTATCGGCACGGAGCAGTATAAGGCAAACAACTTCGTGGTGGACAGCATTTTGGACACCAACGGCGGCGGCACTGTCACCGGCAAGGTGCAGAACATGGTGCTGGCAGGCGGCTCTTACAAAAAGAGCAAGCTCACCGGCTGCGAGATCCGTAATGGCTACACCATGGAGGAGAATGGCCTGGTCAGCAACCAGTACTACACCATCGAGGTGAATGGCAGCAATATCAATGTGACGCTGAAGGCTACGGCCCAGTCTCTGCGGGATGCGGATAAGTACACCGTGGCGGCGCTGGCGGGCGACCTGGCATCCGATCTGCTGCTGAACTATTACAGCACGGCGCAGAAGGTGACCGTGGACGGCCATACGCTGTATAACGCGGCTGTTGAGGACATCACCACTCTGTTCCAGAACGGAAAGTTCCATGTGAGCAATGCCGTGGGCAATGATCTGCTGGATGACATGCTGGGCTACAACGGCGAGGGTGCTGAGGACAATTACGACGGCGTCAACTACCTGATCGGCAGCATACTGGATGCGCTGCTGGATTTCCAGAATTTGGCGGACAGCATCGGCAGCAACAACGCCGCGGTCAGTTACAGGCTGACCGCCACGGCATGGGATGTGACGGTGGATAAGGCCGAGAGTGGCGATTATTTGGCCATCGGTGTTACCGGCAGCACAGACAGCAGCAAGACCAAGCGGCAGACGCTGAATGTGTTCCTGAACAGCGACAGCGAGAAGAACAACGAGCAGCTGAAGAATGCGCTGGAGCAGCTGGCGGGGATCATCGAGGTCGATGCGGCCGACAAGCCCAGCCTGAGCCTGGATCGAATCACGCTCCCGCAGGAGCTGGGCGGCAAGACCGTGCAGGCAAAGCTCAGCGGCAGCGGTCATGTGACCGTTAAGATCAGCGACAAGCCCGTTTATGCGGCACTGATGGCGATCACCGTAGCCAACAGCCTGCCTGCCGGTGACAGCCTGCGGGCGGAGTTGAAGAACGCGGTCGAGACGTTCTATAACAACAACGATGCGGCGGCACTGAAGACCGCTATGGAGAAGGTCACCTGCGCGCAGGTGTTTGCGGCACTGAAGACTGTGGGCCTGCGCACGAACTTCCTGCAGATGGCGATCAGCGTGGGCTTCGGGACGGACAGCAAGACCTATAAGGCTATCAGCGAAAGCTACGACAGCCTGACGGCCTACCGCGGCGGCATGGCGGCTGCGGGCTGGCTGCTGAAGCAGCTGAATATCAACGGCAACGGCGCAACGCTGGCCGGCTTCGAGAAGGAATTCGGCATCTATGAGTATGCGCCCGACAAGACCTTCAACAAGACGGCCACGGTTTCTGGAGACTGGAAGGTAAACGGCGTGGTCAGCATGGAGAACGCCAAGCTGACGCTGGAGCTGTTTGCCAAGGAAGGCGCTATCGTGGTCATCGACAAGGACGGCAAGCATACCAGCTTTGCCGCTGACCAGCTGACAGAGGCGGTGACCAAGGTCAACGAAGCTGGTGGTACGCTGATCTTCAACGACGCGGTGACCATGGCGGCAGACGAGACGATCACAGAGGACGTGGCCGTGAAGAACGGCAGCAAGCTGAACCAGGGCGGGTATGCGTTCCTGCTGGATGGCATCGGCAGCAAGCTGACCTCCGATGCGGCACTGACCGTGAAGTCCGCGAACGGCGCGTTCCATCTGGTGACGGATAACACCACAGCCGGCACGTACATCTACACGCTGGCGGCGTATGCCATCCAGTACACGCAGAACGGCAAGACGGTGTACGGCGACGACCTGGCCGCGGCCATGGCGGCGGCGGATAAGAACACCACCGTCACCGTGCTGCACAACCTGTCCCTCACCGCCGACATCAAGCTGGGCAGCAAGAAGCACACCCTCATGGGCGTGGATAAAGTCCGTATGGGCGGCCACCAGTTCGTGTTCGATAAGTCCGGCTCCGTGCTGGTGGTGGAGAACGGCACCGTAACTGCCGGGGACTGCGCTGTGGACAGCGCCCTGGGCAGCAGCTACAGCCTTGTAAGCAGCGTGGGCACCGCCATGACCACCTACTCCCTGAAGCGCTCCGGCAGCTCCGGCGGCGGTGGCGGCGGTGGCTCCTACACCGGCAGCTACATCTATCTGGATGTCCAGCCTACCGGCATCAACGCCAAACAGCTGCAGACCGCGGTACGCAAGTATTTCAATGACAGCAGCGCCGAGGTGACTATCTACAGCGGTCTGACGGCCTCTGGCCTGGTGGCCAACGGTGCCAGCATCTACGTGAGCGGCAGCAGAGCAGGCAGCTACACTGTTATCATCATGGGCGATACCAACTGCAACGGCAAGACCGACTCCGGTGACGCTGTGAAGATGCGCAACCACTACTTCGGCACAGCGACCCTCAGCGGCGTTGCCCTGGAGGCCGCGGACATGAACCGCAACGGCAAGGTGGACGCCGGCGACGCCGTGAAGAACAGAGTGAAGTATCAGAACTGGAGCGGCTACCGCTCCGCACTGAAGATCACGGTTTGATCCAAGCTCTGCGCACAGTAAAAACGGCGGTGCCCACCACGCGCCGGGCCGCGCTTTCGGCCCGGCGCGGGCACACCGCATCACAATGAAATGAGAGGTACGGAAAATATGAAAGGATTCAAAAAGGGTCTGGCAGTGCTTCTTGTGCTGATCGCTTGCCTGGCACTGACCACAATGGCCTTCGCCGCTGAGTATACGGTGAAGCCCGGCAGCAGCATCCGCGTGTCCCTGTCCCAAGGCGGCGACGGCGGCATCGACGGCACGGTGGCCGTCAGCGGCGGGGCCACCGCCAGCTACAGCAGCAGCGAGTCCGGCGGCATCACCTCCGGCGGCAAGTTCTACCTGTACAACAGCGGCACCAAGACCGTCACCGCTACCGTGGGTGCGCCGGCCAGCGCCAAGCTCGGCGATGTGTACACCGTGACCTTCACCTACAACGCCTATGACGCCAACGGCAACGACAGCGGTACGCAGACGGTGGTAAAGACCGTGACGGTGGGTGACAAGGACTCCTCGCCTGACGGCATCGGCGGTGGTACCGGCGTTGTGGACACCACGGAGCTGGAGAAGAAGATCAAGGAGGCCGAAAGCCTTAATCCCAATGATTACAGTAAGGAGCAGTGGGATGCGCTGCAGGATGCTCTGGCCAAGGCAGAGGAAGCGCTGAGCAGCAAGAAGCAGTCTGACATCGACGCGGCGCTGAAGCTGCTGACAGACGTGTTGAATTCCATGGCTAAGATCGACTATTCCGCACTGGATAAGGCACTGAATGATGCCAATGCCATGGGCGGCGACAACAAGGTCAACAGCCTGTGGCTGACCCTGGCCGACGCTCTCAAGCGCGCCGATGAGGTTCGCCGCAGCGGCGACCAGGCCGCGGTGAACGCTCTGGCCGACGAGATCAACGGCATCATCCAGCAGATTCTGGAGAATAGCGCTAACGGTGAGTTCTGCAACATCAAGGCGCACAGAGTATGGCCGATCCTGTTCTTCGTCAGCTTCGCTGTGAACCTGGTGCTGACCTTTGTGATCGTCAAGAACGTGAACCGCCGCAAGCGGAACTGCAAGGATTCTACCCCGCTGGTGGATTACGACATCTCCGATGATGAGTAAGGCGACTGCCTGCAAAATTGAAGCATGGACACCCCAGCG
Organism: uncultured Clostridia bacterium; assembly: GCA_945877515.1. Taxonomy (GTDB): domain Bacteria; phylum Bacillota; class Clostridia; order Oscillospirales; family Oscillospiraceae; genus Vescimonas. The sequence continues at coordinate 35,900 of CAMCSE010000012.1, read as the reverse complement.
CCCTTTTAGGGCGCTGGGGTAGAGGGGTGTTTGCGAGAAGGAGTAACGAAGTGGCGGAACAGAACTGGAAACGGAAGGAATACGAGACATGGGACGAGGCGTTCCGTGGACTTGCCCCCGCCGTGCGGCAGCAGTCGGTGCGTGTGGCGGCCTATACGCAGGTGCTGTTTGTGCAGGCCTGCGCCGATGGATACGGGAAGGACTCGCCTGACGGTGCGCAGGAAATGGATGGACAGTTCGCTGATGTGGCCTATAAATGCGGTATGTACCACCAGCTGGGCAAGGCACTGGTGCCACCGGAATACCAGCTGTGGCGCAGCGATTTTACGGCGGAGGAAATGGCGGTGTACCGGAAGTACACTTCTGACGGCCGCCAACTGATCGCGTCGCTCCAGGAGCGTGGGCTGTCCGCCAAAGAGCGGCGTACCGGTGCGGCGGAAACGCTGGAAACGGACAACATCCCCTGGCGGATGCAGCGGGAGAGCTGCCAGCAGCACATGGAGCGCTGGGACGGCAGCGGCTATCCCGAAGGACGGCAGGGCACGGACATCAGTCCCATCGCCCGCATCGTGGGGCTGGCCAAGGAATTAGACAGGCTGTCCGCCGAGACGAAGTCTGAAGAACCTTTTGGCGAGGCCTTCGACGCACTGTGCGCCGGCAGCGATACCCTCTGGGATCCGGCACTGATCGAGGTGCTGCGCCGCTGCCGCAGCAAGTGCCGGGATGTGTACCGCAAGTACATACACTACACCATGACGCTGCCAAAGACCATCCCACTGGTGGACAAGCGGAAGGATCGTGTCATGGGACTGCACTACCGCCCCATGGTGGCGGCGCGGGACGGGAAGCCCGTGCTGTATGAGGCGGTGCCGTGGTTCGGCGGCATCGCCGGGCGACCCGGCGAAACGGAGGACATGGCCGCGCTGGCGGATGTGCTGCACCGGACAGAGATGACGGCGGATGTGTCGTTCTATCTGCTGTACGAGGCGGCGGACGCGCTGCTGCGTATCCGTAACTGCCAGCTGGACGTGAAGGCCATCCTCATGCCCCTGCTGCCGGATTTCTGGCGCGCCAACCATCTCCAGCAGTTTGCCGCGCTGTTTGATGACCAGCCGGTGAACAAGGCGGAGCTGTGGCTGGCGGTGCCGGCAGAATATGTGGCGGCAGCGGGCAAGGGCGCACGCGAGCTGCTGGGGCGGTATATCCGCAGCGGCCTGACACTGGTGCTGGACGGCTGGGATCCGGCGGCGCTGCCTCTGGAGCAGGTGCAGACCATCGGCTTTACCCATCTGCGGCTGCGGCGTGAGCTGTATCTGCAGCAGGAGACAGCCGGCACCATGATGGCGCTGGCACAGAGCGGCATGACGCTGCTGGGCGGGAGCGCCGACAGCGCCGACGTGATGGACTGGCTGACCGCCTGCGGTGTGGCCGCCATGAGCGGCCCCATGACCGGCGTGCCGGTGGACGAAGATGAAATGATCCGCGACTGTTTGGTGCGGGAGCGCTGAGACAGCGGAGTGAAGGGAGGGCGGACAGGCCTTGGCTGCGCCATTTGACCACATACCTGAGGAGATAAAACGGGCGGCGGCCGAGGATGCCGCCGTGGAGAGCTCCGGACGGACGAAAACCATGGAGCGCCCGCCGGAGGACAAGCCGCCCACGGGCGGCGAACGGAAACAGAAACGGCTTATCAAGTACAGTCGAGCCAACGTTGTCCTGACCGAGGATGAGGTGCAGGAGATCAAGGCGGGGCGCAAGAAGCTCCGCCGGGAGATGAAACAGCAGCACATCTACTCCAAAAAGGAGTTTGAGCTGACCGCCTCCGGGCTGGGAATGTATTTTGACAAAAACAAGCACCCATTCCTGTTTTGGCTGTGGCGGCACTGGTTGGGCGCGCTGCTGGGTGCGCTGGCGGCGTTTCTGTCGGTCATGCTGGTTTTTGCGGGCGTGCAGAGGATGCGCGGGCATTTCACCATCAACATGACAGACGATATGTTCCGCGAGGGCTTTACCTTGTCTGAAACGGTGGGCTTTGAAAACCCAACAACGTACCTGTTTGCCAATCCCGCACAGGACGTGCCGTGCGTGTCCATCAGCCAGCTGCCGCTGAATCTGGATGAGATCGACGGTGAGCATAACGATCTGTATTTCGCCTATACGTTCTACCTTCGGAACGAGGGTGAAAGCACCGTGGGCTATAACTGGAGCATGAACATCACACGGGAGACACAGAACCTTTCCAGCGCGGCTTGGGCGATGGTGTTTGAGGACGGACAGATGCGCTTCTATGCAAAGGCGGCCGCTGACGGACAGCCGGAAGCGCTGCCGGCACTGGGGGATGACACGAAGGGTTATCCCAATCTCAGTATTGGGGAATTAGCGGCAGGCAGCGACCAGTTCCGGGAAATAAAGACCGTGGGGCAGATCACATACTGGCGCGTGATACCTGACGCGTTTGAGACGGACACCCGTATTACCTCCGGAAAGCAGGAGAATGTAGCGCCCGACGAGGTACATAAGTACACGGTCGTTCTCTGGCTGGAGGGCGATGATCCCGAAGCGACAGACGAAATGATAGGCGGACATCTGGGCGTGGAAATGGATTTCCGGCTGATGAGCGAGCCGGATGATAAGGACACCCACGATGGTATTTTTGAGGGCTGGAAAGGCCTGTGGCAGGCGCTGTTTTCCAGCGATCAAGCATGAGACATTGCGACTGATAAAATTCCGGTACCAACGAGCTTAGACTTGAGCTTGGGGGATGGCTGTTGATATATTATGATCCATAGCGCTTGGCAGGCGACTGTCTGCCAATAACAACTCTCGAAAGGAGTACGTGAGAATGGAAAAAGAAAAACGGAAGAAGCAAAAAGTCCTGATGCCTGCCGGTATTCGCAGTAAGCTGATGGCGGCCGCTTCCATGCTGATGGTCGGCGTGATCATGATGGTCAGCAGCACCTACGCGTGGTTCACGCTGTCCACAGCGCCGGAAGTCAAGAACATCAGCACCACGGTGGCCGGCAACGGCAGCTTGGAGATCGCGCTGATGCCGACGGATGGTTTGCTGTCGGGCATTAAAGCAGGTGCGGTCGGCTCCAAAGCAGATGCCAAGACCAGTAACACGAAGTGGGGCAACTTGGTTGACTTGAGCGATGTGACCTATGGCTTGAGTAGTATTAAGCTGTATCCTGCGCAGCTGAATACAACGACGGACGGAGTCTTTAATGGGAACGGTAGTAGTCCACTGGCCATCCCGGTCTATGGCGGTGATGGGCGGATTGACACTGTCAGTGCAGATAATATAGGACTGCGCACATATAAAGATAGTAGGTTCGGTACAGAGGGCTATGGCGTGCGAGCCATTGGCGAAGTGAATAGCGATGTGGTGAGCAGCACCTACGGCTATGTTGTAGACCTTGCGCTGCGTCTGAACACTCAGAATTTGAAGACGGATGGAGCGACTACATCAGCTGTTGATGGAAAGCTGCTGCTGCAAACTGGCGAGACACAGCGTATTTATAGTGACTCCGGGAATACTGATACGCTTGGCGGTGGTTCATATATGTCCTTCACAGCAAATGGGCTGAAGCCTGATGCAGTCAGGAGACTAATGGGTGCAATCAGAGTTACGTTTGTGAAAGACTATGGTAAGGTGAGCCCTGCCCCTGCCCCTGACCCCACAATTCTTGGGACAGCAAAGTTGGATGTTCCTGAAAATTTGGCAGCTGACGGAAACGGAGAATACAAGGCCAATCTGTATCTGTATGGTGCTGACGGAACGAAGCTGGATCAGGATAAGGCGGTATTGTTGGATGCAATGAAGAAGAACGCAGCGTGCCAGATCAGTGCTATTGTGTGGCTTGATGGCAGCAGTGTTACCAATGCTGAGGTGGCAGCGACTGAAGCAATGTCCCTCTCTGGTAAGCTGAACTTGCAATTCAGCACAGATGTGACGCTGAATCCGGCGGCCAACGCCCCGCTGAAGGGAGAATAACACAAGTTTTCTCTGGCGAGAGAATAAATACGCAATATCTCGAAAGGAGAAACAGAAATGACGAAAACCGAAAAGAATCGGGAAGAAAAAAAGCGTAGAGTCATTATGCCCGCCGGAATTCGGAATAAAATGGTCGCCGCCGTTTCCATGCTGTTGGTGGCCAGCATCATGATGGTGTCTTCCACCTATGCATGGTTCACGTTATCCACCGCACCGGAAGTCAAAGGTATCACAACTAATGTGGGCGCTAACGGCAACCTGGAAATGATGCTGTTGAATGGTGATAGTTTCAATAGTACCGCGGAAGACCTTGGCGTGCAGTCTGAGATTGGCGATTCTTACAGTAAGATAGCTGTAGAAGCCGCCAATGTGAAGTGGGGTAACTTGGTAGATCTGAGTGCCAATGTTTACGGTTTGACGAATGCTGTTTTGAACCCGGCCAAGCTGAATATTGTGAAAGGCGAAGGCGAAGCCAGTAATACGGTGAACAGTGTGATGCTGCTTGCGCCGTCTTACGGCAATGATGGCCGTGTCATTGAGGTGAACACGACGACGTACAGCGGTAAGTGGGACAATTCTGCGTGGGTCTATGCAGATACGCAGGGCGAGAATGCTTTCGCAGGCGTGCGTGTACTCGGTACTAGCTCCGGCGTGACTAAGCAGCTCAGCGCATACCGAAATGCACTCAATGCTATTAACAGCAACAGCAATACGGCCAAAAACACCATAGTCACATCCCTGGCTAGCAATGGTCAGACACTGGCCAATATCCTTGTTCAGCACATCCAGGACGAAACTGCAACATTTAAGAGAACAGATGTCGAGACACTTCGGAAACTGGTCGACGCTCTGCAGACAGCCAATGATGCTGCCGGTGAGGCAATCAAGCAGGCGGTGTTGGCGTATAACCTCAGCAATGCCGCAGGCTCTCTCGGTGATGCTGCAGTAGATAGCCTGGTGAACGCAATCAAGGCAGCAAAGGTTACTGAACTGAGCAATGTGACGTTTGCCAAGAGCGGTGATGAACCTACGGCAGCAATCAAGATGCCTGATGGTGCTGCGGCTGCAGTGACGCAGTGGAATGTCAATGACGGTGTAATCAAGACCGCGAGTGGTGAACTTACTAACTTGCTGGAGAATCAGACGAAGACCGAGTATACTTACGATGAGTTCGGATCAATCATGAACGGTTTGATCGACAAAACGAATACAAAAGTTGCGGGTATAAAGAATCCGTCGAAGGCTAATTTGCAAGATATTATCAACTATTATACTGAAAATAAGAGAATCGACATTGTTATGCTTGACGGCTCTGGTATCTATGCAAACATTGCCAAGCTGGTGGGTGATTATACTGCTTCCGGTTTTAAAGTAACGGTAACGTACAACGATCTCACAGTTACGGCGGATGTTACTATGTCCACTTCTGTAGATGCTGATGGCCTGGTGAAGAAGATTAACACGGATAAAGAGCCTGCAGCATCTGTTGGCGGTGCGGGAACTACCACGGTTCTCAGCGACACCTATGGTTATGCACTGGACTTCGGATTCCGCACCAACGCGGCTGGCAGTAATCTGCTGCTGCAGACGGCGCAGGTCCAGCGTGTATACAGCGATGCTACTGCAGCCAATACGCAGGGCGGAGGCTCTTACATGCAGTTCAAGTCCAACAATGTGACAGTGTTCTCCGTAGATGAACTGCGTGCGCTGATGAGTGCCATGCGCGTTGTATTCGTGGAGACAAAGATTGAGAATAATCTTCCACAATATACAGTGCTGGGCATCGCAGCTGCCGATATTACCAAGACAACAACTGCGGATGGCGTGGATACCTATAGCGGCGGTGACCCAGTAGGCACGGACGGCCTGAAAGCTGGTCTTTACCTGCACAAGTACACGGTTGGGGACGATGGCGTCATTACGCTGGGAGCAAAGGAAGCTGACAAGTCCGTGCTTACTGCCCTGAATCAGAATGTCGCCAAGAAGATCACCGCGATTGTGTACATTGATGGTGAGATTGTGGACAATACCATGGTGGCCAACGCAGCTAACTCTATGACGGGTAGTTTGAATCTGCAGTTCAGCAGTGACGCCGATCTGAAGCCTATGGAGAACACCAATATGCGGATAAATGGTGGTGAAAAGGCAAAGGATGCACCGGAAGTTACTTATACTCAGAAGGCGGCTGCAGGTACTACCTATACATATGGCGGAACAGAGTATACGGTAAACGCTGGCTATACTATCTATGAGGGCAGCGATAGCAAGCCTTATTACAAAGCGGATGGCAGCGAGAAGTATAATTTGATTACCTCAGAAAATGTCAGCACGGTACTGACAAACACTTCTACCGGAGGCTGATCCATTTATTGTTGTTGAGATAGTAGAAGGCTTTCCCGCGCCGCCTTCGGGCGGCGCGGGAAGGAAGCCCCGCACCAACCCGGATGTGAGCGGCGGAAGCGCTTCGGCCGTTTACATGGGGGCTGGATGACAGCTATTTTGCACGAAAGCCGTGAGAAATGGAAACGAAAGGATCATCGCGCGTTGAAAGAACTGACACGAAATCAAAAAAAGCAGCAGCGGACGGTGCTCTATATCTGCCTGTTGATAGCACTGCTGACGCTGCTGGTGGCGGCCAGCTACACCTGGCTGTCCATCAGCCGGACGCCGCGGGTCAGCAATATGGACATCTACGTATCCGGCCAGACGGGACTGGAGCTGTCCTCTGCGTATGACGCGCCGGATGACAAGTGGGGAACAGTGCTGGACTTCAAGGAGATCGTGGGCGTGGAGACGCAGCTGAAGCCGGCCACATGGTCACAGAAGGAGCAGACGCTGAAAACCATGCTGTACGGCTTGGACGGGCGTATGACCGGCGAATATGAAACGCTGAGTGACGAGAGGAACGCCAACCGCAAGGATGCAGACGGTTACTATGTCAAGGGCACGTTTTATGCCCGTTCGGACAGTGCGGTGACGGTGTCGTTGGGAGAAGCCGTGGAAGTAAACGGCGGTGAGAATACGGCGGGAACATACGTGATCGGCACACCTGTGTGGAATGAGCAGACGCTGCTGCACGACGATGGCGGTCAGGGCGCAGAGACGTCGATTCGGTTGGGGCTGCGGATAACAAAGGTATCTCCGGATACAGGTGCGGCACGGGGTAGTGGGGAGTTCTATATCTACGAACCCAACTGCGATACGCATATCTCGTCCAGTACGTCGGACGTTGCGGAGACGAAAAGCATCGACGGGGAGGACACGTTAATCGACACAGCACATCTGATCCGTCAGACGGCTTCCAGGTGGAGCGAAGCGTCGCCTGTACTGTCAAGTGTTACCATCAAGTCACTGGGAAGGTTTACCACGCCTACCAGACTGTTTACATTGCAGCCGGGGGAGATCGCAGCCATAGAACTGTATATATGGCTGGAAGGACAGGATATGGACTGCACCAATTTTATTGATGAAGCGCAGATCATAGCCAATCTCCAATTTGCCACTGATTACGATGGGCAAGGTGGACTTGTGGATATACCGGGTTGATTTTCGGGCAGCCTGCGTGCAGGTTGGACTGTTTATCAGATAATATGAACGTAAAAGCAGCAATCGAAGGGAGAAGATCCATGAAGAAAAAGATTGATAACACTCAGTCAGTGGAAGAAATGTCCGAGCAGATTCCGGAGCAGAGCAAAGGCAAGCGTATCGCAAATACCATTGTAAATGTGGTACTGGTGGTAGCGATCGTTCTGGCAGCGCTGTGTACGTACACCAGCTATGTCAGCACCAGCGGCAACGGTGTGCCCAGCATCTTTGGTATCCGTATGCTGTCCATTCAGACGAAGTCCATGTATCCTACGCTGAATTCCGGAGATATGATCTTTGACTCGGCAGTCAAAGATCCCAGCCAGCTGGCGATTGGAGACATCATTACTTACTGGACCGTCATCGACGGTGAGCGCGTATTGAATACCCATAGGATTACGCAGATCTACGATGGCGGCGGTCACCTGATCTTCCAGACAAAGGGTGATAACAACACCATCGAGGACTCTCTGACGGTGCATGAGTCTGAGATCGTGGGTCAGTATAATGGCGCGAAAATTGCCGGACTGGGAAAAGTATTTGACTACCTGCAGACCAGCACAGGCTTCCTGATTGTAGTGGTAGTGCCTGTGGCACTGTTCTTTATCTATCATTTGATCCAGTTCTTCCGCGTGCTGTTTGAGTACAACAACATCAAGAGCAAACTCCAGTATGAGCAGGAGCGCGGTAAGAACGAAGATATTCTGGAGGACGAGAAGCGGAAGCTGGAGGAATCCAAGAAGGCCGAGAGAGAACGCCTGGAAAACGAGCTGCGTGAGAAGCTCAGAGCAGAGCTGACAGCAACGATGCCGGCACAACCAGCAGCACCGGAAACTCCGACCGAGAACGCTCCGAAGGAAACGGCCGAGGAGATGGAAGCGCGCATTCGTGCAGAGATGGAAGCGGAGGCCAAGGCTAAGAAAGAGACTGAGGAGCGTGCTGCCATGGAGGCGGAGATCCGCGCCAAGATCAAAGCAGAGATGGAAGCCAAAGCTAAAGAAGACGCGAATGTGTGATCAGTGTATGTAGCCTGACCGTACCAGCAATAAGATTACTACGTCCTGATGAGGGCAGTAGAGGTGGGAAATGGACAACTTTTTGAAATACTTTTATCAGGACGTGGGACGGGTATTCCGCGCATTTCTCGATATATTCGCATCATTCTTTAATTTCGTGAACTACTTGTTCAACTTTCCTATGAGGCTGAAGCTGATCCGTGAGTACAACGGGAGCTTTTCCACAGGGGAGTGGGTTATGCTGATCATCACGGAACTGGTATTGGTGGCTATTGCAGTGGGGCTTATCATCCTCCTGATCAAGCTCTGCAAAAAGCTGTTCCGCTTCCGTGTGCCGGTGAAGAAGTATGACGAGATGACCAAGCAGGTTCGGCAGCTGCAGCGCGATCTGCTGCGGGCCAACTATGAAAAGGACAAGCTGCTGGCCATGAAGGTGGCGGAGCTGGGCGGCGACAAGCAGGCGGTTCTGGATGAGCTGGGCGACCTGCCGGAGGAGAATGAGCAGGAGAAGGCGGACGGCGAGGAGAAGGGCGAAAACTTCAATCCCAACCGCAACACCTTCAAATCCCCCTGTGTAGACCCTAACGCCAGCCGGTTCTTCCGTCTGACCACGGTGGACAACTTCTACAAGACGCAGTATGTGCCGCCGGTATATGACAACAACATCACGCTGCCGGAGTTCTGCGACAGATTCCGGCGCTACGCTGCCAGCCAGCTGCACCTGTACTACGACCTGGACATGATGCGCTACTTCGTGGCTTCCATGGGCACGGCCCGCATCATCATCCTGCAGGGTATTTCCGGTACCGGTAAGACATCGCTGCCCTATGCCTTCGGAAAATTCGTGGGCGTGGATACCAGTCTGGTGTCGGTGCAGCCTTCTTGGCGCGAGCGTACGGAGCTGTACGGCTACTTCAACGAGTTCACCAAGAAGTACACCGAAACGGACTTCCTCCGGGCGGTGTATGAGGCGAACTATTACCGGGATCCCCATCTGGTGATCCTCGATGAGATGAACATCGCCCGTGTGGAGTATTATTTCGCCGAGATGCTGTCCATCCTGGAGATCCCCCGCAAGGAGGAACAGCGCATCGACATGGTCACCGCCACCTGGGACAATGACCCCTGCCTCATCCGCAACGGCACCATCCCCATCAGCGACAATCTGTGGTTTGTGGGTACCATCAATAACGATGACTCCACCTTCGCCGTGGCGGATAAGGTATACGACCGTGCGATTCCCATCGACCTCAACAGCCGGGCCGAGGCCTTTGACTGCGAGCCGGCGGAGGCGGTGCACGTCACTACCGACCACCTGCAGAGCCTCTTTGCGGAGGCGAGGGAGAAGTATCCGGTGGATCCTGCCATGCTGGACAAGCTGGAGGAGTTCAATGTATACCTGATCAAGAATTTCCGTTTGGCGTTCGGCAACCGTATTATGAAGCAGGTGGGTGATTTTGTGCCGTGCTTTGTGGCCTGCGGAGGAACGGAGTTGGAGGCGGTGGACTTCATCGTGGCCAAGAAGGTGCTGCGCAAGTTCGAGTCGCTGTCCCTGGGCTTTATGAAGGACGAGCTGACCAAGTGCAGCAACTATCTGGACCGGCTTTTCGGCAAGAACAAGATGCCCGTGTGCAAGGATTACATCGAGCAGCTGAAGAAGAATAACTAACGAGGTACGCCATGGCAGATGCAGGAAAGAGCAAAGCGCTGATAGACCCCCTATATCAAAAATATGTCCGCAGTGTGGTGCGTGCGCTGGGCAGCAGCGAGTTCTACCGGTTCTTTATGGACAGCATCTCCAAGGCGGACAACGAATTCCAGTTCTCCAACCGCAAGGTGGAGAAGACCGTGGATCTGACCTGGGTGGACGCCGTCGAGGAGGCCCTGGAGGGCTTCCAGAACATCATCTCCCTGCCCCGGAATGTCATCAAGGAGGAGGAGCTGATCGTCAACGTGGCCAATGCCAAGAAGGCCGGCGCGGACACCGTGCGGCATCTGGCCCAGCACGCCTCCATGATCGACGGCTTCGACGAGCATACCGGCAATGTGCAGCCCAGCCGGCTGATGCAGAAGTACCGGGAGGACTCGGTGGCGCTCTATGAAAACCGCCTGGTCTATACGGCCATGGAGAGTGCCTACCACTTCGTAAAGATCCGCCATGACGCCCTCTTCGGCGCTATGAGCGACGAGTTCGGCGCCAAGCTGAAGCTGCGCTCGGACATGGACAGCGCCACGGAGCATGTGCACATGGATATGTATCTGCACATCCGCAATGTGGAGAGCATGCTGGATACGGACGATAAGAACGCCGATGTCTTCGGCCGTATCTCCCGTATCTACCGGGTGCTGGGCATGTTTATGGGCAGCCAGTTCGCCCGGGATCTCAGCAAGACCCCCCGGGTCAAGGGTGCCATCACCAAGACCAATGTGCTTAAGCGCAACCCCAACTACAGGAAGATCGTCAAGCTGATGGAGTTTCTGCGGCAGTACGACGAAATCGGCTATACCATCAAGGTGGTGGAGCAGGCGCCGGAGATCAACGAGAGATTTCAGCAGGACATCTACCACAACATTATGTTTAACTACCTGGTTCTCAAGGGCTATCTGGAAGATCCGGAGGATCGGCAGGTGCCTGCGGCGATCAAGGGTCGGCATCAGACACTGAAGCCGAAATTCATCAAGCAGATCGTGGAGGAGCTGACCGAGGACTACGATCTCCCCGATGTGGAGATCCGCAAGGTGCTGATCGAGGAGTTGACAAAGCAACAGCTCATGCAGGAGGAGGCGGCGGAGCGCCGCCGTCTGGTGGAGGAGCAGGCACAGCGGAAAAAGGCGGAGCAGGAACGCATCAAGGCGGAGAAGGCCGCTGAGAAGGAGCGTCTGCGTCAGCAGCGGGAGGCCGAGCGGGAGCGTATCCGTCAGGAGAAGGCCGCAGAGGAGGCCCGCCTCCAGCAGGAGAAGATGGAGCGGGAGATCGAGGATCGCCGCCGCAGCGGCCTTTTGAAGAAGGAACTGCGCCGCTTCAACGAGGAACTGGCCGACCGTTTGTCCCAGCGGGAAGCGGCGGCAGAGGCGGCCAAGGCCGTCAAGCAGCAGGAGGATTTTGCGGATGCAGCCCGTCTGCTGGAGGAGACGCAGCAGCGTAAGCAGGAGGCTGCCGAGCGCATGGAGCGCCGCCGCCAGGAGGAAAAGGAGCGCCTGCTCCGGGAGGAAAAGGCGGAGAAGGACCGTATCCGTCAGGAAAAGAAAGCGGAAGCGGAGCGCCGCCGGCAGGAAGAGGAAGCCCGCCGCGCCGAGGAACTGCTGAAGCAGCAGGAGGCGGAGGAACGCGCCCAGCAGGAGCAGATGGCGCGGGATATGGCCGTCCTGCAGCCATACCTGGATGAGGTGGGCGTTTTCACTGAAAACAGAGAGAGCAGGCTGCGCCTGCGTGCGGAGGACGAGCGACGCCGTGCGGAGGACGCAAGACAGCGCGAGGAAGCCCGCCGCCGGCGGAGAGAACAGCGCAAGGGGGCAGACGCGCTATGAGTGATCGACATAGAACAAAGCAGGCGTATGATCCGCTGGCAGATGCTGGCTACGCGGGGAAATGCCGCATGGGAGAGAGCATGAGCAGAAAACCGCATCTGGGAGGTAGCTGTTATGAAAGCTGAAACCACAGCGAGAATTGAACAGTACAGAAATGAACTGCCGAGAAAAAGAGAGAAGATATTTGCTGCCGCGATGATGCTTGCGATAGCCATCATTTCTGCGGCTTCTGCGACCTACGCTTGGATTACACTGTCTGCCAGCCCGGAGGTCTCCAGTATTGATACTACTGTTGCAGCCAATGGCTCTCTCGAGATTGCCATGGCAAATGGCACTGGAGCAGCTCCTGACAGGTCTGCGGCAGGAGATTCCACAGGTGCGGACAGCAATATGGTAAGGGCCAACACCACATGGGGAAACCTTGTCAATTTGTCAGATCCTTCTTATGGCTTGGCCAATGTTACGTTGCGCCCGGCTGCGCTGAATGGTACTACCGGCTTGCTCTCTAACCCTCTCTTTGGTGTAGGTTATGGTGAGGATGGTCGTGTGACGGGTATGGTGACAAATGATGATTTCCGCTTTACCTACTTTGAAAAGGTTTCGGGGAAATTCCTTGTAGATACAGACGATAACCATTTAGGCGTGAGAGCGATTTCTACGGTGCAGTATGAGAACTTGGAAGGCACTGGGACTTTCAGAGAAATGGCGTCCGAGGTTCGCAGTAGTCTGGCGACAGCAAAAAACAACTATATCAAAATGACCGACAAAACAAACGAGCCAGGCAAAACATTTGTCCCCGCACTGGAAGGCTTGATGGGAGCTTATGCAACATGCAAAGCGGATTCGAGCCAGAATCTGAACAATATGGATGTGTCTGGGTACATCCAAAATCTGTACAATATGCTAGTCTACTATAGAGATAACGTTATCAATGTTGAGGGCGAGAGTTATGTACAAATGGTAAATATGATCACCATGATCCAGACCGGTGAGGAAGACGCTGGGTATACGGTGGAGACGCTTGTACAGGCATACAATGATGGCAGCCTTGACAAAAGCGTAAAGGAAACAATTACGAACCTTGACGAATTTTGCGGGGAATATAGGAATCTTCAAGGATACCTTAAAACCAGTGAAAAGGGCGATTACTCTGATTTAACAGCAAAGGAAAAGGACAAGAGCTTGGCGTATTGGGCGTATTATCAGCAGAATGGCGGCACAGTTTATTGGAAAAATATAAATGGCCTTGTAAATTGGCTCTGTGATATCAATGAGGTAACGCTGAACGGAACGAAACTTAAGAATTTGGGCCTGGCGAGAGCGTTGGAACTCATGAACGAAAAATCGCTTTTTGCGGTTTTGCATGAGGGTTCAGCACTCTACAAGCTGGAAAAGCGCACTGGCGCAGATATGAATGCACCGGTGACGGTCACTGTTAAGTTTATGGGAACACACTCTCTTAATGCAATAATGTCGACCAGCGCCGAGGGAAAGGGCAGTGCGGAGACAGATCTTCAGGCGATTCAGGATATGAAGCCGGATTCATTCAAAGGAGGCACTCCGACAGCGCAGGACACCTATGCACTGGCGGTGGATATGTGGCTACGTACCAACGCGGGGTCTCCGACAACCGTTGAACAGATAACATCAACCTCTGAGGATGGAAAGACAACCACGGTTACCGATCCAGTTCGGGCATACCTGACATTGGAGGGGGCTGTGCTTACCAAGACAGTGCAAGAGCCGATTACGATGACTGGAAGCGACGGTAAAGAATATCCAACGTATGAGGCTACATTCACTGTTGAAGGGAAGAAAGGGCAAGCGGTTGTTATCCTTAAAGATGATGGGAAATACTATGTGATCACAGAGAATGGCGAGGAGGAGAACTTTGAGGAACAGATAAAAATGGCAAACGGGGGACAGCTTCCGCAGGACCTGAAGTACAAAGAGCGTTCTGTTCCTAAAGAAATTGTTGTAGGGTACGAGGGTGTGAACAGAGTCTGGGACGACGAACAGATGGCGCCTTACGAATCCATTGAGGGAACCAGTACCACACAGGGTGGAGGAAGCTGCTATATTTTCTACGCGAAGAATCCTACGGATCAAAGCCGATTCCTTGAGCTGCTGGAATCTATGCGTGTGGCCTTTATTGATGCAGATGGCAAGCTTATAGGCGCAGCTACCATGGATACCGAGCATTACTATGCCGAAAACGGCAAAGTGACCGTACCATTGACGTTGGACAAGAGCAAGGCAATCAGTCTGGGCGTAGGCAGTGATGGAAAGGATGTATATGCCTTGACCGCGCTCGTTAAAAATGCAGCTACGCGCATTACAGCTATTGTATACCTTGACGGCACAAAGCTGGGCAACCAAATGGTTCTGGCCAGCGGCGATATTCAGGGCAATCTGAATATCCAGTTTGGCAGTTATGTGGCATCCAAGATCACAACGATAACAAAGACGACAAACGAGGATGGGAGTGAGGGAACGACAACAGAGACGGTTTATAAACCCTATGATCCAAACGAGTCTGTCGAATACGAGCCGGTGATGGATGACAAAATCGCGGTAACGGCCAGCGTGACGAAGGATAGCTTTGAGTATAAAAAGGATGAGGCGGCGAAGACTACACTGCATGTTGTCGTGGACGGCGTTACTCCGAAAAATGTCCATGTCAGATTTATCAGAGCTATCAGTGCGACGCAAGGCGTACAGCAGGATGAGGTGCAGCTGGCGGGAGGCGGCGCAAATTGGAGCGGTGAGATCATCTTTGATAAGCCGGGCAACTATGTGCTGCGTACAGTTTGGGTAGACGGTGTAGAGTACGATCTGAATCAGGAGCCGGTCTATGTTAAAGTGAGCGGCAGCAGTGTGAATAGCTTGTCGTGCGATGCACTGCCCGCAGGTAAGAACCGTGCGAAGATCATGACGGCAAATTCGTCCTTCAGTACGAATATGACTTTGGGGTTCTCTTCCAGTGAAGAAATGCCCAACAGCTTGAAGGGTGTGTTTGAGGACGCTGAGGGGCGTAATGTTATGGTCACCTTTAAGTTGGATAAGGGAGTGTGGAAAGGGACAGCAACGTTCAATACATCGGGAATCTTTACGATGAAATATGTAAGCCTTGATGGCGAGTTCTATGAAGTACAGGAAAGCTTGCAGCCCACATTGGAACTGCTGCTGGGACTGAAAACGAGCACGTCGATCTCCGCCAGTGCTGATACGTTGGCGAAGCTCCAGACAGTCAAGGCAGATGCGCTGCCGACCAGATTTGTGTTCGACAAGGCAAAGCTGGGAGCAGATTCTGTGACGCTGAATGTCTCTACCCGCATCTATGACAACAGCGGTAATGAGATCAGAGAACTTACAGGTGTTAATCTGTACTACGGAAAAGCCGGCAGTGATAAGGATGGCCTGGATGCTGTGCTGGCATGGAATGAAGCGACGGAAAGCTATACCGGAGATTTCCTGATTACGACTGCGGGCACATATAGCTTTACCAAGGTAACTGTCAGGGCGGATGGCAAGACCAGCGATATTAAGGCGGCTACTTCTGCACCCAATATTCAGGTTATGCCGCCGGATGACGTGTCCTACTACGGCAGTACGACAGAGACATATCAGTTCTGCCCGAATAAGAACGGCGTGGTATCTGTGGAGCTGGCGTATTCCAATGCGGCGTCGAACATAACAGCTACCTTGAAGAACCAGGCAGGGAAACGCATTGTTGTGGAGAACACCGCTGAAGATAAGACACAGGTCACTATGGGCGAGACAACGGAGCGCGATGGGAAAACTGTAACGGAGTGGATATTTGCTATTCCGGATACAGCGGACGTTTCGCAGGAGGGCGAGTGGTCGCTGGAGGCGATCACGCTCTACGGTGTGTACTACAACAAGGTGTACTACGGCGAAGAAGGTGTGACGATCGATCTGAGCGCGGAGCATATCCGAACCAAAGTGGTGAACTATGTTCGTGTCACATTGGCTGGAACGAGTCATGCGGGTGGAAACGCATTCACAGGGACGTTTATGACCAACCATCCCGTAGACGACATGACGGTTACCATTGAGGATTACGAGCATGAGCCGATCCAAGCGGAGATCGGCGCTGTGAAGGTAGCTTATCGGCTCAACAGTGATAAGGTGTCGATGGATACTTACGGTTATACGGCGAGTAACCTCAGTGCAGGGGTTATCGTGGACGCGGTAGGAAGCAGCCGCCAGAATGATGCCACAGTATATGACATCGGCACGTTGAATTTCCAGCAGGCGGGCCCCTATGAAACCTGCACGGTCACATTTATGCTGGACGGTGAACCGTATACAGCCAGTACTGCGCAGGGAGCAAAGGCTTCGCTGCAGTACAAGGATGGAGGGCGTGCGTCTGAGATGTGCCCGCAGTTCGAAGTTAGGTGGAGTGCGCCCGATGTGCAACTTTTCTATATCAAGCAGTACTATTGGGAGAAAGGGCAAGCTTCCTGTTCAGCTGTGCAAGTTAAAGATTTTGACAGGAATCAGATTGCAACAACTGAAAACGTTGCATTGGAGGCATCTCCATATAGCGCTTCGGTGTGGTGGCAAAGAGATAGTAGCAATTGGTATTATCCGCAAATAAAGATTGTGCTGGAGAATCTTGATTCTACATATTTCCAAAACAGCACAGTAGATGTTGTGTTCGTTGGTGCGCTTGGTGACGCCATAGGAACCACCTATAAAAAGACGTATACATTTGATCAGAAAACCGGGCAGTCTACAGCTATGCCCTATGGGAAGATTAAGGGAGATAGCGGAGACGATGCGGAATATGGATCTCGAGGAAATGATCAATGGAGAGGCACACCGCATACGATTGACACGCTAAAGATTGCGATGGGTGCGACGGAGTATCAGTTAAGCGTTCAGCAGGCGATCACAATCAAACTAAGTACAAGGGAAAACAGTGATGCTGGTGCTGTGACATGGTAATAAACAGCATTTCCTATTGATATTTCGCCGTATGGCGGAATGTCAATAGGAAAAACAAAAAAGGAGCAATGGGCATGAGTTTTGTTGAAGTATTGGAATTCATCCGTGTATATTACCTGAACTCCTACGTTCTAATCGCTATGGCGGCGGCTCTTCTATGCTGCCTGCTGCGGCGCAAGTATTATGACCTTGCCTTGTGGCAGGTTATACTGCTGTATGCTGTGCATGCTGTTTTTGGGAATGTAGGCGACCGAGTTACAGCTCGTATCGCATTGGGGTACTGGGGTGGAGGCTGCTGGTATGGCGTTCCGCTCATGATCCTGCTCAGCATCTGGCTGCTGACCAAAATATTGAAAAAGGACTACGGCACGATCGGCGATATGTCGGCTGCGGGCATATGTGTTCTGCACATTCTATCCAAGGTCGCGTGTATCTTCCAAGGATGCTGTACGGGTGTTATCCTGTTCTTTACTGACACGGGAAAGGCCATTCACTTTCCTTGCCGCGAGTTTGAAATTATTGCAAACACAATCGTATTGATCGTACTGCTCCGATTTGAAAAGAGACGGATTGCGAAAGGAATGCTTTGGGAACTCTATATGATTTGGTATGCCGTTATTCGCTACATAGCAGCATGGCTTCGAGAGATTCCGATTGATTGGAAACCATTTTTCCTTTGGATTCCGGCACCGCGCCTGTGGACGGTCGTAATTTGTGCGACCGGCATAGTGATACTGTTTTTCCACTTCCAGAAGATATATGGAAGGAAGCCTACGATCAAAGAAATGCTGCTGGCCATAATTGGCAAGTTGCCGGCAAGAGAAATCGAGGAAGCTGTATGAAAAGAAGCGGGATAGCAACGTTACTAATCCTTCTGCTGACGCTCACGCTGACCCTCCCCGCGTATGCGGAGGAGGGCGGCGTCTGCGGCGATGACCTGAAGTGGAGCTTCAGCGGCGGGACGCTGACCATTACCGGCAGCGGCGAGATGACGGATTTTCCGGAGAGCGAGATGTCACCGTGGTATGATCTGCGGCAGCAGATCACCGCTGTGTCATTGCCCGGTGGGCTGACCTCTGTGGGCGATCTGGCATTTTATGGATGCGAAGAGCTGACTGCCGTGACGCTGCCGGACAGTGTGACCCGCGTTGGCGACTATGCCTTTGCCGAGTGTGCGGAGCTGCTGACGGTCCGCCTGGGCAGCGGCGTGACCGAGATCGGAGAGTGTGCGTTCCGCGCCTGCGAGAAGCTGACCGCCGTGACGCTGCCGTATTCCCTTACGACCATCGGCAGCATGGCGTTTTACCGGTGCGCATCTCTTGCGGCGATCACAGTGCCGGCATCGGTAAGCAGCATGGGCGTGTCCGTGTTCGCCTATTGCACGGGACTGGTGCGGGCGACGCTGTCGGCGCGGTTGGCCGGAGTGCCCACGTGGACGTTCTACGGCTGCTCCGCGCTGACGGAGGTCTTGCTTTCGTCTACCATTTCCGCGTCGGGAGAGTATGCGTTCAAGGGCTGTGAAAGCATTGATACGGTGTATACGGATTCCGGCGATCAGACGGTGGCGGATGCGCTGCTGGAGAGCATACGGCAGGGCGATACATCCTTTTCCGCGGACAGTGTGACAACAACGCCGCCTGCCGGCAGTACGACCACCGGCGGAAGCCGCGGCGCGCAGACCACCGTTTCTGAAAATAAGAGCAGTACCATCTCCGTCAAGAAAGAAAACGACGGCGGGAAAGAGACAACGACCATTACTGCCACGATCACGGACAAGCAGGGGTGGTCAGATTTGAAGGACACCGTGGATAAAGCGCGCGATGATGGTGCGGACGGTGTGTTGGAGGTCATCATTCAGCCGGAAAGTGGGGAGATCTCGGGCAAAGACCTCTCTCGTTTTGGCGGTGAAGATGCGACCATTACCATCCGTGCGGAGGACGGCTCTCGCTGGAAGATCGACGCGGCCAACGCCACGGACAAGGATTACTCAGGATCTTATAAGCTGGGAGCGTCTGTGACGGAAACAGACTCCGAGAAGGCCGGCATTGAGAGTGACCAGGTGTTTCGGGTGGATTTCGCGGACAATACGGATTTTGATGTGACCGTCGGCGTAAAGGTGGACAATGCCCGCCAGTATGCAACGCTTTATCAGGGCACGGACGCCGTGCAGACCTCGGTGGTTGATGATGAGGGCTACGCATGGTTCTCGCTGGCCAGCATAAGTAAACGGACAAAATACTATGTGGGCATCAATGCGGAGGGTGTCGGCATGGAAAACGCGGTAATACCGGAGTCATTGTCTGCGGCTTACGGTGTGGATGCGACGCTTACAGATGCCAATGGGACGGCTTATCAGATCACCGGACGCGGCTCCCGCTGGGGCGTTACGGGGAAGCAATTTGCCATAACCGCGGCTATCATTATCGGATCGGTGATCCTGGTCATTTCTGTAGTCATGGTGACACTGAACAAGATGTCTAAGACCAAGGCTAAGTATGCGGCGATGGCGGCAGACGATGATGCGATCGATGAGGACGCTCTGCGTATGCAGATCATGCAGGAGATGCTGGACGAAGCGCAGAAAAGAAAGAAGAAATAAGACTACGCAGAACACGCGGAAGGGAGGGGCAGGCCGTGAAGAAAAAAGCATACATAAAGATCGCTTGCACGGCGGCCGCCCTTCTGTGTGCCATGGCCATGATCGTCATGAGCTCCTACGCCTGGCTCACCGCGTCCACCAGTCCGGTGGCTGAGGGCATCCAGGTGGCCGTGGGCGGCGGCAGCACCATTCTGCTGGCACCTGATGTGGTGAACGACGAGGGGAAGCATTACCCCGGCGCGTTTGGCGCTACGCTGCGGCTGGACGATCTACTGGACACCGATGCGTACAGCGGCCTGACGCCGGTCTCCACGGCGGACGGACTGAGCTGGTATCTGCCGGTGTACTATACGGAGAATGACCCGGAGGTGCTGGCGAGGACGGCCAAAGCGGGAGATCTGAAGCCGTATAATCAATTCTTGTGTGACGAGACGTTGACGTACGCCAACCTGTCGGCTGGCGATGAAAAAGCCGCCAAGGGGAGTTATTTGTACGTTGACTTCTGGGTGGTGTCCCCCGGCAGCCGTTACGAGCTGCGGGTGTCCACCAGCGACGATGCCAGCGGCGCGGGCAGCTATGTGGTGGATCTGCCCCAGGTGGTGGAAACGAAAGCTGGCTTCGCCATGCAGACGCCGGAGTACCCGGCGTCCGAGAGCCTTCGCGTAGGCTTTTTGGTGAACCAAAACGCCGCTGCGGACAGTGTGGCCGCTTACGCTGCCGACGGCGGCGACCAGCGCTATACCAAACTGATGGGCGACTATCAGAAGGCGGAAGAGCAGGTGCAGCCTGCCTTCTCCTACAATACGTTCCACATCTACGAGCCGAATGGCAGCAGCCATACCGTGCAGAGAGAAACGGGTTATATCGCCACCTATCCGCTGGGTCGGAACGGCACTTCCGTTACCGGTATACCGGTGGGCGGCAAGCTCAGTGTGCAGATGGCCAGTCAGTGGGAGGAAAATAAGGTCAACGACTTGCTTACAGCCAGTGTGAAGCAGGCGGGGGATACGGCGACTGCGGCAGACGTACAGGCTCAGCTCTATAAGACCCTGGCTGGCCGCTCTGACTATGTGAACAAAGGACAATTTATTCAGAACACCGACCGGCTCTATACAAGTATGGGAGAAGACCACACTGTTTTGCAAGCCACGCTAGAGCGGATGGATAAAGCAGGGGCTAACGAGAGCAACAGCATCGTGACGCTGGAGCGCAATGTGCCTCAGCGCATCCGGATGTTTATATGGCTGGAGGGACAGGACGCGGACTGCGTCAGCGGCGCGTCCGTAAGCGGCTTTGCCATGCGTATCGAGCTGGCGGGCAGCACAGTAAAATAAGAGACTATGGAAACGAAAGCAACGAAGCGCCGCGTCGGTGACGTTGCCAGCGTGGCGGTGTTGTGCGCGGCGGTGCTGCTGTGTATCACCGTTGCGCTTCAGGTGGCGGCACGAGGCTATGCCAGTGTGATGGGCTACAGCCTGTTCCGGGTGATCACCGGCAGTATGGAACCCACCATCCCGGTAAACGCTGTGATCGTGTGCCGCAGCACGGACATTCACGATGTGGCCGTGGGCGATGTGGTGGTATTCCGCTTGGCGGATCTCAGTGGCGAGAAGATCATCACCCACCGTGTGAGCGACATCCACACGCAGTCGGACGGCACGGTGACGCTGGAAACGCGGGGTGATGCCAACCCGGTGGTGGACGGCAAGCCTGTGACGCAGCAACAGCTCATTGGCAGGGTGGTTTGGTATTCCGATAAGGAAGGCGGTGTGACCAGGGTGATAGGATTTCTCGGGGGATCGATCGGGTTTCTGGCCGGTATCGTGTTCCCCATCCTGCTGTTGGGCGCGCTGATTCTGCGGGGCAGCATCAACTCCATCCGCCGCCAGCTGCAGGAGGTGGCCAGGGAGATGGATGAGGCAGCGGCTTTGGATGAAGGCATTGAGCTGACGCCGGAGGAATATGAAGAGATATACCGCAAGGTACGGGCGGAGGTCCTGGAGGAGCTGAAAAACGAACATGAGTAACAGAGAATTGGCGGAGCGCAGCAGAGCCTCCTTTGGAAAAATATGGAAGCAAGCCCTGTTCGCTCTGGCGGCACTGGCTACGCTGGGCGTGCTGCTCTATTCCCTGACCACGGCCTGGTATACCAACGTGGCGGAGACCACAGAGCTGGTCTTTGAAACGGAGAGCTGGGGCTTCGAGGGCCAGGTCAAAGCGCTGGACACGGGGCTGCTCTTAGCACCGGGACAGAGCACCTGCGCCGCGCTGTCCGTGACCAACGACGGAGAGCAGATCAATCAGATCACGGTGACGGTGGACAAGTCCTCCATGCCGGAGGAGCTGCAAAAGCGCATCTACTTCTATGTGCCTGCCGCGGCAAAGGAAAGTGACAAGACGGCGGACCGCGTTTACCTCAGCACCTATGGCGGTTATTCCTACCGGGTCATGCCCAAGAGCACCCTGCTTCTGACGGCGGACAGTGCGGCGGATGCCCCTGTGCGCTGTGAGTGGGTCTATGATCTGCTGGGCTACTATGTATACGGTACGCTGGATAAGGATAATAAGCTTATCACGGCAGAACAGATTGCTGCGAGCAAGCGGAAGGACGTGGAAGCGCCGGTCTATATCCGCCCGGTGGAGTACGACTACGACAGTGCGACCTTTCAGGACGGCAAGCTCCTTACAACAGACGGTGTTACTACGGCGGACAGTTTTGTGACGAGCGTGTTGTCTGCTGATGGGTACAAGGGCGCGGCTGCAGTGAAATACGGTAACTATTACGCCGTGAACATCACGGGAACATCGGACAATAATGAGAAAACCGGATTGTGGCTGTACCTCTGCACACAGGAAGAGATAGACGCGGCCACTGAATTGGATACCCGCATCGGGACATACCGCTATCTGTTGGAGCAGAAGGACGAGCAGGGGAACGCCATCGGGCTGACTAAGGAGCAGACAAAGGAATACGAGGATGTGGCCGCGTTGCTGGGCGGCGCGAAGGCCACCATTCAGATCGCCGGGCAGAACCTGCGGACGAGCATTGCGGACGTGACCGAGGCGGAGAGATTGACTGCGGCGCTGGAGCAGGGTGAAAGCGTCCGACTGGCCGGAGATATGACATTGAAGGACACCGTTACCATCCCGGCGGATAAAGATGTGATCATCGACCTGAACGGCAAGCAGCTGACCACCAATGTGGTGGGGCAGCCGGTGCTGAAGGGTGCGCCGGGCAGCAGCATCACGGTGCTCAACGGCACGATCAACGGCGGCAGCCGCGATACGACGGTGCAGCTGGTGGGCAGCAGTGCGGCGTTCAGCGGCGTGACCATTCAGGGACGCCTGCTTATCGACGACAAGAACGAAAGCAACGAAAATGGCACTGTCTCCGTGGTGCGGCTCAGCAACTGCACGCTGAAGACCGTGGGTGACGAGCAGGTGGGCGTTCATGTATTTGGCAACGGCGCTGCGTCCAGCAGCCGCACGGTGCTGTTGGTGGAGGACTGCACCATCGAGAGCACCTTCGCCGGTATTCTGGGCAACGGCTCGGACGATTGCTACGGCACGGATATTCAGGTGCTCAACAGCACCGTGAAGGGAAAGTATGCCGGCATCTACCAGCCCCAGCGGGGCAGCCGCCTGCTGGTGCAGAACAGCACAGTGGAGGGCATGACCGGCATAGCCGTCAAGGGCGGCACGGTTACGATCCGGAACTGCATCGTCAACGGTACACGGGAAGACGGCTTTGTCCCCACGGCGGAGCAGGTCAAGGCCAGCAGGAACGGCTGGCTGGACACCGGTGCAGGCGTCTATGTGGAGGCCAATTACGACTGGGCGGAGGAGATCGCTATGACCATTGCGGGCAGCACCATATCTTCTGCGGCTAAAGATCTGCCGGGTGTGCTGATTGTGGGCGAAAAGGCGGACGCTGTGAGAGCAAACAGCGACTTCACAGATTCGGAGAATCAATCATTTACCATTGGGTGACAGAGCATAGGGAGAAGCAACTATCCATGAAAAAACGGGCAGGGACAAGTCAATATGCGCTGTGTCTGGCGGCGGTGCTGCTGCTGGCGTGCGGCATTTTGCTCCTGGGCACGGCGCGGGCGCGTTTTTCGTCCTCCGTTTCAAAGGAGGTAGAGCTTCAGGCCCGGCCGCTGGAACCGCTGCGGCTGGAACCGCAGCTGCTGGCGCCGCAGGACACTGGTGATACATGGCAGATGGTCGACGGCAGCTGTAGACGCACATTCCTGCTGCAATACGACGGTACGCAGGAGAAAAGCGACGTGACCGTAGGCGTGACGCTGCTGGCCAGCCTGGGCATTGAGACACCGGAAGCACTGGACATCACGCTGGCGGTGGAAGAACCGACCGACACACCCATTACCGAACCGGAAAACGGGAGCGTCGAGGGCGTGGACACAGCGGACACAGCGGAAGTGCCGCAGGACGACACGCTGGATGCTGCGCCTGAAACGAAGCTGGTGACGTATCGCGGCGTTGCGGAGGCAATTCCGGAGGGATCGGCGCTGTGGTATTCCTTTGGCTCTGGCTGGTGCTACCGATTCTGCCCGGTGACGTCTGTGCAGAGTACGGTAGACGGGCAGGCAGGGGAGATACAGGAGCAGGTCGGGCCGGAAGTGACATGGACGGTCAAGGCCGGTGAGCGGTGGCAGAAGACCATAATGGTCGCGGTCAGGGCTGATGTGGACGTTCGTTATGATGCGCTGCTGCGGCTATGCGCCGACGTGCGCGGCGAGAAGGGAAACGAATGACAAAGGGACTGCGGACAACTGTATACGCGGCAGCGGCGCTGACATTGGCGGCGCTGCTGGTGCTGCTTTTGATGCCGACACAGGCGCGTTACCTGCGTACCGCCCAGTGGCAGGCGTCCTATGCCGCGTCACCGTCTGAACTGACCAGTGACCTCCTGGCGCTGCGCGATGACAAAGCGCAGCTCCTGCTGGCGGACTGGAGTCCGACGGAGGGGGAGATAAAGACGGTGACGTTTGACATGACCTGCCCGGTAGAGCTGCTGCAGATGCCGACGGCCGAGGAAACGGCGGAAACGCAGCCTGCAGAGCCTGTCTCGGTAACGCTGGGCGCTGTGAATAAGCATTTGCAGGCAGAGACGCAGACGAGCTATACTGTAAGCGACGATGTGGCCAAGATCACTGTGGCCTTGAAGCTGACGGCGCAGACTGTGCCCAAAAGTGCGGTGGATGTGAAGCTCCCCATCCATGTGGAGTTGGCGGGCGCGGCGGATACCTGGTTTGGCGGCATACTGTGCTTTACGCTTTGTCCTGCGGAAGAGGGTGGACCATCCGCTGAAGAATCGGTGCTTTTCAACGATGAGGCCAGCATGACGGAGTATGACGTTACGCAGCCCTTTTATGTGCAGTACACTCTGCCGGAGGGGTGCACATCGGCGCAGATGACGCTGGACGGCGGCAATGTGAACTTCCCGAGAGGAACACGGTTCAGCACGGACAATGGCGGCAGCTATTCGGTGCTGTGTGAGGATAGACCGATCCCGGTGAAGGCGGGCAGCCGGTCGCTGTTGGTGGATATGAGCAGGGCGACTACGGGGAATGACGACAGAACGCTGCGGCTCACCGCCAATGACCAGTACGGAAAGGTATTTACCGATACCCTTGCGCTGACGGCGAAAAGCTGGAGCGGCCATGCGGCTGTCACATATACGGAGGATGGCCTGCCTTCCATGCAGATTCAGCCATGGAACAGCGGAAGCCTGCAGGTCACGGCGGCCGTGGAACAGCTGGCAAGGGTGGAAGAGCCTGTGCTGACGGAGAAGCAAGAGAATACAGCCCAGAAGCAACCGCAGACCACCGTTAAGTATGTCAGCGCAGACAAAGTGGTCCAGATCGAATGGACAACGGCGGTTGAAGGGGAAGATGCGGCGACTGAGGGCAGCAGTCCCGCCAACGCCGCGGAAACGCAGACAACGCAGACCCTAACGCTGCTTCCGGCGGAGGGCATCTCCCGTGTCCCTGCCGGCACTTACCGCGTGACGATCTGCTGGAAGTGCGGCGACGTTCTCATAGCGGAGCGTGTGATCCCCTTTTTCGTGACACGGTGAAGCGCTTGAAGATGTCCCCGGTGGAGCTTCGGTAGTGGCTTTTATTTCCGGCTACATTTGGCTTTTTCCGGCGTAGAGTGGCTATTTTCGCCCAAATCGAACATGCAGCCTCCGTGAAATACATAGCAGCATTGAGGGTGTAGTAAAGAGATTCCCGGCAGATTGCGGAAATGAACTGCACCCCATTTGTTAGACAGTATGATATACTATCTAACAAGTGGGGTGTTTTGCTATGCCAAAAGGAGTACCAAACAAACGATATACGCCGGAATTCAAGAGAATGGTTGTAGAAACCATGGAAAAAGAGATCCAGCGCGGCGGTGTTGGCCTTGCGGCCGATGGCCACCAGCACCTTCTCCGCCTCGAAGCTGACGGTGTTGCCGGACTTATTCAGGCCGCACACGCGCTCCACCGGGGCGTCCAGCTCGTCGAACAGCTCCTCGCCGATCTGGGCGGAAAGCTCGCCGGCGAAGCTGCCGCGCTTGACCTCCTCGGAGACGATGATGGCGTTGTGGGTCTTGGAGACGGTCTTGACGATGGCGTCCCAATCCAGCGGCACCGGTGTCCGCAGATCCAGCACCTCGGCCTCGATGCCCTGCTCGGCCAGCTTCGCGGCGGCTTCCATGGCGAAGTTCACCTCGCGGCTCCATGTGATGATGGAGATGTCCTTGCCCTCCCGCTTGACAGCGGCCTGTCCCAGAGGAATGGTGTATTCCTCCTCGGGGATCTCCTCCTTCTTGGCGTACAGCAGCTTGTGCTCCAGGAAGATAACGGGATCGTCATCCCGGATATCTGGATTACTACAACAACCGCAGGATCAAGGCAAAACTGAAGGGCTTGCCGCCTGCAATTCACAGACAGCAAGCCCGTTTGGCTGCTTGAACAATTTTTACTTCGAAATATTGTCTAACTTTTTGGGGTCACTTCACTTCCGTCAATCCGGGGAAAAAGCCAAAATTTGCAGTCAAAAGTTGTATAATATGTATAATAACTGTGTACTTTACCTCTTTTGACCAAAAGCAAGCGGAGGGCGCACCTGAAAGGTGTGCCCTCCGTCTGTGTTGGTATGATCTGCATTTTACGTCTGCTCCGGTACGGGCGCTTCCTCGTCGCCCCGGTCACGGGCGGGGTAGTTCTGCGCAAATTGCGAGACGATGTTCAGATGCCGGATCATCTCCCGCTGCGCTCTGGCGGCGTCCCGATCCTTGACCGCCTCATAAATGGCGTGATGGGACTGCTGGGTCTGCTCGTGATAGCTGGGCAGATCCCAGAAGCGGATGCGCACATCCGCGATCAGGTTGTTGACCAGATGGATGGTGGAGGCCAGCATGGAGTTGTGGCTGGCCACCGCCGGCGCATCGTGGAACTCCACGTCGTACATATAATTGGAGGGATCCTCGTCCAGATGCGTCACCGCTACGTCGAGCGCGGCCATGTCCTCCTCGGTGGCGCGCTCGCAGGCCAGACCCACGATGCCCACCTCGATCACCCGGCGGAACTCGTTGAAGGGCTCTGTGCCGCCCATTTCGTTGGAGCATTCGATCCAGGTGCGCGCCTTCTGGATATAATCCGCGTCCCGCAGCAGCACCTTTCGGTTGCCGCGCCCGTCGATGGCGCCCAGGAATTCCAAAATCGCCAGACACTCCCGCAGAGAGCCGCGCCCGACGCCCAGCATCCCGGCCAGATCGCGCTCAGAGGGCAGCTCCTCTCCCACGCGGATATGTCCGTCCTCGATGGCCTTGACCAGTGCCTGCATGATAAGCTCCGGTACGCGCGGCGTGGTGTTCTGCTGAATTTTTCAATATGCATGGCGATTATTCCTTATCCTTTCTGTTCTGCCGCAAGGGGGCATCACAGGTCTTAACTGCTATTTTACACGGAGTTTTCTCGTAAATCGATGGTATGACCAAATTTTTTGTTTTGCTGCCGCCATCGGCAGGCCGGTTCGTTCCGCTTGCCGCCGGAAGCGACAAAAGAACAACTGTGAACCTTTCTTTAATTTTTACAGAAATCATTGCAATTTCTTTACATTTACAGTATGATATGCCCCGCGCCAAAATTTTGACAGATTTCGCAGCCGCCTTCCCCTGAGAGAGGCCTGCGGCAGGAGACATATATGCTGAAGACAAAACCCAATGAGATAGCGAATCAACCCCAGGCACCCCATGAGACATCTGCTGCGGTGCGAGCCCCGCACCGCGGCCTGTGGCAGGAATGGCTCCGCAGCCTGCTGCTGTTCTGCGGCGCCAGCGTCTATGTGGAGCTGTGCCTGCACCTGTGCGTCTATCGCTCGCTGGACAGGCGGGCGGTCTATCTGGTGCTGTTCGGACTGCTGGGCGGCACGGTCTGCGCGCTGCTGACCACGCACCTGCCCAAGATCGCCCGGCAGATCGTGGGCGTGCTTCTGGTCGCCGTGCAGGTGCTGTTTGCCGAGGTGCAGCTGATGTACCACGCCATTTTCGGCAACTTCATGCCCATCAGTCAGGTGAGCATGGGCGGGAACGTCATCACCAATTTCGACTCGCAGATCCTGTACAGCATCGGCAAGAACATCGTTCCCATCCTTCTGCTGCTGGTACCGCTGATCGTGACGATCCTCTGCCTTGCTCTGCGCAAGCTCCGGGTGCTGACCGTGCGGCTCAAGTGGAGGCAGGCGCTGGCGACGCTGGGCATCCTGCTGACGCTGCTGCTGGCTACGATGGGCATTATGTACGCCGGGCGGGACAAGTCGTTCTCCGTCTACAAGGCCTTCACCAACGTGAACACCTCTACCGACAGCAGCTATAAGAGCGTGGGCATGCTGGCCACCACCGTGCAGGAGCTTCGCTACATGGTCTTTGGCAGCAGCGGCAGCGTCATCATCACGCCGTCCTCGCTGGGTACAAACACCAGACGGCTCTACAGCAGCAATTCCTACAATGTGATCGAGAGCAACGACTTTGCAAAGCTGGCGGAGTCTGCGGATAACATCATGTGCAGGACCACGGATGAGTACCTGGCGCAGGTGGTCCCTACCCGGAAGAACAACTACACCGGGCTTTTGCAGGACTACAACCTGATCACCATCTGTGCCGAGAGCTTCTGCCCCTGGTTCATCAGCGAGGAGCTGACGCCCACCCTGTACAAGCTGTCCCACACGGGCATCATCTTTGAAAACTACTACGGCACGTTCCAGTCCGTCACCACCAACGGCGAGTACACCATGTGCATGGGACTGTATCCGGACATGTCCCGCACCAAGACGGATTCCAGCTTCAACGTGGCGGGCACCAACTATCTGCCCTTCTGCCTGGGCAACGCCCTGAAGGAAAAGGGCTACCAGACCTGGGGCTATCACGACTATATCGGCGATTTCTACAACCGGAACATCACCCACGCCAACATGGGCTATACCTTCAAGGCGGCGGACTCCGGGCTGGATATAAAGATCGACTGGCCCTCTTCCGATCTGGAGATGATGGAGGCCTCCGTGGACGACTACCTCAGCAGCAGGGAGCCCTTCCACGCCTATTACATGACCTTCAGCGGCCACTATCAGTACAACTGGGACAACGCCATGAGCGCCAAGAACCACGACGCGGTGAAGGATCTGCCCTATTCCGAGCCGGTGAAGGCGTATATCGCCTGCAATCTGGAGCTGGAAAATGCGCTGACCTACCTGATGCAGCGGCTGGCGCAGGCGGGCGTGGCCGATAAGACCTGTATCGTACTGACCAATGACCACTATCCCTACGGTCTGACGGAGGACGAGTACAACGAGCTGGCAGGGCGGGAGATGGATCTTACCTTTGAGAAGTACCGCAACAGCTTCATCTGCTATGTGCCCGGCCTGTCCGAGAATATCGTGGTGGACGAGTACTGCTCCACGGCGGACATCCTGCCCACGCTGCTGAACCTGTTCGGCGTGGACTACGACTCCCGGCTGCTGGCGGGCACCGACGTGCTGTCCAACGGCGTACATATGGCGGTGCTGTCGGACAAGTCCTTCCTGACGAAATCCTTCCGCTATGACGCCGGCACGGAGACGGTGATCCCCGCCGACGAGAGCATCGTTATTTCTGACGAGCAGCTGGAGGCCTACCGGCTGTATGTGGACAATAAGTTCCAGATGTCCAGCAACATCGTCAACAGTGACTACTACGCCCATGTTTTCGGCAAGGCGTCCAGCGGCGGCACGCTGGAGGATACAGTGGTGTTTACGGACATCACGGGCATTTTCAACCAGGCCAGCGTCCTCTATATGTACCGCAACGGATATATAGACCCGGAAACGCCGAACACCTTTGGAGGAAAGGCCACGGCAAAGGTGGGCGAATTCGTGGATGCGCTGTACCGCATCTCCCAAAGGCCGGAGACGGACAACACCGCCCTGCCGCCTGACTATGAAAACGAGACATTCAACGGCTCCGCCTGCCCCTACTACGACGCCGTGTGCTGGGCGTATCAAACGGGGCTGCTCCGTCAGGGCGATCTGCATACGGCCTATGACGACGACATGGATTACCAGGCGGCCTGCCTGCTGATCTATCGCTACGCCGCCATGTCCGGCGTCGACACCCGTGTAGATCAGGAGCTGGCGCGGCAGGCCATGCGGGAAAATCCCCGGCTCAGCGTCGAGACCGTCAGAGCCATGCTCTGGTGCGACCAGACGGACATCACCACCCGTGACAGCGAGCTGGGCGAGCTGCTGGCAGCCTATGACACCCACATCAGCCGGTACCAGATGACCTCGTTCCTGTTCTATCTGTGCACCTATGAGCTGAATTCCAGAAACGAAGCATGATATGAAATAAGGTGCGGCAGTTCAGATGCTGAGCTGCCGCACCTTTGCATCACCCCACGCCGCGTCGAAGCTGATGGAGCACACCTTCTGGCTGCGCTCCACGGAGTAGATGGGCAGCTGCCGTGCGGCGGCTGCCGCGCTGACGGAGGCCGGATAATTCACGACGTAAAAGATCGCGGCGGCGGCCAGCAGCGCCGCGCCGCCCATCACATACCATCGCCGCAGCAGGAAGATCTTCACCTTTCTCATAGCACAGGCTCCTTTCTGATTTTGGTGCCATTCTATGCGCGGACGGCGCGATTCAGCACGCCGGAGCCGAGCGCGGAGAAACGTGCCCGCGATCCTGCCTCTGCGCCGCGCAAAATTTGTACATTCTCCCCACAGCGCGCATGTTGACAATTGCCGTCTCCCTGCCTATACTGTCGGTCGTGGCGGCGGGAGCCGCCGATCTCGAATGAAATGCAGGAAACGTGTATGGACTACTATCTGTTGACCGACCTGGCGGTCACTATGGGATATCATCTGGCCATGTCCGGGGCGGAGACGTTCCGGGTGGAGGACACCATCCACCGCATTCTCCGCGCCTACGGCGTGGAGTGCGAGGTGTTCGCCATCCCCAACTGCGTGTCCGTCAGTCTGGAGGCGGCCAACGGCAAGCCGCTGATGCTCATGCGGCGCATCGGCTTCCACGGCAACGATCTGGAGAAACT
Organism: uncultured Clostridia bacterium; assembly: GCA_945877515.1. Classification (GTDB taxonomy): domain Bacteria; phylum Bacillota; class Clostridia; order Oscillospirales; family Oscillospiraceae; genus Vescimonas. Next base: position 4,608 of record CAMCSE010000012.1, on the reverse strand, counting down.
GGAAAAGCTCAACGAGCTGAGCCGCCGCATCTGCGCGGAAAGGCCGGAGGTGGACACGGCTATGTCGTGGCTGGAGCAGACGCTGGCGGCGCGGCGGAGCTACTCCGCAGCCGCGGTCTATCTGGGGAATCTGCTGGTGGGTCTGGGCTTCTGCCTCGTGTTCGGCGGCACCCTGCTGGACTGCCTGTGGGCGGGGCTGATGGGGCTTATTATCGGGGTGGTGACCCGCTTTATGGACAAGCAGGAGGCCAACCCCTTCTTCAGCACCATACTGGCCTCGTGTCTGATGGCGCTGCCGGCCTACGCCGCGGCGGGGCTGGGCTGGCTGAACAGCCCGGATGCGGCCATCATCGGCACATTGATGATCCTTGTGCCGGGACTTCTCATCACCAACTCCATGCGGGACATCATCTACGGCGACACCAACTCCGGCATCTTCCGCATCGTGCAGGTGTTCCTTACGGCACTGGCTATCGCGCTGGGCACGGCGGCGGCGTGGCACCTGACGGCGGGGCTGTACGGGCAGACCGCCTCCGCCACGGTGAACTGGCCGGCGTGGGCGCAGGCCATCGCGGTGTTTATCGGCTGCTGCGGCTTCTGCATCCTGTTCAACGTCCACGGGCGCGGCATGGTGCTGTGCGTGGCCGGCGGCGTGGCGGCGTGGATGCTGTATCTGCTGTGGTGCGCACTGGGCTTCGACGTGTACGCCGCCAACCTGTTTGCTGCCGTGTTCGCGGCGCTGTATGCCGAGGTCATGGCGCGCCTGCGGAAATGCCCGGCCACGCCCTATCTGGTCATTGCCACGCTGCCCATGCTGCCGGGCGCAGGTGTGTACTACACCATGAGCCTGGGGTTGGATGGCGAGATGATGACCGCCGTGGGCAAGGGACTGGAAACGGTGGGCATCGCCGGCTCGCTGGCGGTGGGCATCCTGCTGGTGTCCACGGTGTTCCGGCTGATCAACCGGCGGCGCGGGTAAGCGCAGGATCGAAAACAGGAGGCGGGAGGGGCGGTGCCCCTCCCGCTGCTTTCCGCGCGGCGCCCATCCGGAACGCCGCATGTTTTTGTGGGGTGAACAACCCGTAGGGGACGGCGTCCTCGACGTCCCGTCAGCGCGGCGATCCGCTTTTTGGTGGACGGATCCCCGCGCCGGTGATACGGCCACTGGCTCGGAATGGCAGGGGAGAGGCGCAGGGCGCTGCCTTACATTTTTGTACGGTTTCTGTAAAGTGAGAAATTAGGGGTAGCAATTTAGAAAAGGGGCTGTTATAATAAGCGATTGAAGGGTGCCGTGTTGTCTTGTCAACGTAATATGGCATATTAGATATACTTGTAAAAAGCGTAAAATAATATTAGATACACAGGAGAAACACATGGAAACCTATAAGAAGCGGCGGGGCGACCGGAAGGACGGCCGCCTGCTGCGGGAGCTGGACTCCCTGCATTTCATCACCGGCATCATCTACCCCAACCGGTGCGACAACGAGGCGTATATCTCCGTCAAGGTAGACCTGACGGCTATGAACGCGTATCTGGCCAAAAAGAACGCGGAGGAGAAGGACTTCCCCTACACCATGTTCCATCTGGTGGTGGCGGCGCTGGAAAAGACCATCACCCTGCGCCCCAAGCTGAATCGGTTCATCGTCAACAGCAATTTCTATCAGCGCAACGAGGTGTCAGCGGCCTTTGTGGTGAAGAAGCAGTTCTCCGACAAGGGCGCCGAGGCACTGGCCTTCCTGCACGGCAGGGAGGAGGACACGGTGGAGGACGTACACGCCTATATCCGCCAGCAGGTGACGGAGTGCCGCAGCGACAAGGTGGACGCCTCCACCGCGGGCATGGATATGTTCAACAAGATGCCCCGGTGGATGGGCAAGGCCATCGTGCGGTTCCTGATGTTCCTGGATCGCCACGGCTGGGTACCGGCGGATCTCATCGCCACCGACCCCTATTACAGCTCCGTGGTCATCTCCAATCTGGGCTCCATCAAGCTCAAGTGCGGCTATCACCATCTGACCAACTGGGGCACCTGCTCGCTGTTCTGCATCATCGGCGAGAAAAAGAAATCGCCGTTTATCAACGAGGACGGCACCGTGTCCATGCGCGAGACGCTGGAGCTGGGACTGACCATTGACGAGCGGCTGGCGGACGGCTACTACTACTCCAAGTCCGTGCGGCTGCTGGAGTATCTGCTGACACACCCGGAGGAGCTGGAAAAGCCCATGAACGAGGAGGTACGATATGAGTGAAGTAAAGACCCCGTGGAAGGACTATATGGGCGACGTGCCCATGCACCTGGACTATTTCCGGGGCAGCATGTTCGAGGCCGTGGAGCGCATGGCGGATATGTACCCCAACAACATCGCCTTTGATTTCATGGGCAAATCCACCACCTACCGCAAGATGGTGCAGGAGATCGAAAAGTGCGCCAAGAGCCTGAAAACGCTGGGCGTGCGCCCCGGCGACAAGGTCACCATCGCCATGCCCAACTGCCCGCAGGCCATCTATATGTTCTACGCGGTGAATCTGGTGGGCGGCATCGCCAATATGATCCACCCCCTGTCGGCGGAGAAGGAGATCGAGTTCTATCTCAACGCCTCCGAGTCCACCACGGCCATCACGCTGGATCAGTTCTACGACAAGTTCGAGCATATCCGCCAGAACACCGGCATCATCAACATCATCATCGCCTCCGTGAAGGACGCCCTCAGCCGCACCATCCGGGCGGGCTATATGCTCACCGAGGGGCGGAAGATCCAGAAGATCCCCGAGGACGCGCCCGTGATCCGCTGGAAGGAATTCATGGACATGTCCCGCTACTGCTTCTACAAGAACTACCGGGTGGAGCGTGGCTATGACGATCCCGCCGTGATATTGTACTCCGGCGGCACCACCGGCACCACCAAGGGCATCGTGCTGACCAACGGCAACTTCAACGCGCTGGGGCAGCAGATCATCGCCACCAACCCCATGTTCCGCCCCGGCGACAAGATGTTGGCGGCCATGCCCCTGTTCCACGGCTTCGGCCTGGGCGTGTGCGTCCACTCCATGTTGTCTCAGGGCGGCCGGTGCATCCTGATCCCCCGGTTCACCGCCAAGAGCTACGCCAAGCAGATCGTCAAGTACAAGTGCAACTTCATCGCCGGTGTGCCCACGCTGTACGAGGCGCTGCTGCGCCTGCCCAGCATGGACGACGCCGACCTCAGCAGTCTGAAGGGTGTGTTCTCCGGCGGCGACAGCCTGTCCATCGAGCTGAAGAAGAAGTTCGACAAGTTCCTGTATGACCACCACGCGGTCATTCAGGTGCGGGAGGGCTACGGCACCACCGAGACGGTGACGGCCTGCTGCCTGACGCCCACCAACATCTACAAGGAGGGCTCCATCGGCCTGCCCTTCCCCGATACCTACATCAAGATCGTCAAGCCCGACACCGACGAGGAGCTGCCCTACGGCGAGGAGGGCGAGATCCTGCTGGCCGGCCCCACCGTCATGAAGGAGTACATGAACAACCCCGAGGAGACGGCGCACACCCTGCGCAGGCATGCCGACGGCATGACATGGGTGTACACCGGCGATCTGGGCAGCATGGACGAGCAGGGCTTCATCTACTTCAAGGGACGCGCCAAGCGCATGATCATCACCTCCGGCTACAACGTGTACCCCGGTCAGCTGGAGAACATTCTGGACGCCCACGAGGACGTGCAGATGAGCTGCGTCATCGGCGTGCCCGACCCCTATAAGATGCAGAAGGTGAAGGCCTTTGTGATGCTCAAGCCCGGCGTTCCCGCCGATGACAATACCAAGCGAGAGCTGCTGGACTACTGCCGCAAGCATGTGGCCAAGTACGCCATGCCCTACGACATCGAGTTCCGGGACGAGCTGCCCAAGACGCTGGTGGGCAAGGTGGCCTACCGCGTGCTGGAGGACGAGGAGAAGGCGAAGCTGGCGGCGCAGGCGGAGCAGCAGGCGTGAACCGATAAACAGAGAAAAGGAGACTTGCCATGGATGCGGAGCTGATACGGCAATACACACTGATCGTAGACTTTCTGGGGCACGTTCTGGGCCCCGATTACGAGATCGCCCTCCACGAGCTGGAGGACGACTCCAACCGGATCATCGCCATCGCCAACGGTGAGCTGACGGGGCGGCACATCGGCTCGCCCCTGAGCAACAAGATGCTGGAATTCGTGGCGGGCAATCTGTACGAGACGCAGAACTATGTGCTGAACTTCGAGTCCGTGTCCGCCACGGGCAAGACCATGTGCTCCAACTCCATGTTCATCAAGGGACGGCACGGGGAGCTGAGCGGCCTGCTGTGCATCAACTTTGACGCCAGCCGCTACGAGGAGCTGAGCCAGAGGGTCATGGAGCTGTGCGGCGGCGGCAAAAAGCGCGGCGTGCCCAGCGGCACGCGGCTCATCGCTGACAGCAACGACCCGGTGGAGACGCCGGTGCGCAGCGGCTATCCCACGTCTATCGCCGGCGCCACCGCCAGCATCGTCTCGCAGGTGGTGGCCAACTACCCGGTGGAGGTGGATCGGCTGACGCAGGATGAAAAGATGGAGATCATGGACATCCTGAACCGCAAGGGCGTGTTCCTGCTGAAGG
>CAMCSE010000011.1 GCA_945877515.1 uncultured Clostridia bacterium | reverse complement strand
TCAGATGCAACGAGTGCAAGCAGAGAAACTACAACACGATGAAGAACAAGAAGAATACCCCTGACAAGCTTGAGCTGAACAAGTATTGCCCCTTCTGCAGAAAGCACACCGTCCACACCGAGACGAAGTAATCGGAAGGAGAAATAACGATGGCTGAAGAAAAGAAAGTCAAGGATCGCGGCCGTTGGTTCCGCGAAATGAAAAGCGAACTGAAGAAGGTCGTATGGCCATCCGGCAAGGAGACCATGAAGAACACCGGTACGGTGCTTCTGTGCTCCCTGATCGTGGGTGCGTTCATCTGGATCTTCGACGCAGTGGCCGTTCTGGCAGTCAACACATTGATCGGCTTGTTCGCATAAGGAGCGGGCTATGGCTGACAATGCGAAGTGGTATGTGATCCATACCTATTCCGGCTACGAAAACGCGGTGAAAGCCGCCATCGAGAAGTCTGTGACCAATCGCCATTGCGAGGACATGGTCCTGCGTATGGAGATCCCCATGGAGACCGTGACGGAAGTGACCGAAGCGGGCGTCATGAAGGAAGTGGAACGCAAGGTGTTCCCCGGTTATGTGCTTATCAAGATGGTGCTGACCGATGAAACGTGGCATTTGATCCGCAATATCCGCGGCGTCACCGGCTTTGTGGGCGAGGCCAACAAGGCCATTCCTCTGACGGAGGAAGAGGTGCGCCAGATGTCGCTGGAAAAGCACGAGATCGTGGTGAAGTACAACGTGGGCGAGACCGTGAAGATCACGGACGGCCCGCTGGCCAGCTTTACCGGTATCGTGGAGGAGATCGACCCGGACAAGAACAAGGTGCGGGTGGTGGTCTCCATGTTCGGCAGAGAGACCCCGGTGGAGCTGGAGCTCGACCAGGTGGAAGTTCTGTCCTGACGCGCGGCAGGTTTCCGTGCAAGTGGGAGAGACGCCGAAAGCGTGCGTCTCGCCAAGAGCGGGTCCGGTACACGGCCGGCCGCTACCACATTTTATTAAAGGAGGTGCCTTAAAATGGCACAGAAAGTCGTTGGTTATGTGAAGCTGCAGATCCCTGCAGGCAAAGCAACTCCCGCACCCCCCGTTGGCCCCGCTCTGGGTCAGCACGGCATCAACATTGCCGCTTTTACCAAGGAATTCAACGAGCGTACCAAGAATGACATGGGCCTGATCATCCCCGTGGTGATCACCGTCTATGCTGACCGTTCTTTCTCTTTCATCACCAAGACGCCCCCCGCTGCGGTCCTGATCAAGAAGGAGTGCAACATCGAGTCCGGTTCCGGCGTGCCCAACAAGGAAAAGGTCGCCACCATCTCCAAGGCTTCTATCCAGAAGATCGCCGAGCTGAAGATGCGCGATCTGAACGCTGCTTCTCTGGAAGCTGCCATGAGCATGATCGCCGGTACCGCCCGTTCCATGGGCGTCGTCGTTGGCGAGTAAGGAGGGTGTAACGATGTTTAGAGGTAAGAAGTATAAAGAGATCGCCAAGCAGATCGACAAGGCCACCCTGTATGATCCCAAAGAGGGTCTGGAGCTGATCTGCAAGACCGCCAGCGCCAAGTTCGACGAGACCGTCGAGCTGCACGTCAAGCTGGGCGTCGACTCCCGTCACGCTGACCAGCAGGTCCGCGGCGCCATCGTGCTGCCCAACGGTACCGGTAAGACCGCCCGCGTCCTGGTGTTTGCCAAGGGCGACAAGGCTGACGCTGCCCGTGAGGCCGGCGCCGACTATGTGGGCGATATGGATATGGTGGAAAAGATCCAGAAGGAAAACTGGTTCGATTTCGATGTGGTCGTCGCTTCTCCCGACATGATGGGCGTTGTGGGCCGCCTCGGTAAGATCCTGGGCCCCAAGGGCCTGATGCCCTCCCCCAAGGCCGGCACCGTCACGCCCGACGTGGCCAAGGCCGTCAAGGAAGTCAAGGCCGGTAAGGTGGAGTATCGTCTGGACAAGACCAACATCATCCACTGCCCCATCGGCAAGGTCTCCTTCGGTGCTGACAAGCTGTTTGAGAACTATTCCGCTCTCATCGGCGCCATCATCAAGGCCAAGCCTGCCGCTGCCAAGGGCCAGTATATCAAGTCCTGCGTGGCCGCTTCCACCATGGGCCCCGGCGTGAAGATGAACGCCGCCAAGCAGCTGTAAGGCCGCAAAAGGTCGAAAACTGCAAATTTCCGGTATCTTTTGCTTGACAAGCTGTCAGGCAATGGATATAATCAAAGATGCGTTCCAAAGACAGCAGGTGGCCGCAAGGCCGTAAATCCTGCCGAGGATGGCAATACTACATGATTGCTGACACCATCCTCATGTCTTTCCGGCATGGGGATGGTTTTTTCTCACAAGAACGCACCTCGACCCCTTGGTACACGGAGGTGTACCGCAAAATCTCATGGAGGTGAACAAGAAGAATGCCCAACGCAAAAGTACTGTCTGAAAAGCAGGCGATCGTGGCGGCTCTGACCGATAAGCTGCAGAACGCGGCTGCCGGCGTCCTTGTGGATTACAAGGGCATCACCGTGGCGGAGGATACCGCGCTGCGTGCCAAGTGCCGTGAAAACGACATCGAGTACACCGTCGTCAAGAACACCCTGCTGCGCTTTGCATTCAACAACTGCGGTCTGAACGAGCTGGACGATCAGCTCAACGGCACCACGTCTCTGGCCATCTGCGCCGGCGATCCTGTGGCTCCCGCCCGCGTCATTGCTGAGTTTGCAAAGAAGCTCAACGGCAAGTTCGAGATCAAGGGCGGCTTCATGGACGGCAAGGTCGTTTCCATGGACACCGTCAATGCTCTGGCTGCCATCCCCGCACTGCCTGTCCTGCAGGCTCAGGTGCTGGGTACCATGCTGGCTCCCATCTCTGCTCTGGCCTGCGTCATCAAGCAGATCGCCGAGAAGCAGGGCGCGCCCGCCGAGGCTGCTGCTGAAGAAGCCGCTGCCGAGTAAGCACATCCCTACACAAAAACAAACATTATTCTAATAACAGGAGGCTATTACAATGTCTGAGAAAGTTACTGCTATGATCGAAGAGATCAAGGGTCTGACTGTTCTGGAGCTCAGCGAGCTGGTTCACGCTCTGGAGGAAGTTTTCGGTGTTTCCGCTGCCGCTATGGCCGCTCCCGCTGCTGGCGCTGCTGCTCCCGCTGCTGAGGAGAAGACCGAGTTCGACGTAGTCCTGACCGGTTTCGACGCCGCTCAGAAGATCAAGGTCATCAAGGTCATCCGCGAGGTCATGGGTCTGGGTCTGGCCGAGGCCAAGGCTGCTGTCGAAGGCGCCCCCACCACCATGAAGGAAGGCCTGTCCAAGGAAGACGCCGAGGCTCTGAAGAAGCAGGTCGAGGAAGTCGGCGGCAAGGTCGAGCTGAAGTAAGTTTCTATTTCGCAAAAAGCAGGAGATGCGATGCATCTCCTGTTTTTATACAGAAAAATCCCTCCGCACGGAGGGATTTTTTGTGATGTTATCTGTGGTTAAACCGGCAATTTCCGGAGAGCTATCCCCTTGCCGCGGCGTTGGCGTTGGCCACAAAGGTATCGGTTTCAATAGCCACGTCGCCGCCGTCGGCAATACGCTGAAGCAGACTCCACCACTCCGTACGGGCGGTGGCCCAGCCGGGCGTCAACTGGTAAAAGTCGCCCATATAGGCCGTCAGCTTGCCATATTCCGTCATGGTGTCATTGCCGGCCCACAGATTCGCCAGATTGACACCATCGGCAGCAGAACGGATGGGAAACTCTCCTGTGGCCCTGACAGCGGCGGAGGTACCTTGCCCGTCGGCGAAGAAGCGGATCAGCAGCTTGGCGGCGTCGATCTTCGTCTGATCGCCGTTATCGAACACACCAAAGCCCCAGATATCCCCCGGCAAGCGGCTCTCACCAGTCTCGGAGGGGAAGGACATGAACTCGATGGTCTGACCGTTGACGGTCTTTCCCGCGTCGTGGATCACCGGATCGGCTCCTTCCTCTTCAGGCTCGTCCACCACCGGCGTCAGCTGCTGGGAAAGGCTCCAGCAGAAGGAGATTTTCAGCGCCTCGTGGTAAAACAGTGTGGCCTCCTCTTCGCCGTTGATGGCGTCGTCAAACGATACGCCGTCCATGCTGCGCAGCAGTTCCAGCGCCTGCCGGTTGGCTTCGGAATTTACCGTATAGGCGGTGTGGGCGGCATTGGTAAATTCGCCGCCGTACAGGTTCGTCACCAGTGCACGGGTGCCCTGATCGCCGTTTTGGCCGGAGCAGTACACGGCGGCCGCCGGCTCGCCGTACTTGCTGTACAGCGCCTTGACGGCCTGGATAAACTGTTCGGTGGTCCATGTGCGGGTGGTCAGGTCGATGTACTGGTCGGCTCCGGCCGTGACAAAGGCGTCATAGTTGATGGCCATACACTGCACATTCATGGCCAGCGGATACATGTAGCATTTGCCGTCTGTGGTGAAGCAGGCGCTTTGACAGACGTCGTTGATCTCGGCCTTATCCGTGTCGTCCCACATGTCGGAAAGGTCGGCCAGCAGTCCCTGAGCGCCCCAGACTTTCATCAGCTGTTCCGGCCCAGCCAGCAACAGATCGGGCGCCAATCCGCCGTCCACGGCGGTGCTCACCGTATCATCGGCAGCGGTCTGGTCCAAGCACTGTACCGTTACGTGAATGTTGGGATAGACACTGTTGAACTGCGTCAGCAGCGTTTCCACAGCGGCCTTATCGCCCCAGTCTCCGGCAGGGTAGGTCCACAGCGTCAGCTCAATCACGTCCTGACTGTCGCCCTCCGCCGCGTTCCCGCTGCATCCGGCCAGAGACAGGACCAGCGTGAAGGCCAGCAGAATAGCCAGCAGTTTTTTCATTTGATTTCCTCCTTATATTTCTCGTTTTTTCACACTTTTTGCGAAAAAACAGCCGAATCGTCATAAGAATGACTTTATGTATTGTAGTAAAATGACGGCCAATTGTCAAGACATGGCAAAAATGGATGGCTGCATAGTTTCCCTTACTTTGGATAACACTATGGCAAAAAGGAGGGAGCGAACCCATGAATTATACTGTGAACAGCTGCGACGGCGACGAGAATGAGAACCGCGACACACCTCAGCAGCAGATCATCGAAATGGGCTCCACGGTGGTCAAGAACAAGCGGGGTACAATCCATTGCCTGACCATCATCGGTCAGATCGAGGGCCACACCACCCTGCCGTCCAACGTGAAGACCACGAAATATGAACACGTTCTGCCGCTGTTGACATCGGTGGAGGAGAAGGACGATGTGGACGGCCTGCTGCTGCTGCTGAACACCGTAGGCGGCGATATTGAGGCGGGACTCGGCATCGCGGAGCTGGTGGCAGGGATGACCAAACCTACCGCCACACTGGTGCTGGGCGGCGGCCACTCCATCGGCGTGCCGCTGGCGGTGTGCGGCAAGGCTACCTTCATTGTCCCCAGCGCCTCCATGACCATTCATCCTGTCCGCATGTCGGGGCAGGTCATCGCCGCCCCCGCCACCTATCGCTATTTTGAACGGATCCAGGAGCGGATCATCGATTTTGTGGCCCGCAACTCCCGCATCAGTGCCGAGAAGTTCCGGGAGCTAATGCTGTCGGTGGGGGATATGGCCAACGATGTGGGCAGCGTAGTCTATGGGCAGGAGGCGGTGGCACTTGGCATCATCGACCGGATCGGCTCACTGGGCGACGCGCTGGAGGCACTGTATAAGATGATCGCAAAAGACTGAGCATGCTTCATGCCATGGGCACCGTGAAGCGAAGCGGGGCTTTTGACAGAAGCGCAAAGGCTGCGGAGATCCGCGGCCTTTCGCTTTTTTATCTTGAAAAGGCGGTGCTTTTCTGATACACTATTCTAGTTAAAGTATGCCAATGTAAAATGAGGTGGAGTATTTGTACCTGAAAGCACTTGAAATCCAGGGCTTCAAATCGTTTCCCGATAAGACGGTTCTGAATTTCGGAGAGGATATCACCGCCATCGTAGGCCCCAACGGCTCCGGCAAGTCCAACATTTCCGACGCGATCCGCTGGGTCATGGGCGAACAGAACAGCCGTCAGCTTCGCGGTGCCAAGATGGAGGATGTGATCTTCGGCGGCACGGAAAAGCGCAGCCAGATGGGCTTTGCGCAGGTGACGCTGGTGATCGACAACACCGAGCATATCTTCCCCCGGGACGAGACCGAGGTGGCCGTTACCCGGCGCTATTACCGCAGCGGCGAGTCGGAGTACTATATCAATAAGCAGTCGGTACGGCTCAAGGACGTGAACGAGCTGTTTATGGACACCGGCATGGGCCGGGAGGGCTACTCCATTATCGGACAGGGCAAGATCGACGAGATACTGTCCGTCAAGAGCGGCGAGCGCCGGGAGGTGTTTGAGGAGGCGGCAGGCATCAGCAAGTACCGTCACCGCAAGGAAGAGGCCGAGCGCAAGCTGGAGCGCACTCAGGAGAATCTGGTGCGCATCAATGACAAGATCGCGGAGCTGGAGCTGCAGGTGGAGCCTCTGCGCCAGCAGGCGGAGGTGGCCAAGAAGTATCTGGTGCTGCGGGATGAGCTGCGTGTGCTGGAGATCAGCCTGTGGCTGGAGCAGCTGCAGAACCTCAAGACCGCCAAGTTCAAGCTGCAGACCGATGTGGAGACGGCCCGGGCCGACAAGGAGCGGGCGGAGGCGGAACTGGAAGCTGCCTATGCCGCCGTGGAGGAACTGAGCGAGCAGGTGCGGCAAAACGATCTGGAGGCGGAGACGCTCCGCACCCGGCTGGGACAGTTGGAGTCCGCTTCCGGCGAGCACGACAGCGCCATTGCTGTTCTGCACACGTCCATAGAGCATAATCAGGAGAATATGGACCGTGTGCGCCGAGAGATGGAGGATACGGCCAGCCGCGCCGGGAGTTTGCAGTCCCGGGTGGACGCGCAGATGCAGCGCATCGAGCAGATCGACGCGGAGAGCGCCGCATTGGAGCGGCAATTGCAGGAGCTGTTGGGGCAGGTGCAGGCACTGACCGACAGTGCCGCCGGCGCCGGCCGCACGGCGGAATCCCTGCGGGCGGAGGAGACGCTGCTGCTGTCTGCCGCCGCTGATGGCAAGGAGGAACTGTCGGCGCTGCGTTCCGGGCTTCGGGAGATCGAAGAACGCCGGGAGCGGGCGGAAGCGGAGCTGTCCGCCGCGCAGGAAAAGCTGGCGCAGGGCGAAAAGGAATCCAAAGAAAACCGCCGCCTTCTGAACGAGGCGAAGGAGGAAGCGCAGGCGGTCAGCAATATCATTCAGGGCCACAGCCTGAAGATGGAGGGCCGCAAAAAGCGCGCCGCTGACGCGGAGGCGGAGAAATTGCAGCTGACCATGGACGTGGCGGCGCTGGACAACCGCATCCGGCTGCTGACGGAAATGGAGAAGGAGTACGAGGGCTTCTCCAACGCCGTCAAGCTGGTGATGCAGGCGGCGGAGAAAAAGAGCCTGCGGGGCGTTCGCGGCCCGGTGGCCAGCCTGATGAAAACGCAGCAGAAGTACACCGTGGCGCTGGAGATCGCGCTGGGCGGCGGAATGCAGAATATCGTGGTGGAGCGCGAGGAGGACGGCAAAGCCGCCATCGGTTACCTGAAGCAGCGCTCCGGCGGCCGGGCCACCTTCCTGCCCATGACGGCCATCCGCGGCGAGACGCTGCGGGAGGATGTGTCCGGTGAATACGGCTTTGTGGGCATTGCCGCCGATCTGATCACCTATGACAAGCAGTATGACGGCATTTTCAGGAACCTGCTGGGCCGCACCGTGGTGGTGGAGGATCTGGACTGCGGTATCGCCATGGCCCGCAAGTACCGCAATGCCTTCCGCATCGTCACGCTGGACGGACAGGTGATGAACCGGGGCGGCTCCATGACCGGCGGCAGCGTCAGCCGCAGCGCCGGTGTGCTCAGCCGTGCCAATGAGCTGGAGCAGCTCACCGGAAAGCTGGGCGGTATGCAGGAAAAGCTGACCGCCGCCAAGACCAAGGCGGAGGAAACGGCGCGGGAGCTGCAAAAGGCCCAGTACGAGCTGGAGGTGGCTTCCGCCCAGCAGCGCAAGGCGGAGGATCTGGTGCTGCAGTATCAGGGCAAGCAGGATCATTACGATATTCTCACGGAGACGCTGCGGCAAAGCTGCGAGGATCTGCAGGCAGATCTGGCGTCCTTTGCCGCCCGCACCCGGGACGATCAGCAGCGCTGCTCCGCTGTGGAGGCGGATATCGCGGAGAAAGAGGCCGGTGCGGCCCGGCTGCGCCGTCAGGCGGAGGAGAGCCAAAGCGGCCAAAGCGATCTGCTGGAAAAGACCAACGCACTGTCGGCGCAGGTCAGCGAGAAGAAAGCGGCGCAGGCGGCGCTGAGCGCCGAGCGGGACGCCGGAATGCGCAGCATCGAGGAACTCAAACGGCTGCGGCTGGACATGGTCACGGACCGGGATCAGCGTCAGGCGCTGATCGGGCAGTTTGCCGCCGCCAACCAACAGGCGGAGAACGATATCGCCGTCCATCAGGCCCAGTTGGACGAGCTGCACCGTCAGGGTGATCAACTGCGGACGCAGCTGAACGGCCTGTCTGAGGCCAAGCTGCAGATGGAAGGCCAGCGGGACGCCAAAAACCGTGAGAGCCGCGCCTGCAACGACGCGGTCATCGCCACCACGCAGGAGCTCTCCCGTATGGAGCAGAAGCTGCAGGGCAACGCCATGGAGGAGAAAGCCCTGCTGGACAAGCTGTGGGAGCGCTATGAGCTGAGCCACAGCGCCGCGCTGGAGCAGCGTATTGAACTGGAGAGCGTCCCCAAGGCCACACGCCGCATCGCGGAGCTGACCAGAGAGATCAAGGGTCTGGGTACCCCCAATATCGGCGCCATCGAGGAATATGACCGTGTCAACACCCGCTATACCTACCTGTCGGAGCAGCGCACCGACGTGGAGAAGGCGCGGGAGGAGCTGCTGGGGGTCATCGAGGAATTGACCCGGCAGATGACGGACATCTTTGCCCGACAGTTCCAGCTGCTCAACGAGAGCTTTCAGGAGACGTTTCTGGAGCTGTTCGGCGGCGGCAAGGCCCAGCTGGAGCTGGAGGACGAAAAGGATATCCTCAACTGCGGCATCGAAATACGGGTGCAGCCCCCCGGAAAGCAGCTGAAAACCATTACGCTGCTGTCCGGCGGCGAAAAGGCTTTCGTTGCCATCGCCCTGTATTTCGCCATATTAAAAGTACATCCCACGCCGTTCTGCGTCATGGACGAGATCGAGGCGGCGCTGGACGAGGCCAACGTGGTGCGGTATGCCCGCTATATGCGGCGCATCGCCGGCAAGACCCAGTTCATCGTTATCACCCACCGGCGCGGTACCATGGAGGAGGCCGACGTGCTGTACGGCGTCACCATGCAGGAACGGGGCGTCAGCCGCATCCTGACCATCAATATGAACGATATGGCCAAGGAATTGAACATCAAGTAAGGAGAACACTATGGGTATTTTCAGCAAGTTGAAGGCGGCATGGCTGGCTCCCATGTCCTTTGAATCGCTGGGTGAGGAGTTTTACGACCAGCTGGAGGAAAACCTGATCCTGGGCGATGTGGGCACCACCGTGGCCGCGGGCGCCGTAGAGGAGCTGCGCCGCCGCGCTTATGATGGCCGGTTCACCACTGCCGATCAGGTGAAAGACGCGCTGCGTGAGATTCTGGCCAAGTATCTGACCGTGGGCGACTCGTCGCTGAACGTGTCCACCACACCGTCCATCCTGCTGTTCATCGGCGTCAACGGCGTGGGCAAAACCACATCAATCGGCAAGCTGGCCGCCCGCTTCAAGGCGGAGGGCAAGAAGGTGCTGCTGTGTGCCGGCGATACCTTCCGCGCTGCCGCCGCCGACCAGCTGGAGATCTGGGCAAACCGTGCCGGAGTGGACATCATCCGCCAGCACGAGGGCGCCGATCCCGGCGCGGTGCTGTTCGACGCCCTGCAGGCTGCCAAGGCCCGCCATGTGGATGTGGTGCTGTGCGATACGGCGGGGCGCCTGCACAACAAGCAGAATCTGATGAACGAGCTGGCCAAGCTGCGCAAGATCATCAGCCGGGAATGCCCGGATTCCGCCTGCGAGACGCTGCTGGTGCTGGACGCCACCACCGGTCAGAACGGACTCATTCAGGCCCGGCAGTTCAAGGAAACCGCCGGTCTGACCGGCATTATCCTTACCAAGCTGGACGGCACTGCCAAGGGCGGCATCGTCATTGCCATTGCCCAGGAGCTGCAGGTGCCGGTGAAATTCGTGGGCTTGGGCGAGGGCATCGACGACCTGAAGCCCTTCGACGCCCAGGAGTTTGTCAGCGACCTGTTCTGATCTGATATTTGAGCGAAAGGAAAGTGAAAGCCGTGACGAGAGCCGACGGAAGAAAATACAATGAACTGCGTGAAGTGACCATCACGCCTGATTTCAACAAATTTGCCGAGGGCAGCGTGCTGATCCGCTGCGGCGACACTGTGGTGCTGTGTACCGCCTCCGTGGAGGAGCGGGTGCCGCCCCATGTGCGCCCCGGCCACGGCTGGGTCACGGCGGAGTACTCCATGCTGCCCCGTGCCAACCGGCAGCGCAGCCGCCGTGACGTGGACAAGCTGAAGCTGTCCTCCCGCAGCGCTGAGATCCAGCGGCTCATCGGCCGCAGTCTCCGCGCCGCGGTGGATATGAAGCTGCTGGGCGAGCGCACCATCACCATCGACTGCGACGTGCTGCAGGGGGACGGCGGTACCCGTACCGCCTCTGTCACCGGCGGCTTTGTGGCGCTGGCATTGGCCTGCCGGTGGCTGGTGGAGGAGGGCTACATCGGCCGGATGCCCATCCGGCACTATGTGGCGGGCGTCAGCGCCGGTATCGTGGACGATACTGCGGTGCTGGATCTGCCTTACAATGAGGACAGCCGGGCGCAGGTGGATCTCAACTGCGTCATGAACGAGCTTGGCGAGATCATTGAGATCCAGGGTACCGGCGAGGGCCGTTCCTTCTCGGTGACCGAGCAGCAGGAGCTGGTGGCCCTGTGCGCCAAGGGCAACCGGGAATTGATCCGGAAGCAGAAAGAGATTTTGGGGGAGATACTGCGATGAAATTTGTATTGGCGTCCCATAACCGCGGAAAACTGAAGGAGATGCAGGAGATCCTGAACCGACTGTGTGTGGAAGTGGTGCTGGAATCCGACCTGGGTCTTGCGCTGGATGTGGAGGAGACGGGAACGACATTCGCGGAGAACGCCGCGCTGAAAGCCAGAGCCGTGATGGAGGCCAGCGGCCTGCCGGCCATCGGTGATGACAGCGGCCTGTGCGTGGACTGGCTGCAGGGCGCACCGGGCATCTACTCCGCCCGGTACGGCGGTCTGGACAGCGACCCGGCCCGCTGCGCGCTGCTGCTGCAAAACATGCGGGGCGCCACCAACCGCGCCGCCCATTTTCATACCGCCATCTGCTGCGCCTTTCCCAACGGGGATATGCTGACGGCCAGCGGCGACTGTTACGGCACCATCGCCTTTGCTCCCATGGGGGAGAATGGCTTCGGTTATGATCCGGTGTTTTTTGTGCCGGACAAGCGCCGCACCTTTGCCCAGCTGACGGCGGAGGAGAAAAACGAAATATCGCACCGCGGCAACGCCCTGCGTGCCTTTGCCGTAGTATTAAAAGAGTATTTGGAGAAACACTGATATGGAACTGACAAGCAAACAGCGTGCCCAGCTGCGGGGCATGGCCGCCACCATGGATACCATTCTCCATGTGGGCAAGGACGGTATCGGCGACAATCTGGTAAAACAGGCGGACGACGCACTGGAGGCCAGGGAGCTGATCAAGGGCCGGGTGCTGGAAAACAGCATGTATACTGCCCGTGAGGCGGCAGAGGAGCTGGCCGTGGCCACCCGCAGCGAGGTGGTGCAGGTCATCGGCAGTAAATTCGTCCTCTACCGCTATCAGCACAACAAGGAAAAACGCAAAATACAGCTGGTGAAGGCGAAATGAGGATCGGCATATTCGGCGGAACCTTCAACCCGCCCCACAACGGACATGTAACCATGGCCCGTGCCGCCGTGGCGCAGCTGGGACTGGACAAGCTGCTGATCGTTCCGGCCTGTGTGCCGCCCCATAAGCCGCTGCCCTCCGGCGTAACGGCCGGGCAGCGGTACGATATGGCGGCGCTGATGGCCGCCCCGGTGGGCCGCTGCGCCGAGGCCAGCGACATGGAGCTGCACCGCACCGGCAAAAGCTATACCAGCGATACTCTTGTGCAGCTGCAGCAGGAGTATCCCGATGCAGAACTGTGGCTGCTGATGGGATCGGATATGTTCCTGTCCCTTCACACATGGCATGAACCGGAGGTCATTTGCCGCATTGCACGTATTGCGGCGTTCCGCCGGGTGGAGGAGGATATCCGCGCCGCCATGGAGCGGCAGAAGCAGCGATTGGAGCAGCGGTATCAGGCACAGGTCACCCTTCTGGAGAACCCGGAGCTGATCGAGCTGTCCTCCACCGATGTCCGTGCCGCGCTGGCGGAAGGACGGGGTAGCGGTCTCGTCCCTGCCGCCGTGTGGGGCTACATCCAGCGGGAGCATCTTTACGGCACGGCCACCGACCTGAAACATCTGACGCCGGATGCGCTGCGGCCCATCGCCATGAGCTATCTCAAGCCCAAGCGAATGACCCATGTGCTGGGGACAGAGGCCACGGCGGTGAAACTGGCGAAGCAGTACGGCGCGGATGAAACGGAGGCTCGTGTGGCGGCGCTGCTGCACGACTGCACCAAGAAGCTGGACATGGACCAGCAGCTGGCGCTGTGCAGACAGTATGGGCTGGAGCTGGATGAGTTGGAGCAGCAGGCGCTGAAGCTGCTCCACAGCCGCACCGGCGCGGCCATTGCCCGGGATGTATTCGGCGTCAACGACGCGGTGTACAGCGCCATCCGGTTTCATACCACCGGAAAACCCCATATGACGCTGCTGGAGAAGATCCTCTATCTGGCGGACTACATGGAGCCGACCCGTGACTTTGACGGCGTGGAGCGCCTGCGGGAGGTTGTCCGGCAGGACATTGACCGGGGACTGCTGCTGGGCCTGACCATGACCATTGAGGAGATGCGGGAGATGGGTAACCCCATCCACCATCTGACATTGGACGCACAACGATATCTGATAGAACAGGGAGTGAAACAAGTATGAAAACACCGAAAGAAATGGCATTGCTGGCGGCCCGCGCCCTGTCCGACAAGAAGGGCCGTGAAATTCAGGTGCTGGAGATCGGCGAGCTGACCACGCTGGCGGATTACTTCGTCATCGCCACCGGCGCCAGCAATACCCAGATCAACGCGCTGGTGGATAACGTGGAAAAGGTGATGCTGGAGGAAGCGGGGGAGCAGCCGCTGCACCGTGAGGGCTACCGCGGCGGTACATGGGTGCTGCTGGACTACGGCTGCATTGCCGTCCATATGTTCAACGCCGAGGCCCGGGAGTTCTACGGCCTGGAGCGCCTGTGGCGGGACGGTAAACCGCTGGATCTGACCGGCGTGATCACGCCCAACGAATAAGGGAAACGCCGCAAAAAGCACCGTCAGGCATGACGGTGCTTTTCTGATGGATAGCGACGGCAGCCCTTTCGCGGACTTTCACAGCCCCGACGCCAACTCCGCGGCTCTGGTCCATAGCACCGGCCCCACCGCGCCGCTTTCGTCGATGCCCAGCTGACGCTGCAGGGCCAGCACAGCCTGTCGGGTGGCTTCGCCGAATATCCCGTCCACCTCTACTGAGGGAATGGCAGGGTCCTGCGCCGCGATCTTCCGCAGATTCTGCTGCAATTGCCGCACGGCGGCGCCCTCGTCGCCCAGCGACAGAAACCGTCCCGGATAGATCTGCCCGATGAAGTTCTGATAGTCTTGCGGCAGATCCCGCAGCAGCTGGTCGTACACGTTCAGCAGCTTGTTCCAAGTGTCACGGCCCACCACGCCGTCCACCGGCAGGCCGTAGATGCGCTGAAAGGTGAACACCGCATCGCGGGTCGCTTCATCGAAGGTGCCGGTAATGGCGATGTGCGGCAGCTCCGGCAGGAAGTACCCCAGAAACGCAAGATAGTATTGTATGCTGCTGACGGCCACGCCCTTGTCGCCAAAGCGCAGCACCGCCGGAAAAACGGGCTGTACCTCAGTGAGCGTCAGCCCCTCGCTGGCCAGCTCGGACAGCTGCTTGACGCCCGTCCATATCTCCTTGATCTTGTACCATGTGGCCTTGCCCACGATGCCGTCGGCGTCCAGGTTGAACACCCGCTGAAACTCCCGCACCGCATCCTCCGTGTTCCGGTCGAATACGTTGGACACCGGCGAGATGACGGGGATGCCGGGATAGTTTTCGTGGATGCGATTGAGCTGCTGCTGAATGGTACGCACGCTCTGGCCGTAGGAGCCCCGCTCCAGCGGCCGCCCCGGATAGGAGGGAATGTTGTCGCTGACCGGAGCGTCAAAGACGATGTTGATATCGTCGCCATAGTAGTACTGCAGGATCTCATAGGGGATGTAGCCCTCCTCCGCCAGATCCACGCTGCCCCATTGGCTCAGCCCGCTGCACTGGGTGCGCACTCCGTCGCAGAAAGAGGCGAACAGCGGCTCCACATAGCCCTGCCGCACGATGTAGTTGTTGAAAATATCGTCCACGATCTGACTGATGTTCTCAAATACATTGCCGCCGGAGACATAGGCCTGATCCCGCTGCGTGGTGCTGGTGATGTCAAAGTCATAGCCCCGGCTGCGGTAATACTCCGTGTAGATCCGGTTGAGGGCGAAGGAGATCTGGGCCATGATATTGGCCCGCAGCGCCGACTCCGGCCAGGTAGGGTACAGCTCATGGGAGGCTACGTTCTTGATATAGCTGGTGAAGGGAATGGTCACATTGGGGGCGTTGCTGTCAGGCATCCCCAGATGGACGGTGATGGTGGTGGGGACCACCGGAAGTGTCGGCATGACGGCCCTCCTTACATGGTGACCGGCGTCAGGGTCACCGGCAGAATGGTTTTGGTGTTGATGAACACCCCGGCAGGCAGATCGGTAACGCTCTCGTAGCCGGGATGGCTGACCGACACCACATAGTTGGCCATGCTGCTGCCGGCAGTGCGGGGACTTTGGGATTCGTCAAAGGGCTTTGCCGGCAGGACAAAGCCGTCGGCGATGCCGCTGCTGTCAGTGCGCTTGCGGTACAGCAGTACCCGGGCGTTGCCCAGCATCACCGCCACCTCCACCAGCGCCCGTGGTACGGGGAACGATCCCGACGCGGTGGATACCTGCACCCGCAGTACGCCGCGCCCCGGATTCCCGTCCAGAAAAGGCTGCAGCTGCTGCAGGGAAAATTCGTGTGTCGCCATGAAAAAGACCTCCTGTCTGACGGCGCGGACTGCGCCGCCGTTGATATTGGTACGCTCCATTGTATGAAAGATGTACTTCCGGGGTGAAAATCCCTTGACAAACGGCGGGAAAGTGGGTACAATGTGAGCAATGTTTTGCAAAGTAAAAAAGCACAGCAAACGAGAAGATACCAGAAACACAGCAATGATGGGAAAAAAGCGGAGATCCGTTCACCTGAAGAGAGCCGGCGGTTGTGGTGCGAGCCGGTGGGAGCGTTCCGTGATACTGGCCCCGGAGCTTTCCGCCTGAACAGGGCGGGACGGACGCGCCCCGTTACCGGCGAAGCCCTTTGATTGTGAAGGGCTGGTGAGGGCCGACGCGGCAACGCGCGGCCATGCACAGGGTGGTACCGCGCATTTGCGCCCCTGACCTCAGAAGAGGTCAGGGGCTTTTGTTTTGAAAAAATTTTATGGACGATACAAAGGAGAAGCAATCATGAATTACGATTTTGCGGCCATTGAAAAGAAATGGCAGGACAATTGGGAAAAAACCAAGCCCTACCGCGCCGTCACCGGCGATCCTCGGCCGAAGTTCTACGGCCTGATCGAGTTCCCCTACCCCTCCGCGCAGGGCTTGCATGTGGGCCATCCCCGCCCCTTCACGGCCATCGACATCGTGACCCGCAAAAAGCGCATGGAAGGCTATAATGTTCTGTTCCCCATCGGCTACGACGCCTTCGGTCTGCCCACGGAGAACTACGCCATCAAGAACCACATTCATCCTGCCATTGTTACCCGCGATAACATCGCCAATTTCACCCGTCAGCTGAAAATGCTGGGCTACGGCTTTGACTGGGACCGCTGCGTCAATACCTCCGACCCGGAATACTACAAGTGGACCCAGTGGATCTTCCTGCAGCTGTTCAAGCACGACATGGCCTATAAGGCCACTATGGCCGTCAACTGGTGCACCAGCTGCAAGGTGGTGCTGGCCAACGAGGAGGTCGTCAACGGCGTGTGCGAGCGCTGCGGCGGCGAAGTGGTGCAGAAGGAAAAGAGCCAGTGGATGCTGCGCATCACCAAGTATGCCCAGCGCCTGATCGACGATCTGGACGATCTGGACTATATCGAGCGCGTCAAGACCCAGCAGAAGAACTGGATCGGCCGCTCCACCGGTGCGGACATCACCTTCAAGACCAACATGGGCGATGACGTCACCGTTTACACCACCCGTGCCGACACCCTGTTCGGTACCACCTATATGGTCATCTCTCCGGAGCATCCCCTGTTGAAGAAGTGGCTGCCCCAGATCCCCAACCGGGCGGAGGTGGAGGCCTATCAGGCCGAGGCCGCCCGCAAGTCCGATTTCGAGCGCGGCGAGCTGAACAAGGACAAGACCGGCGTCCGTCTGGAGGGCGTGGAGGTCATCAATCCCGTCACCCATAAGCCGCTGCCTATGTTCGTGTCCGACTACGTCCTGATGGGCTACGGTACCGGTATCGTCATGGGCGTGCCCGGCCACGACCAGCGCGACTGGGAGTTCGCCACCAAGTTCGGCCTGCCCATCATCGAGGTGGTGGCCGGCGGCGACGTGACCAAGGAGGCCTTTGTGGCCAAGGACGACAGCGCCGTTATGGTCAACTCCGGCTTCCTCAACGGCATGACCGTCCGCGAGGCCATCCCCGCCATGAAGAAGTATGTGGTGGAACAGGGCTTCGGCAAGGAGAAGGTCAACTACAAGCTGCGTGACTGGGTGTTCTCCCGCCAGCGCTATTGGGGTGAGCCGATCCCTCTGGTCAACTGCGAGAAGTGCGGCTGGGTGCCCATCCCCGAGGATCAGCTGCCGCTGGTGCTGCCTGAGGTGGAGGCCTATGAGCCTACCGACGACGGCGAGAGCCCGCTGGCCCGCATGACCGATTGGGTCAACACCACCTGCCCCTGCTGCGGCGGACCGGCCAAGCGCGAGACGGACACCATGCCCAACTGGGCCGGTTCCAGCTGGTACTTCCTGCGCTATATGGATCCCGACAACGACAAGGAACTGGTGTCCAAGGAAGCCGAGGAATACTGGGGCCCCGTGGATTGGTACAACGGCGGCATGGAGCACACCACCCTGCATCTGCTGTACTCCCGCTTCTGGCATAAGTTCCTGTACGATATCGGCGTGGTACACACCAAGGAGCCGTACGCCAAACGTACCAGCCACGGCATGATCCTGGGCGAGAATCCCTACTATGTGGGCAACGCCAAGACCGAGGCCGAGAAGGAGGAGCTGGTCCGGCTCCACGGCAGCCTGGCCCTGCGCCCCTCCGTGAAGATGTCCAAGTCTCTGGGCAACGTGGTGAACCCCGACGACGTGGTGAAGGAGTTCGGCGCCGATACGCTGCGCCTGTATATCATGTTCATCGGCGACTTTGAAAAAACCGCCACCTGGTCCACCAACGCCGTCCGCGGCTGCAAGAAGTTCCTGGACCGCTGCTGGAACCTGATGGAGCTGGCCGCCGACAGTGACGAGATCTCCGCCAAGAACGAGTCCATTATCCACAAGACCATCAAGAAGGTCACAAGCGATATCGACGAGCTGAAGATGAACACCGCCATTGCGGCCCTGATGGCGATGGTCAACGCCTTCTACGCCAACGGCCTGACCAAGGGCGACCTGTCCATGCTGATGCTGATGCTGTCCCCCTTCGCGCCCCATATGGTGGAGGAGATGTGGGAGCTGACCGGCTTTGCCGCCAAGAACGGCAAGATGGCCATGCAGATGTCCTGGCCTGCTTATGATGAAGCCAAGACCATCGACGCCAACGTGGAGATGGCGGTTCAGGTCAACGGTAAGCTGAAGGGCACCATCAATGTGCCTGTGGACAGCGACGAGCAGACCGTTATGGAGGCCGTCAAGGCGGTGGAGAAGGTACGCAAGGCCATTGACGGTATGGCTATTGTCAAGACCATTCTGGTGAAGAACAAGCTCATTAACCTGATCGTCAAGCCCGCCAAGTAATGATTCCGAAAAGAGGGGCGTTTACCGTCCCTCTTTTTCGCCCTTTTGCGGGAATTTGTGAAAAAATCCCTTGACAAGATACAGGGGAGTCAGTATAATATCATTCGTTAAGTCATGCCTGTATGACTCTTAAAGAGCACTCTGGATCAAGCCGGGTGCATCGGAGGGAGGGAAAATAGATGTCCGAAATTCATGTCAAGGAAGGCGAATCTCTGGATAGCGCGCTGAAGCGTTTCAAGAGAAGCTGCGCTAAGGCCGGTATTGTTGCCGAGGTGCGTCGCAGAGAGTGCTATGAAAGCCCCAGTGTCAAGCGCCGCAAGAAGTCCGAGGCTGCCCGCAAGAACCGTAATAAGCGTTACTATTAATGTAAAGAAACCGCCACCCGATCGGGTGGCGATTTTTTTGCAGATAGAGGAAAGCAAACCTTTCTGCTGCTTGGCAGCAGAAAGGGGCCGCACCTGCTTTGCCGCTATCCCAGCAGTTCCCCGGCGATGTCCACCACCTCCGGCAGCATGAAAAACCCCTCCCGGATCCCCATGTTTTCCGCGATGGAGGCTTTGGCCCGCAGGGTACGGGCATCGTCAAACAGCACATAGTGGTTGTCGTTTCCCGAACGGTAGTTGAAGTACCGGGCACATAACTCCTGAGAATCATACACCGGTTTTCCCTCCTTCAGCCGCCGCAGCTCCGGCGCGGACAGCGGGCGGCGGATATTGGAGGAGTGGGGCAGCGTGAAATCCAGCCGCAGCCGCTCCAGATCCAGCGCGATGCGGGATGCGCCGAAGCGCCGTACTGCATCGTGGAGATAGCCTTTCAGCGTTCCGTTTGTCACAGCCGTGTTGATGAGTACCGTAGCGTGAGCCGCATAGGCGGCGTACGGCTCCGGAACGAAAAGGCGGCAGCCGTATTGGGCGCATAATTGCCCGATTCGGGCCGTTAATGTACCCCGATCAGCCCCGTTATGGTACCAATCCAGCACCACACCGTCATATTTTCGCCGCAGACACTCCCGCATGATGTCCCGGGCCAGCACGTCGGAACTGCCGCACTCCCGGCTGTCGCCCACCAGCATCAGCCCGCCCTGTACCGGTGCGTTTCCCACGGCCGACAGCAGCCGCGGTCCCAGCCGGTAGGCCGCCCGCACCGGTCGAAACCGGCCCCGGGGCAGCGTGTCGCCTATGCCCGCCGCCAGATAGAACTGCATGACCCCGCCCCCTTGTTTTTTCAGGTGAAAAATGGTATACTACACAAAATCCTATGAGAAAGGGAGAGGAGATATGCGTGTTTCCCTGCGGCCTGACCGCTTGCTGGCGGCCTATGACAACGTAACGCCGGAGCTGTTGCAAAAAAAGGGTATTCGGCTGCTGCTGTGCGATCTGGACTATACGCTGGCGCCCAAGTCCGTGAAAACGCCGCCGGAGGGCGTAAAGCCGTGGATCGACCGGCTGAAAGCGGCGGGGATCACGGTGATGATCCTCTCTAACAACCGCAGCGGCAAGCGGGTGAACGAGTTTTGCCGTCAACTGGGTATCGACTATGTGGGCCACGCTCAAAAACCGCTGCCAAAGGGGCTGCGCCGGGCCATGGACAAGGCGGGCGTGACCGTCGGCGAAACGGCCATGCTGGGCGACAAGCTGCTGACGGACGTGCTGGCGGCCAATCTGTCCGGCGTCACCGCGTTGATGGTGGAGCCGGCAGGCGGCGCGGTAACGCCGTGGCAGAAGGTGCTGCACGCCATGCAGGCTCCCTTCAAGGCTATGGCACGGGAAAAAGACGGGGAGGGGATCGCTTGAACCATCTGGAACATATTGCCGCCCATCTGGACGGATTGGACGCCATACTGCTGACCAGCGAGGCCAACTGCTATTACGCCACCGGCTTTATGGGCGAGGGCATAGCGCTGGTGACCCGCAGGGGAAGCTGGTATTTTACCGACAGCCGCTATACCGAGGCGGCGGACAAGGCCATCGGCGACGCTGCCGTGATCCGGGAGGTCAGCCGGGAAAAGCCGTTTTCCGCCCTGATCAACGAGGCGCTGGCGGAGGCCGGCGCGGAAAAGGCAGGCTTTGAGGAGCAGCGCATGACCGTGGCGGAGCACGCCGTATACAGCGAAAAGCTCCACTGTACCCTGACGCCCGCCTCGTCGCTGATGACGGAGCTGCGGGGCAGCAAGGACGAGGAGGAGCTGTCCTGCATGACCGCCGCCCAGCGGATCGCCGAGGGCGCGCTGGAGCAGATCCTCAAAGAGATCCGCCCCGGCATGACGGAGAAGGAGATTGCCGCCCGGCTCAACTATCTGATGGTGTCCGCCGGTGCGGAAAAGACCGCCTTTGATACCATTGTGGCCTCCGGCCCCAACGGCTCCATGCCCCACGCCGTGCCCGGTATGCGAAAGGTGCGGGAGGGGGACTTTATCACCATGGATTTCGGCTGCGTCTATAAGGGATATTGCAGCGATATGACCCGCACCGTGGCGCTGGGCCGGCCTAGTGACGAGATGCGGAACGTCTACGATATCGTATTGCAGGCCCAGCTGGCAGGGATCGCCGCCGCCAAGGCCGGTGTTACCGGCGCGGTGATTGACGGCGCGGCCCGCAAGGTCATTCAGGACGCAGGCTACGGCGTCTATTTCGGCCACAGCTTTGGCCACAGCCTGGGTATCGATATCCACGAAGCCCCCAACGCCGCTCCCGGCAATGACAAGCCTATGCCGGACGGCGCGGTGGTCAGCGCCGAGCCGGGCATCTATCTTCCCGGCAAATTCGGCGTCCGGATCGAGGACGTGATGATCCTGCGGCCGGACGGCGCCCAGGTCATCACCAAAGCGCCCAAGGCGCTGCTGGTGCTGTGAATAAATAATTTCGCTTTTTTGGCAAAAAATACGGTAAAGCACTTGCCAAATAATACAGCATCATGTAAAATAGATAAGGCTTTTTATGGCCGAAATTTATTTTATTCGAGGGAATCGTGATGTTCCCTCATTATATGGGAGGAATATCAATATGGCAACTATTACCGCCGGTGATTTCAGAAACGGCAAGACCTTCGAGATGGACGGCAAGGTCATGCAGGTCGTGGAGTTCCAGCACGTCAAGCCCGGCAAGGGCGCGGCCTTCGTCCGTACCAAGATGAAGAACATCGTGACCGGCGCTGTGACCGAGACCTCTTTCAACCCCACCGCCAAGTTTGAGGAAGCGTTCGTGGAGCGCAAGGACATGGCGTACAGCTACAATGACGGCGACCTGTATTACTTCATGGACCAGGAGACCTTCGACATGGTGCCTCTGGGCAAGGATCTGCTGGGCGACGCCTTCCGCTTCATCACCGAGAACACCGTGTGCAAGGTGCTGAGCTATAAGGGCAATGTGTTCGGTCTGGAGTGCCCCAACTTCATGGATCTGGAGGTCACCGAGACGGAGCCGGGTCTGGCCGGCAACACCGCCACCAACACCCTGAAGCCCGCCACCGTGGAGACCGGCGCCGAGGTGAAGGTGCCTCTGTTCATCAACATCGGCGACAAGATCACCATCGACACCCGTACCGGCGAATATATCGGCCGCTGCAAGTAAAAGCTGTTTTCATAAAACCATTTGACATAACCGAGACGTACTGTTCAGGAAAGGAGTATGCACATGGGTATTTCTGAAAAGGTAGCGTATCTGAAGGGTCTGGCCGAGGGCCTGACACTGGACACGGAGAGCAAGGAAGGCAAGCTGATTGCTGCCATCATCGACGTGTTGGACGACATGGCGGAGGAAATTGCCGACATGCAGGACGAGATGGTGGATATCGAGGACGGTCTGGACGCCGTCAGCGATGACCTGTCCGACGTGGAGGAGACTCTCTACGAGATGGAAGACGAGGATGAGTGGGATGACGATGAAGACGAGGAAGAGGACTGCTTCATGACCACTTGCCCCGAATGCGAGGAGGAAGTCTACTTCGACGAGTCCGTTCTGGAGGACGGCGAGGTGGTGTGTCCCAACTGCGGCACAAAGCTGGAGTTCGATCTGAGCGATCTGGCCAACGCACTGAATGACGCCGATGAGGACGAGGAGTAAGCGACTCGCTTCAAAAAACAGAGAAGGCACCGTATGGCTTCAACAGCCATACGGTGCCTTTTTGTATGGATACGAGCGGCAGAGATAGAACCGGTATTCACAGCGCTATTCCCGTGTCTCGGTTAGAGACGTGATGCTGCCGGATCTGACATCATAGGTCAGTGTGCCGCTGTGCCGTGTACTGTCGGTGCCGTTATAGCCATATGCCATGCCCAGCCGCTGCCCATTCTCCAGCCAGTGGACGTTGGACAGCGTCACATGGGGCAGGAAGGTGTTCTTTGTTACGCCGGGCAGCGACGGCAGCAGCGGTGCTGTGGGGGCGGATGGATCACCGTACCCTGCCAGTGCTACCAGAATTTCTGTGGCAAGGTCTGTTTCGCGGGCGGGATCGTTCTCATCGTAGGACGTGAAATCCCACAGGTGGATATAGGCCGGAGCCACGCGGCTTCCGGTACGGCCACAGAGCAGCAAATACCGCCCGTCCGCTGACCATTGCAGACTGTCTACGGCGGTGGGGCTACCTGTCAGCGTCTGCCGTGTTACCGGCAGGGCGGGGCCGCGTCCACAGAATTCACAGCGTGCACCCTCCATAAAAAAAGTTTGGTCGGCCTGTATCCGGAAGGTACCTCTGTCCAGAAGGTCACGATATACGGTCAGGGTGATGGCACCGTCCGGCGATGTGGTGTGTTTCTTCAGCAGCCGTCCGCTGCTCTGAAGGATGGTCAGCACAGCTGCCAGTATCAGCGCCAGCGCAGCAATGGCGGCAATATACCGGCGGCGGCTCAGATGGCGGCTGCGATTCTCCGCCGTGATCTCCAGTACTGCCTGAACGGCGGGGGAGATCTCCGGCGCGGCGGGTTCAGGTGGGATCGGCTCGGATACCGGGGTCATATCAGATTTCACATATTCCTCACTTTCTCCGGCGCGGCAGGTCAGCAGATCGTCCACACGGAGGCGGAACGCCGCCGCCAGCGGCTGCAGAAGGGTCACGTCGGGGTAGCTAAGCCCTCGTTCCCACTTGCTGACGGCTTTGTCCGTCACATGCAGCACCTGCGCCAGCTGTTGCTGTGTCATGCCCTGTCGCTTTCGGTTTTCGGCGATGAAAGCGCCGAGAAGCTGTTTATCCAAAGTGATCACCTCGCCCTGTATTGTACCAGAAGCGCCGGGAAAAGCAACCGACCGGTGGTTGAGGCCCTTTTTGACAGCAGGAAAGCGAAAAGATGGCGGAAATGGTTGCCAATTGTTATAATTGTGCTATAATAATATGATACTTTACACCCCGAGCGGGAATTATTGAGAATTTGAGGTTTAACAGGAAATGAATACTGCTGAAAAGCTGAACATGACCATGCTGTGCGACTTTTATGAGTTGACCATGGGCAACGGATACTTCCGCAACGGATACAAGGACCGCATCACCTATTTCGATGTGTTTTTCCGCAGAGTGCCCGATGAAGGCGGCTATGTCATCGCAGCCGGTCTGGAGCAGCTGATCGACTATATCGAAAATCTGCATTTCAGCGAGGAGGATATCGCCTATCTCCGTGGGCGGAACCTGTTCTGCGAGGAGTTTTTGGACTATCTGCGTGACTTCCGCTTTACCGGCGATATCTACGCCATCCCGGAGGGTACGCCTGTGTTCCCCCGGGAGCCGATGGTGGTGGTACGCGCGCCGTCCATCGAGGCGCAGCTGATCGAGACCTTCACGCTGCTGACCATCAATCACCAGAGCCTGATCGCCACCAAGGCCAACCGCATCTGCCGTGCTGCCATGGGACGCACGGTGCTGGAGTTCGGTTCCCGCCGGGCGCAGGGCGCGGACGCGGCTATTGTAGGAGCCCGTGCCGCCTATATCGGCGGCTGTGCCGGTACCGCCTGCACCATTTCCGACCAGCTGTACGGCGTGCCCGCTGGCGGCACCATGGCCCATGCGTGGGTGCAGATGTTCGACAGCGAGTACGAGGCCTTCAAGACCTATTGCGAGACCTATCCCACTAATGCCACGCTGCTGGTGGACACCTACAACACCTTGAAATCCGGTGTGCCCAACGCTATCCGGGCCTTCAATGAGGTGCTGCGGCCCATGGGCATTACGAAGTGCGGTATTCGCCTGGACAGCGGCGATATGGCCTATCTCAGCCAGGAGGCCCGCAGGATGCTGGACGAGGCCGGCTGGCCGGAGTGCCAGATCAGTGTGTCCAATTCGCTGGATGAGCGGCTGATCCAGAATCTGTTTTTGCAGGGCGCCCAGATCGATATGTTCGGCGTGGGTGAGCGGTTGATTACCGCCAAGAGCGAGCCGGTGTTCGGCGGCGTGTACAAGCTGACCGCCGTGGAGAACGAGAAGGGCGAGATCATCCCCAAGATCAAGTGCAGTGAAAATGTGGAGAAGATCACCATTCCTCACTTCAAGAAGGTATACCGCCTGTATAACCGGGACAACGGCAAGGCCATTGCGGACTATATGACCGTCTATGACGAGACGGTGAACGAAAACGAGCCGCTGATGCTGTTTGATCCCTATGCCACATGGAAAACCAAGAATGTATGTAATTTCGAGGCCAGAGAGCTGCTGGTGCCCGTGTTCCTGAAGGGGAAACGGGTGTATCAGTCCCCGCCGCTGAAGGAGATCAAGAGCTACTGCAAGCAGCAGGTGGATACCTTGTGGGACGAGATCAAGCGTTTTGACAATCCCCAGACCTACTATGTGGATCTGAGCCAGAAGCTGTGGGATATCCAGCAGGAACTGCTGCGTAAGAACCGCAACTGAGATCACAGTTTTCCGAAAGGAGATATATGAAGAAGTACCGGGTACAACAGAAAACAGAACGCCGTATCGGCGCGGGACTGCGTTTGGCTTTGGTGGCTGTGCTGCTGCTGGCGCAGATCGCGCTGGTGGTGGGGTTGTCTGTGCTGCTTCAGCAAAAGATGGCGCTGGCTTATGGACTGCTGGAGGTGCTGGCGTTGATCTGCGCCATCCGGGTGTATAACAGACCCGGCAGCAGCAGCTATAAGATCGGCTGGATCCTGCTGATCCTGGCAGTGCCGGTGGCGGGACTGATCCTCTATGTGCTGTGGAACGGCGAAAGCAGTGCCAAGCGGCTGTCGCTGAAAAAGGTGCCGGTTCCGGCGGAGAGTGCAGTCCAGAGGCAACAGTGTGCCGCCGCTATGACGGCGCTGCAGCAGCAGTTACCGGAGTGGAGCCGTTTGGCGGAGTACATGACCCGGAGGGGTTTTCCGCTGTACGGCGGCACTGAGGCGGTATATCTGGAGACCGGTGAGGTATATCTCAATGATCTGCTGGCCTATATGGAACAGGCGAAGCGGTTTATTTTTCTGGAATACTATATTGTGGCCCGGGGCGATATCTTTGACCGGATGCTGGCGGTTTTCCGCCGTAAACGGGCAGAGGGCGTGGAGATATGTTTCCTCTTTGATGACTTTGGCAGCATGATGCGTTTTGGCGGCGAGGAGATCGCCGCGTTAAAGGAGATCGGGGTCAAGATCAAGATCTTCAATCCGGTGCATCAGTATGTGAACCGGCTGTACTTCAATTACCGTGACCACCGGAAGATCGCCTGTATCGACGGCGAGGTGGCGTATACCGGAGGCGCCAATCTGGCAGACGAATACGCCAATATTATGGAGCGTTTCGGCTATTGGAAGGATTGCGGCGTGCGGCTGACCGGACAGGGCGCATGGGGACTGACCCGTGAGTTTATCAACCTGTGGGAGCGAATGGGCGGCACGCTGGACAAGGAATATGACCAGTACCGGCCGCGTTTTGGTGTGGAGGGGGAAGGCTTTGTCCAGCCCTTTGTGGACGGACCGGATAACAACCCCATCAACACCGCTGAGGACGCCTTTTTGCAGATGATCGCCGGCGCACGGGAGACGCTGACCGTTACCACGCCGTATCTGGCAATTGACGAGCCAATGATGCGTGCCTTGTGCATGGCGGCGGACTGCGGCGTGAAAACGCAGCTGCTGATGCCCGGTATCCCCGATCATAAGTTTGCCTATCTGGTGGCAGAAAGCTACTGGGGCGAACTGCTCCGCCACGGGGTGAAGATCTACACCTTCACGCCGGGCCTGCTTCACGGCAAGAGCGTGCTGGTGGACGGCAAGATGGCCTTTGTGGGCTCGGTAAACATGGACTATCGCAGTTTCCAGCTGCATTTCGAGTGTGGTACGCTGCTGTACGGAACGGCAGTGTCTCAGCCGTTGGCGGCGGACATGGCCCGGATCATAGACGCCGGTGAGAGGGTGACTATGGGGCGCTGGAAGAGCCGGCCGTGGTATCGTAAGGCGCTGGGCACGTTACTGCGGCTGTTTGCTATGTGGATGTGATTTTTCGGAAAACGAGGTTGACTGATGAAGCTGTTGGGACCCAAATACCGCAAATTGATGCGGGTGCTGGCCGTTGCCGCCGCCCTGATTTTTGTGCTGTCCGTAATCGCGATCGCCACAGGCGCTATGGCGCTTTCCTACAGCGGTGTGGCGGTTGACGAGGCAGGGAGACTGTATCTGGGCAGGGGCAGCAAAATCGAGGTATATCAGGCAGGGGAAAAGGTGGATACCATCCAGCCGCATGTGGATAAGAGCTATGTGTTTACCGTCCGGGACGGAGAGCTGCTGCTATCCACCGGAAAGACCGCTGTTACGCTGGACTTGCAGGGAAACGGTATCGACGAACAGACTGATGAGGGCGGTGCGCTTTATCAGGAGCTGAAACCCCAGCGCCGAAGTTTTACCGCCGCTGACGGCACGGTATACACCCTGCGGCACGAGGTGCTGGCGTCGCAGGTGATTTCGGATGACGGCACGGTGCTGTACAGCGAACCGGCGTGGGCCAACGTTCTCAAGCCGCTGCTGATGTTGGCGGCGCTGTATCTGATTTTTGCTGCCGGATACATCGCACTGGACCGCTTCGCTACGCTGGAGGCCACGGGACATCTGGGCCAGGCCTGACCGAAAGCGAAAAACCATAACAGCATCTTGACAGAATCCTCCCTGTGTGCTATGATAGCTTCACAATACAAGGGGTGCTGGTGCAAACCGGCTGAGATACAGCGTATCGCCGCTGTGATCCCTCGAACCTGATCCGGATAATGCCGGCGTAGGAATGTGGTCATAGTGAACGTACTTTTTCACCGCATTGCGTCGCCGCAATGCGGTGTTTTATGTGAGGGGTGTCTCCGAAGAAACCGCAGCGGACAGGCTATGTTTTTTAGGAGGTAATACATATGAATCACATGAAACTCCGTGCCCTGTGCGAGGGCGCCATCATGGTGGCGGCAGCCACCGCATTGAGCTACCTGAAGTTCTTTGAACTGCCTCAAGGCGGCAGCGTGTGCATCGGTATGCTGCCTATCTTCCTGTACTGCGTCCGCTGGGGCCTGAAGGACGGCCTGCTGGCATCCTTTGCCTATGGCCTGCTGCAGCTGATCTTCGACGGCGCCTATGCATGGGGCTGGGCCAGCATGCTGCTGGACTATCTGGTGGCCTTTACCATGCTGGGCTTTGCCGGCCTGTTTGCCCGGAAGAAGGGCGGCATCTTCATCGGTACTGTGGTGGGCTGCGTTCTGCGCTTCATTGTACATTTCATCAGCGGCATCACCATCTACCGTATCTTTGAGCCTACGGAGCTGTTCAACGTCACTTGGCTGAATCCGTATCTCTACTCCGCCGCCTATAACGGCAGCTATGTGGCCATTGACATGGTCATCTGTCTTGTGATCTTCGCGGTGCTGTATAAGCCCCTGAAGAAGTATTTTACCGGTGAGGATCTGCTGGCTGCGAAGTAATTTCCCCAAATCACTTTGTTTCCCGCATGCGATTCAAAAAACAGGAAGCCCTGCTTTCAAAGGCAGGGCTTCCTGTTTTTGTTTCAGCTCAGCTTCGGGCGCAGCCAGTCGGCCAGCGTGTCGAACAGCTTTCCGTAGCCGTCCATAGTCAGATGGATACCATCAGCGGACAGCAGAGAGTTCATGTGGTGATCCGCCAAAAACGCTTGCCGCACATGGATCAGCGGCACACCGCTTTCATAGGCCAGTTCCGTTACCGTGTCGCTGTACAGTTCCTGATGGCGGTAGATCATATCCTCATCCCCCAGCCAGCGCATGATAGCGCTTCTGTCCAGCCCGTTGCGGCAAATGAAGCTGAGATACCGTCTCGGATCGATGGGAGGCAGACTCATCAACACCGGCTGTACCCCTTGCCGGCGCAGCAGTGACAAAATATTGCCAAGCGTCCTGTGGAAGGTTTCCCGCTTGGTATGAGGCTGATGTTCTCCTTCAGGATCAGCAGCGATGGCCGCCCAATCATAGTCGCTGTCGTTGCCGCCATAGCAGACCAGGGCATAGTCGGCAGTCAGGCCGCGGGCAGCGTCATGCTCCACCAGAGACAGCCCTTTGGACACAGTGGCGCCCATCTTAGCCCGGTTGGTGATCTGTACCCGGTCAGAAGGGTAACGGGCCATGATCTCCGGCAGATGAAAATGATACTTCAATTCTTTGTCCGGTACGGTGGCTTTCAGCAGAGAATCTCCGTAAATATATACATTGCACATAACACGCACCTCCTTATCATAACATATAATATAACACACAAGGTAATATAAGTCAACACACAGCTTGCAATGCAGGCACTAAAAAAGAAGAGAAGTTTCATGCAAAGGATACAATTGGGACTTGCATCCGACAGTGTTTTCTGGTAAAATAGAAACAACAATCCAAGATTGGTAGCTGTAAGGAAGTGCTTCGCGCACGGGCTGCAACTATCACTCGGCGCATGGCTTGAGTGTTTCAGACTCCATGGGAGTTTGGAACATTTTTTGCATTTGGCCGTGGTGATGGCTCATTGGAACTTTTTTACAGGAGGAAAGAACTATGACTTTGCTGACCAACGGCAGACTGATTACCCGTGATGGCGAGGGTAAGGGCTATTATGAGCATGGTGCGGTGGCCTATGAGGGCGCCAACATCGTGGAGGTAGGTGAGGAGGCCGCGCTGCGGGCCAAATATCCCGAAGCGGAGATCCTTGACGCCAAGGGCGGCGTGATCATGCCGGCGTTCATCAATGCCCACACCCACATCTATTCCGCGCTGGCCCGGGGCCTGAGCATCGTGGGCAACAATCCTACCAATTTCTATGAGGTGCTGGATGGCACATGGTGGGCCATCGACCGCCACCTGATGATGGACGGCACCCGCGCCTCCGCCACGGCGCTGTACATCGACTCCATCAAGCAGGGCGTTACCACCATTTTCGACCACCACGCCAGCTATGGCGAGATCCCCGGTACGCTGTTTACCATCAGCGAGGAGTCACGCCGTCTGGGCCTGCGCTCTTGCCTGTGCTATGAGGTGTCCGACCGGGACGGCGAGGAGAAGTGCCTGCAGGCCATCAAGGAGAACGCCGACTTCATCACCTATTGCCAGAAGGAGAACGATCCTATGCTGGCGGCCATGTTCGGCGGTCACGCCCTGTTCACCATCTCTGACAAGACCTTTGACCGCATGGTGGAGGCCAACAACGGCCGCACTGGCTACCACATCCATGTGTCCGAGGGCATGAACGATGTGTACGACAGCCTGCAGAATTACGGCCGCCGTCCGGTGCAGCGTTTGCAGGATCACGGTATTCTGGGCGAAAAGACCATTCTGGGCCACTGCATCCATGTAAATACCGCCGAGATGGACATTATCAAGGAGACCGGCACCATGGTGGTCAACAACCCTGAGTCCAATATGGGCAACGCCATCGGCATCTGCCCGGTGCTGCAGCTGCACAAGCGGGGCATCCTGCTGGGCATGGGCACCGACGCCTATACCAACGATATGCTGGAATCCCTGAAGGTGGCCCTGTGCTCCCAGCGGAGCCAGAACTGCCTGCCCAATGTGGCATGGTGTGAGGTCACCGACATGCTGTTCAAGAATAATGCCAGGATCGGCGCACGGTACTTCCCCCAGCAGCTGGGCGCGCTGAAAGCCGGCGCTGCGGCGGATATCATCGTCATGGACTACAAGCCCTACACCCCCTTCTCCGATGAGAACATCGACGGCCACATGATCTTCGGCATGACCGGCCGTCAGTGCCAGACCACCATCGCCGCCGGCAAGCTGCTGATGAAGGACCGCGTGCTGGTGGGTATCGACGAGGAAGCGGAGAATGCCCACATTCTGGAGGCCGCCAAGAAGCTGTGGGGCGACCTGAACCATCGCGTGTACTAAGAGAGGAGATAAACCATGTCTGAAAAAATGTATCCGATTCCCTTTAAGTCGCTGATGAACTGGGTGGTTACCGAATACGCCAACTCCGGCGAGATCTTCGGTGTCCGCAAGGCGTATCACGCCACCGGCAAGAGCCTGCCCATTTTCGGCGAGCGTATCGAAACACCCTTTGGCCCTGCTGCCGGCCCCAACAGCCAGCTGGCTCAGAACATTATCGCCGCCTACATGGCCGGCGCCCGTTTCTTCGAGGTCAAGACCGTCCAGAAGATGGACGGCGCCGAGCTGGCCGCCTGTGTGCCCCGTCCCTGCATCCTGGCCAATGACGAGGGCTATAACCAGGAGTGGTCCACCGAGCTGACCGTGCCCCAGGCCATGGATGAGTATATCAAGGCGTGGTGCGCCCTGAAAGTGCTTTCCAAGGTCTATGGCTTCGGTGATCCCAACGGCTTCGTGTTCAACATGTCCGTGGGCTACGATCTGGAGGGCATCAAGGGCGATAAGGTCAACACCTATATTGACGGCATGATGGACGCCAACAAGACCGCCATCTTCGGCGAGTGCAAGGGCGTTCTGAAGGAGCTGTTCCCGGAGGAGAGCGCCTACATCGACACCATCGATCCCCGTGTCAGCCGCTCCGTCACCGTCTCCACCCTCCACGGCTGTCCTCCCGATGAGATCGAGCGTATTGCCAGCTATCTGATCACGGAGAAGCACCTGCATACCTTTGTCAAGTGCAACCCCACCATTCTGGGCTACGAGACCGCACGGCGCACGCTGGATTCCATGGGCTACGACTACATCGTGTTCGATGAGCATCACTTCAACGAGGATCTCCAGTGGGCCGACGCCGTGCCCATGTTCGAGCGTTTGCAGGCACTGGCCGACAGCAAGGGCCTGGAGTTCGGCCTGAAGCTGTCCAATACCTTCCCTGTGGACACCACCCGGGGCGAGCTGCCCAACAACGAGATGTACATGTCCGGCCGCAGTCTGTTCCCCCTGACCATCGAGATGTGCCACCGGATCTCCCGCCAGTTCAAGGGCAAGATGCGCATTTCCTTCGCCGGCGGTGCGGAGTATTTCAACTGCGACAAGCTGTTCGCTGCCGGTATCTGGCCCATTACCGTGGCCACTACCATCCTCAAACCCGGCGGCTACAACCGCCTGCGGCAGATGGTGGAGAAGGTGGAGCCTATGGCTTATCAACCCTTCGACGGCACCGACACCGAGGCCATCTGCGAAATGTCCGCCGCCAGCCACACCGATGTGCATCACGTCAAGCCCATCAAGCCGCTGCCCAGCCGCAAGAGCGACAAGGGCGTGCCCTGGATCGACTGCTTCTCCGCACCCTGCAAGGGCGGCTGCCCCATTGCACAGGATATCCCCGAGTACATCGAGCTGGTGAACAAGGGCCTGTACGGCCCGGCGCTGAAGCTGATCATTGAGAAGAACCCGCTGCCCTTTATCACCGGCACCATCTGCACCCACCGCTGTCAGAACAAGTGCTCCCGTAACTTCTATGAGGAGTCCGTCCATATCCGTGACGCCAAGCTGGTGGCGGCCAAGAAGGGGTATTGCGCTGTTATGGCCGATATCCGCCCCACCGAAAAGGTGGCCGGTAAAAAGGCTGCCATCATCGGCGGCGGTCCCACCGGTATTGCGGCGGCCAATTTCCTGGCCCGCTCCGGTGTGGCAGTGACCATCTTTGAGCGGGAAAAGGAACTGGGCGGCGTACCCCGCCATGTGATCCCCAGCTTCCGCATTGCCGACGAGACGATCGCCAAGGATATCGCCATGATGGAGAAGTACGGCGTCGAGGTGAAGTGCGGCGCACCTGCCCCCTCCGTGGCGGAGCTGAAACAGCAGGGCTATACCCATATCCTCTTTGCCGTAGGCGCATGGAAGCCCGGTAAGCTGGATATCCCCGGCGATGTGGCAGGCGCCATCCAGTGGATGAAGGGCGTCAAGGCCGGCAATATTGCCGTGGCCGGCAACGTGGCCGTGATCGGCGGCGGCAATACCGCTATGGACGCGGCACGTCTCGCCAAGCGCAGCGGCGCGGAGCATGTGACGCTGGTATATCGCCGTACCCGCAAGTATATGCCCGCCGACGAGCATGAGTTGGCACTGGCGCTGGCGGACGGCGTGACGTTTGCCGAACTGGCGGCTCCTGTCAAGCAGGCAGATGGCGTGCTGACGTGTGAGAAGATGGTACTGGGCGAGGCGGACGCCTCCGGCCGCCGCAGTCCCGTGGGAAGCGGCGAGTTCTTCGACATCCCTTGCGATCTGGTGGTCTCCGCCGTGGGCGAGCAGGTGGACGACGCCCTCATGACCGCCAACGGCATTGAACTGGACAAGAAGGGCCGCCCCGCCTTCAAGACCAATATTGAGGGCGTATACGCCGCCGGTGATGCGACCCGCGGCCCCGCTACCGTTGTCGAGGGAATCGCCGACGCCGCCCGCTTTGCCGAAGAGGTCATCGGTGCGCCGCATACTTATGAGATCCCCGCGCAGGCTTACGTCACCATTGCTGACGCCGCCGCCAAGAAGGGCGTGCTGAAAATGGCGGAGTATCCCTGCCGTGAGGGTGAGCGCTGCCTGCAGTGCCAGACGGTATGTGAGAATTGTGTGGATTCCTGCCCCAACCGTTCCAACATAGCCATTGCCATGGCTGATGGAAAGCATCAGATCGTCCATGTGGACAAGATGTGCAACGAGTGCGGCAACTGCACCCAGTTCTGCCCCTACGCTTCCGAGCCCTGCCATGACAAGTTCACGGTGTTCCAGACGGCGGAGGACATGATGGATTCCACCAACGCCGGCGTGCTGTTCCTGGGCGGCGATAAGGTGCGTGTCCGCACTTTCGGCGAGCCGAAGGACTACGACCTGAGCGGAAAGAACAATCTGCCTGCCGAGCTGGAGACGCTGATCGTCACCATTCGTGACAAGTATGGCTACCTGTTTGCGTAAGCTGCTGTATGTATAGTCAAAGGAGAGAGCCTCGCGGCTCTCTCCTTTTCTATGCATCATTCGCTGGGGAAACAGGCGTGTTACTCACCCAGCAGCGCTGCCGTCTCCCGGGCGATGGCCAGTTCCTCATTTGTGGGGATGACGAACACCGACACCTTGGAATCAGGCGTGGAGATCTCCGCCTCTTTACCGCGGACGGCATTCTTCTCCTCGTCGATGGTGATGCCCAAAAAGCCCAGATAGTCGCATATCATACTGCGGATATGGGCGGCATTCTCGCCGATACCGGCGGTGAACACAATGGCGTCCACGCCGTTCAGAGCCGCCGTATAGGCGCCGATATGCTTGGCCACACGATAGCAGAAGGCTTCCACGGCGACGGCTGCCTGCTCATTGCCCTGTTCCATGGCCTCGGTAAGATCACGGAAGTCACTGGAGACACCGGACAGGCCCAGCACGCCGGACTCCTTGTTCAGCACCTTAAGGACTTCTTCCAGCGTCAGATGCTCCTTTTTGGCGATGTACTCGATGACGCCCGGGTCCAGATCACCGCTGCGGGTGCCCATGATGAGACCCTCCAGCGGTGTCAACCCCATGGAGGTATCCACCGATTTGCCGTTTTTTACGGCGGTGACGCTGGCGCCATTACCCAGATGGCACACGATGACCCGGGAGTTGTCAGGATCCAGTTCCGCAAGATGATGGACCCGCTTGGCAACATAATTGTGGGAGGTACCGTGGAAGCCATAGCGCCGTACCTTGTGCTCCTGATAGTATTGATGGGGAATACCGTAGAGATACGCCTTGGGAGGCATAGTCTGGTGAAAGGCGGTGTCAAACACGCCCACCATAGGCACATCCGGCATGATCTGCCGGCAGGCACGCACGCCGATAAGGTTGGCGGGATTGTGAAGAGGTGCCAGATCGTTGCAGGCCTCTACTTCGGCGATGACCTCATCGTTGATGATCACCGAGGCGGCAAATTTTTCACCGCCGTGCACCAGCCGGTGTCCCACCGCACCGATCTCGCCGAGAGAACTGATCACGCCGTGCGCCTTGTCTGTCAGGGCCGAGAGCACCGCCTGAATAGCCGCACCGTGATCCGGCAGTGGATCGTTTTTCACCACAGTATTGCCGCTCGACGGCGTGTGTGTCATGCGGCCGTCAATACCGATGCGTTCACACAGGCCGGCGGCCAGCACTTCTTCTGACCGGGAATCAATCAGCTGATACTTCAGTGAACTGCTGCCGCAGTTGATTACCAGAACTTTCATGCATTGTGTCTCCTTTCTTTTACTGACGGTATCCTTTACGGAAATATTATTTCCTGAGAAGAACGATAGAATGCTACCAGTATACCAATTTTTTCCTTTTTTCACAATCGATTTTCAGGAAACAAACAGGTGTAAAACGATAGTTCTTGTGAAAGAGGACACAAATCAAAGAGGGTGCTTTTGAACAGCACCCTCTTTTTCAGAATATGGATACAATGACCACGGTTAAGACCACGCACAGACCCAGACAGGTCATCAGCAGACCGAAGGACAGGCTTCCCGTCATGCGGCCCAGTACATCCAGGTCGGTATCCAGACGGTCGGCTGCCGACTGAGCGGCCTTGTCGCCGCTTTGCCGGGCAATGGCCTGCACCAGTGGGGAATAGGAGCGCACAGGCTTCTCATCCCGGCTGTCCCGCAGCAGCGTCCGCCGGATCAGCAGTACGATCACGTCGAGAACGTCGCAGACGGCACGGCACACCACATCCAGCACAGCAAACAGTCCACGGAAGAAGGGCTTGTAAAGGTATTCCTCCATGTTGAGCCACTTGGGCCAACGGTTGAGATACCGCCCGTCCTTGGTCATCAGCACCGTACGGATCAACAGGAAGTACACGATCATGCCGATGGCCAGCGAGATCACCACACCCTTCAGGTTTGTCCAGGAGAAGTAGTGGATAGCGTGGCCGAAGGCGTGTCCGCCGGTGAAGTCCAGCGTTGTGCCGCTGATCTTTTCCGCCAACACATGGGGCGTCAGCCCCAGCAGGGGCAGGGCGACAGCGGCCAGACACAGGGTAAGCACCGACAGGGGAGTGCCCCACTTTTTGCCGGTTTCCCGGCCCTTTTGACAGAAGATGGCCACATAGATCTTGGTGAGATACGCCGTCGTCAGGCCGCCGGAGAACAGGAACAGCCACTCCACCACGGTGATAAGGGTCATGCCGCTCATGTGGGCGTATTCCACCAGCGATTCGTGGATCAGCGTCTTGCTGAGATATCCCAGGAAGCCCGGAATACCGGCCAGCGAGCAGGCGCCGCACAAAAACAGTACATGCAGCAGCGGCTTGCCCCGTCCGAAGCCCTTGATCTCATTGAGATCCAGCGCATGGGTATTGTAATAGACCACACCGGCGAACAGGAACAGCGTCAGCTTTACCAGAGAATGGTTCAGCATATACAGCACCGTACCGTTGGCGGCCAGTGCGTTGTGTTCACCCAGCAGGCAGATCATGGAGACGCCCACGGTGATAAAGCCGATCTGGGACAGGGAGGAGCAGGCCAGAATATACTTGAGATTGGTGGAAAACACCGCCAGCACCGCACCCAGCACCATGGTAATGGCGCCCAGCACCAACAGCAGCATGCCCCATGTGTGGTCGCCGGTGAGAATTTGCCCGGTCAGCAGAAGGACGCCGAAGATACCGGCTTTGGTCAGCACACCGCTGAGGAGGGCCGATGCCGGAGCAGGCGCTACC
Source organism: uncultured Clostridia bacterium (assembly GCA_945877515.1). Classification (GTDB taxonomy): domain Bacteria; phylum Bacillota; class Clostridia; order Oscillospirales; family Oscillospiraceae; genus Vescimonas. The sequence goes on along the minus strand of CAMCSE010000011.1, from coordinate 10,062 downwards.
GGATGGGCTTTGGGCAGCCAGATATGCAGGGAGAACAGACCGGCCTTGGCGGCGAAGCCAAACAGGATGCACACCGCAGCGGCCCACAGACGGCCGGGCTCCGCAGCGGCGCAGGCCTCGTGCAGCTCCGCGATCACCAGCGTGCCGGTGATGTGGTACAGAAGGAACAGGCCCATCAGCGTCACCAGACCGCCCAGCACTGCAATGGTAAGGTAGGTTTTGCCGGCGTCCATGGCGTCGGGAGTCTCCTCCTGCACCACCCAGACATAGGAGCTGAGGGACATCAGTTCAAAGAACAGGAAGGTGGTGTACAGGTCGGCGGACAGAAACACGCCTGCCGTAAAGCCCAAGCAAATCAGGAAGAAGAAGTAATACCGCTTGAGCTGGTGGTGCCCATGGAAGTACTGGGGACTCAGCAGAGCCGAGACGAACCACATGAAGCACACCACAAGGCCGTACAGCTTCTGGAAACCGCCGGTCCAGAAGCTCAGGCGCATTACCGGTATGGTAACGGTGGCGCCGTCGCCGGTGGCGGCTGCACAGACCATAGCCAGCAGTGTCAGCAGCGTAAAGACGATGGACAGTGTGCCCAACTGCTTGCCATTATCGTGGCGGTCCGGCAGGACAGCAATCACGATGGCGGACAGCATCGGCAGTAAAACCACCAGAAGCAATGCAATTGTTGTCATCACAGGATCACCGCCTCTCTGATAGCGCTCAGCAGTACATCGGGGAACAGGCCCATCAACAGGCACAAGGCTGCCAGGATCAGCATGGGCACCGTCATGAAGCCGCCGGCTTCATGGGCGTCCTGCTCGGAGGGCAGCCGTATGCCCTCGGTGGGGAACCACGCCTTAATGACCACCTGGAACATATAGATGGCTGTCAGCAGCGCGGAAATGAGAATGGCGGCAAAGCCCAGACAGGAGGCGACGCTGCCCTCCCCCACGGCGGCAAGGCCGATATACCACTTGCTGACGAACCCGTTGAAGGGTGGAATACCCGTCAGGGCGCAGGCGCCGGCCGTGAAGCAGGCGAAGGTCAGGGGCATCCGCCTGCCCAGTCCCTCCAGCTCTGACACATACTCCCGATGGGCGTAGTGCAGCACGCTGCCGGCACAGAAGAAAGCCATGATCTTCACCACGGAGTGGACGATCAGGTGCAGGAATGCGGCCAGAAGACCCTCCGCCGTCATGATGGCAGCGGCAAAGAGAATATAGCTGAGGTTGGACACGGTGGAGTAAGCAAGCCGCCGCTTGAAGTGGCGCTGCTTCAGCGCCATGGCGGAGCCAAACACCAGCGTGATCATGGCCAGCGCCATCACCGTGTACTGGCCCCATGTTCCGTGGAGAATATCCGTACCGAAGCTGTAATACACCAGCCTGATACAGGCGAAAGCGCCTGCCTTGACCACCGCTACCGCGTGCAGCAGCGCCGTTACCGGCGTGGGAGCCACGGCGGCGCTGATGAGCCAGCTGTGCATGGGCCAGATGGCGGCTTTTACGCCGCAGCCCACAAAGGCCAGCACGAACACCGCCAGCAGCAGCGTCATACTGCCGGAATAGTTTGCCAGATGGCCGCCGGGCACAAACTCCTGGGCATCGTTGACGATCAGGAACACCATGCCGATGAAGGCCAGCGCCGCGCCCGCGATGGAGTAGGCGGCGTATTTCACGCCTGCGTGAATGGCCTGCTTGGTCATGGCGTGCATCACCAGCGGGATGGTGGCCAGCGTCAGCAGCTCATAGAACAGGTACATGGTCATCATGTTGGCGGCGAAGGCGATGCCCAGCGTCACGCCAAAGGATGCGGTGAAGAAGGCCCAGAACATGGGCTTGTGTCCCTCATGCTTCATGTAGTCCCATGCGTACACCATGGTGAAGGGCCACAGGGAGGCGGACAGACCCGCAAACAGCTTGGCGGCGCCGTCCATGCGGAGGGTGAAGTGCAGCGTATCGGTGAACCGCAGGAAGGTAAAGGCGCTGCCGTCGCATTGCAGGATGGCCGCCCACGCCAGCACAGTGGTCAGACCGATGATGACCGCGTACAGTGTATGCCGCGCCCGGTCGGTGCGGAAGGGGAGGAAGTAGGCTGCCAGACCCGCCACGATGGGCAGGAACACCGGCAGGCACAGTAAAATTCCGTTCATGTCAGCACCTCCCTTACATCAGTGTCCCGGCAATGGACTGCATCACCGAGATAACACCGTTGGGGAACAGGCCCAGCAAAAGCACGGATACGGAAAAGACCACCAGCGACAGCATCATGGCCGCCGGTTCGTGGACCCTTGTCTGGGCAGGAAAATCCTTCCCGGGGAAGAAGCTGTGAACAATGGGGGAAAACAGGTAGGCCGCCGTAAACAGCGCCGAGGCCAGCAGAATGGCAGGCACCACATATCCCATGGCGCCCGGCAGCGCCTCCAGTGCCGCTGTGGCCAGATACCACTTGCTGTGGAATCCGCCGAAGGGGGGAATCCCCACCAGGGACAGAGCCAGCATGGTAAAGCAGACCATGGTGACCGGGAGCCGCTTTCCCAGACCGGGGAAGCGGTCAATGGTGCTTACATCTGTCAGATAGATGATGGCACCGGCGGACTGGAACACACCGATCTTGGCGGCGGCGTGGAAAAAGATTTGCAGCAGCGCGCCGGTCAGCCCCAGCGGCGACAGAATGAAAATCCCCAGGAGCACATAGGAGATCTGAGAAATACTGGAATATGCCAGGCGCTTTTTCAGCCCGTTTTCCGTGCAGCCCATAAACGAACCCATGAAGATGGTGACAAGGGCCAGGCAGAGGCAGACCGTTTGCAGCCAGGTGCCTTGCAGAATTTCGGCGCCCACCACGCAGTAGATGGTGCGGATTACGGCGATAGCGCCCACCTTGGCGATAATGCCGCTGAGCAGGGCGTGAGCCGGTGCCGGGGCCACAGGATGGGCAGACGGAAGCCAGTTGTGCAGGGGGAAAAGACCGGCCTTTGCGCTGAAGCCCAGCACGGTCAGGAAGATGGCCAGCATCAGCGTGGGGGTCAACTCTCCGGCGGTGAGATGGCCGCCGCTGCAGAAAGAGAGGGAGGTGCTGCCGGACAGGACAGCCATGCCGAACAGCGCCAGAAACGCGCCGCCCACAGAGTAGTACAGGTACTTGGATGCGCCCAGCAACGCTTTGAAATTCTGGGAATGAAGCACCAGCGGGAAAGAGAGCAGCGAGGTCAACTCATAAAAGAGGTACAGCGTCATCAGATCGGCGGCCAGCGCCGAACCGAACACCATGCCCTCGGTCAGAAAGAGAAACGCATAGAAACGGGGCTCTTTTCCCTCGTGCTTCATATACACATAGGCGTACAGAATGGTCAGCAGCCAGCATGCCGCCGTCAGCAGACAGAAGAAGGCGGCCAGCGGATCCATCATCAGGGAAAATGTCAGCGTTTCAGTGAAATAGATCGGCGGTGTGGACGGTGCGCCTCCTTTGCAGACCGCAAAGAGAACCACACCGGTAATCACGGCCTGCGCCAGCAGCATAAAGGCGGTTTGCTTTTTGCTGCCGCCGGGTGGAAAGAAAGCGCAGATCAGACCCAGCAGAGTGGGAAGGAGAATCACAGCGTACAGTATCATGTTGTTTGGCTCTCCTTTCCCATCAATATTGGCAGAACAGAGCGAAGCCCTGCTGCAGCAGCGCCGTCAGCGGCGCGGAATGGATACCGATCACAAGCCCGATGGCCAGCAGCACCATGGCAGGCGCCGATGCGATCCATCGCCGTTCCTGCGGACAGAAGGCTGCGTTGTCCTTCTGGGGCAGCCACAGCACCATGGCAGTATACAGAAAATACAGCACGTTCAACAGCGTGGAAATGGCCAAAGCCAATAGTACAGGCCACTTCTGCCACGTCAGCTCAAAGGCTGCCGAGGCAAATTGCAGCTTGGGAATAAAGCCGATGAACAGCGGAACGCCCACCATACTCAGCGCACCTGCGGTAAAGAGCACGCCGGCTGTGACATTGCGGTGTCCCGCACCCTGCAGGCTGGGAAAATCCATATGGCCGCCGGAGGCGTCCGCCAGCTGGGAAGCCGACAGGAACAGCATGGGCTTGGTCAGCGCGTGAGAGAAGATATGCAGGAAAGCCGCCAGAAGCGCCGCCTGGGTTCCCATGCCAAGCCCCATGTAGATGTAGCCGATCTGGGCGGCAGAGGAATAGGCCACCATGGTGGTCAGCCGTTTGGAACGGATGGCGGAGACGGAGCCTACGATCATACCGGCAATGCCGAAGATCAGCAGCACCGACTGGATGCCGCTGGCAGCGAACACCTCAATGCCCACAGCGCGGTAGATCACCTTAATCAGCAGCAGGATGTAAGCCTTGGACACCACACCGGAGAGGATACCGGAGGAAGCGGGCGTGGCCCGTCCGTAGGTGTCCGGCATCCAGAAGTGGAAGGGGAACAGACCGGACTTGATGGCCAGGCCCGCCGTCATCAACCCGATGGCCACCGTCATGGAGAACCGGTAGGTGCCCTCGGCCCACAGCGCGGCGATGGTCTCATGCAGCTGGGGGAACAGCAGATGGCCCGTGATGGAATAGGTGAAGATCACACCGATCAGGAACAGTCCGGAGCCCACCAGCGCGAACACCATGTACCGCACCGACGCGATGAGGGTGCGGCCTGTGTCCTTGGCGGACAGCAAGGCGCAGGAGGCGATGGTGCAGATCTCGATAAACACATAGCCGGTGAAAATATCGTTGGTATAGGATAGCGCCAGCAGGGACACCAGCGTCAGATCCACCATGCTCCAGTAAAGGTGGTGGCGGTCGGCGGGAATATCCTTGAGGATGTGATCCATGCCGCCCAGCACACTCAGCAGCAGCACCACCGAGAACAGCAGCGCCATCAGCGGCTCGATGATCCCGGCGGCGATCTCGTTGCCCCACGGGGCGGGATAATGGCCCATCATGTAGGCGTAGCTGGTGTTGTTGCTGGCGCAGAACCACAGCACGCAGGATTGCAGCACGATGGACACGGAGAGAAGGCCGATGGTCAGCCGGCGGCCCCACCTGTCGCCGGCCACGAAGGTGGCCACCGCGCACAGCAGGCACAGAATGATGGAAAAGAAGGGGAAGTTTTGCACGAAGCTCATACGCGGCCTCCCTTCCGACGGTCAGACATCATCAGATACAGCGCGTCCATATCCAGCGTGTGATACTTTTTGTAGATGCGCACCGTCAGGCTCAGCATCAGGGCCGACACGCTGACAGACACCACGATGCCCGTCAGCACCAGACCGGCGGGAATGGGGTTGATGTAATTGGCCATATCCGTTACGCCATCGGTGACAATAGGCACCGACCGACCGGCGATATAACCCCGGTCTGCCAGCAGCAGGAACGTGCCGGTATCCATAATATCGAGGCCGATGACCTTTTTCAGCAGGTTCCGGTCAAACAGCAGCATGCAGAGGCCAATGACAAACAGCACCACCGCCACGCAGGCCTCATAGTTTTCCAAAAGGTGAGTGAACAGCTTTTCCATTACAGTTCCCCCCTTCTGAAGTACATGTAAAAGCTATACATGGTGCAGCATACCACAAAGCCCACCGCCACGTTCAGCGGCAGGATCAGTCCGGCAGACAGGATGCGGCCCGGCGTACCCGGGGAAATGATGGAGTGCAGATGGTTGGCGCCGGTGAAGAAGGAGTAGGTCTTGGAGCAGGCGTAGAAGCCCAGCGCGCACAGCACGATGATCCGCAGAGCCTTGGCGGGAATGGCACGGGAAGCCCGCTCGCCGCCCCATACCAGCGCGTAGATGATCAGGGCCGAAGCCATGATGGCGCCGCCGGAGAAGCCGCCGCCGGGGGACAGGTGGCCGTTGAGCAGAATGTATATGCCAAACATCAGGATAATGGGGATCACCAGCTTGCACACGGTGCGGATGATGGGATCCTGATAGTAGTCCATCGTATCCTGATCCAGCTTGCGGACCCGGCGCTTACCGGGGACATTCATCAGCATGGTCACGGCGCACATGGCAGTGAACAGCACAAAGGACTCGCCCAGTGTATCGAAAGCACGGTAGTCCAGGATCATGCCTGCCACGGTATTCACCGCACCGGTCTCCTCGGTGCCTTTTTCCACATAGCGTTCCGCCACTTCGTTGACCGTAGGAGCGCTGTCACTGCCGTAGGAGGGCAGATTGGCCACCGTCAGCAGCATAAAGGCGGAAAAAATCAGGCACAGCACGATGGCCAAAACGGTGTAGGCCTTTTGCCCGCAGCGTATCGCACGGCGGGCGCTGGCCATGTCATGATGGGGATGATAGGGGACGGTCTCCGCTGCTGCTGTTGTTGCTGCTGCGGGTGTGTCCTGCTCCAGCATGGCGGACCAGTCTACCTGACCGTTCAGCCAACGCCGGAATAAGCCTTTTTCATTACGCATGGCCATCCTCCTCTTTCTGCTCCGCGTGAGAAGCATGCTCCCGCAAAGATTCCTCCTCATGCTTACGGTGTTCCTCGTCCCGGTCGATGAGGTTCAGCCGACGCAGCGTCAGGAACAGCAGCAGACTGGTGATGCCCGCGCCCACAGCCGCCTCGGTGATGGCGAGGTCCGGGGATTCCAGCATGATCCAGACCACCGACATGATCACGGAGTAGGCCATATAGATGATGACTGCCTGCATGGGCTTTTTGGTCAGTGCCGTGGCTGCGGCACATACGATCAGGCCCGTCAGCAGGATCAGCCGAAATATCGTCATCATTTGTCTGCCACCTCCCCTTCGGTGCGGTATTCCGCGTCGCTGAGATCCACATGCTCGGCAAGGTTTTCGTCAACGCGGTACTCGAACTGGCTGAGCATGTGGCTGCTCAGCGGTGAGGTCAGCCACTGCAGCACCAGCACCAGTATCAGCTTCCAGACCACGGCATGGAACCCAACGGCAATTAAGAGCCCCACCGTGAACAGCAGCAGACTCAGCGTGTCGCCCAGCGCAGCGGCATGGATGCGGTTCAGAGCGAAATCAAAACGATACAGGCCGATGATGGAGACCACCATGATAAAAAGACCGGCTAACATAAACACGGCGCAAAGGCCAAAACGGATCCATTCACCGATCATGCTGCTTCTCCTTTCGCCTGCGGTCATAAAGATCAATGTAGATACGGCACAGCATCATCACGGCGATAAAGGACATGACCACATAGATAATAGCGATGTCCGCCAGATAATCCTCGCCCAGCAAATGGGTCAGCACACAGATGATGATCACCACCAATGTGCCGATCAGGTTGATGCCGATGATGCGGTCCACCGTCAAATGGGCCTTGAGAATGTAGATCAGGACCGCCACGACGCACAGCGCCAGCGCCACCAGCACACCCCAGAACAGGTAGTCATAGCATTGTTGGATGGTCAGTTCCATTCTTTACCCTCCATTTTGTGCAGCATCCGGGTCAGCTTCCAGTCAGGGATGCTGTCGGCGTTGGGCTTGTCCAGACACAGCACCAGAAACTCGTCACCATACTGCTCAATGGTGACGGTGCCCGGCGTCAGTGTAATGGAATTGCTCAGCAGTACCCGGGAAATATTTTTTTCAAAAGGTATCCGCAGCCGCACAATGGCGGGATGATACCGGTGAGACGGCACCAGAATGATCCGGATCACCGCCAGATTGGCCTTGATGATCTCCCAGATCAACATTGCCACATACACCACATAGCCGCCCAGCCGCTTCAAAAGCCGCTTTTCATGGCTGGGATGGTATCCCAGCGCGTATACGCAGAAAGCGTACACCGCACCGGCGATCACCACGCCGAACAAGCAGACTTCCACGGTAACTCTGCCGTTGAGCAGCAGCCACAGGGCAAACAGAAATACGCACATGATCATTTTCGCTCGCTCCACTCCTGTCCTTACAAATAACCGCCAAATCCATGCGTCTGTACAGGACAGGGATGTATCCGGCGGCGGTTTTACTTCTTTATAACGGTAGAAAGAAAAGTTTTAACTAATTATTTATTCTATCATAGCGCCCCATACATTGCAACAAAAAACCGTGGATTTTGGCTTTTTTCTTACTGTGAAAAAGAGACAGGAAAAATGGCGTTTTCTGAAAAAAGCCAGTAGCTGTATGGTAGTGAGGGACAAAAAGAAGCTTTGTCCAGCAATGTCAGAGAAAGGCAGCAAAAGTTTAGATGTATGTGACATATGCAACAGACGAAAAAGGGGCGATGCGATATACTGCCATCAGAAAACAACGAGGAGGTCATGTTCATGATCCGCAAGATCATTCATATCGACGAGGAAAAGTGCGACGGCTGCGGGGCCTGTGTCAACGCCTGTCACGAAGGCGCTATCTCGCTGGTGAACGGTAAGGCCAAGCTGATGCATGAGCATTATTGTGATGGACTGGGTGACTGTCTGCCGGCCTGCCATACAGGCGCCATCACCTTTGAGGAGCGGGAAGCCCCCGCCTATGACGAGGCCGCCGTGCTGGCGGCAAAAGCGGCCCGGGAGAGCCGTCCCCATACCGGGTGTCCCGGCGCGGCCATGCGTCAGATGCGGCACGAAAAGCCCGCCGTGTCCGAGCCCGGTGAAATGGAGAGCCAGCTGACCAACTGGCCGGTCCAGATCAAGCTGGCTCCGGTGAGCGCACCGTATTTTGACGGGGCTTCTCTGCTGGTGGCGGCGGACTGCTCCGCATTCACCTATGCCGCGTTCCACAGCAGACTGCTGGCGGGGCGGGTATGTCTCATCGGCTGTCCCAAGCTGGACGGCGTGGATTATGCGGAAAAACTGACAGAGATCATCCGTCAGAACGACATCCGATCTCTGACCATCGTGCGGATGGAGGTACCCTGCTGCGGCGGTTTGGAGATGGCGGCCAAAAACGCCCTGCAGGCCAGCGGGAAGTTTATCCCGTGGCAGGTGGTCACGGTCAATATCGACGGTACACTGCAGCAGAGCCGATAAAAGACGCGCCCGCGAGGGCGCGTTTCTTACTGTTTAGAATAATTCGTCGTAGTATTCGCCGCTCAGCGCCTGATGAAGATGGAGCCGGCGGAAGCCAATCATGTCCTCAGGCAGCGCGTCCAGCGGAAACCATGCCAGACCGTTACATTTTTCCGGCTCCATAATGGCAGGCGTCCCGGTATAGGCGTGAACGAAAAAATAGAGGTCATAGTAAGTGCGGTCGCCCTCTCTGCCCAGACGGTGGCATACATGGGCAAATTCCGTGTCCTCGGGCCGGACATGGATGCCCAGCTCCTCGGCACATTCCCGGGCCAAGGCCTCCCGTGCGGTCTCATTTCCCTCCACATGTCCGGAACCTGCGATATCCCACTGGCCATCCATATACCCGGTGTTATGCCGGCGGTGCAGCAGGATCTCCTGTCTGCCGCCGCGCTGCCGCAGCAGCAGCGGAATGACGGCCGAATAACAAGGAAAATGCTGTGCCATATTAAGTATGCTCCTTATGCCGGGAAAACGCTTCATATTTTTCCTGCAGCCACGCCTTCAGTGCGGCCACGCCGTCTTCGCCCCACGGAAAGCATTCCTCCACCACGTCTGTGGCGACCTCATAGCAGTATACGGTGTATACCGCCGCATGCAGGACGTTTTCCTTCTTATCACAGGCAAAACGATACCGAAAATCTCCGATGGAACCGGTGTAGACATTGGCCCGCTTGAACCAATGCGGCGTCAGTTCTTCAAATTGCGGATGCATGGATATTTCTCCTTATGACGCAAGTTTTTCTCATTTTAGCATAGTTTCTCTGGTATTTCAACGGTTGCCTTACCGGGGGCACTGTGGTATACTCTACCATGGAATGATTTTGAGGAAAACGCAAAACTCAAGATATGAGAGGTGTACTCAATATGGAAAACGCAGTAAAACGCATTGGTGTTTTGACCTCCGGCGGTGACGCGCCGGGGATGAACGCCGCCATCCGTTCCGTGGTGCGCAGCGCCCTGAGCCGCGGTATTGAGGTGGTGGGCATCCGCCGGGGCTGGCAGGGACTCATCAACGGTGATTTTATGCAGATGGACAGCTCCAGCGTCAGCCGCATCATCAACCGCGG
>CAMCSE010000010.1 GCA_945877515.1 uncultured Clostridia bacterium | reverse complement strand
ATCCGTGACCAAGGTTTTTACCACGGCGTGTCCAACTTGTTATTGCAATTTGCGAAATTTATTGAAAAGAACTTTGAAAAGTGGTTCCTCATTATCTCTTTGGTGGCCATGGTGCTGATCATCTTTATGCAGGTGGTTCTCCGCTGGTTTGACGCCGCCACCGTCTGGGCCGAAGAGCTGGCACGCTACATCATGCTCTATCAGGTCTGGATCGGCGCGGCCTACGCTGTCCGGGAGGACGCCCACATCCGCATTACCGCGCTGATCGGCAAGCTCACCGGCAAAAAACGCAAAGTCTCCGAAACCGTGGTGCTGACCCTGTGGCTGATCTTCGCCCTGTGGCTCACCGTGGAGGGCATTCTGCTGGTCAAGGAGATCTCCATCATGGGTCAGGTTTCCTCCGCCATGCGCATCCCCATGACGATCCCTTACGCCTCCGTGCCTATCGGCGGTGCGCTTATGAGCTTCCGTCTGATTCAGAAGCTCATTCTGGATATAAAAGGCCCCCAGGAAGAATTGAAGGAGGAGGTAGCGTAACATGTTAGCCATTTTGCTTATCTGCCTGGTCGTCTTTGGAGCGATCAGTCTGCCCATCGGCATTGCCATGGGTCTGGCCACCATGCTGTGCCTGGTGTTTGCCACCAACATCGATCCCATCATGATCGCACAGAACGCCTTTGCCGGTATCGACAGCTTCTCCCTGATGGCGATCCCCTTCTTCATGCTGGCCGGCAACTTCATGCGCTACGGCGGTATCTCCAAGCGCCTGCTGGATCTGGCCGACAACATTGTGGGCTTCTTCACCGGCGGTCTCGGCGCCATCACCACCTTCACCGCCATGTTCTACGCGGCCATCTCCGGTTCCGGCCCCGCCACCGTCTCCGCCATCGGTTCGTTTATGATCCCCGAGATGGAAGAGAAGGGCTATGACAAGGGCTACGCTACAGCGCTGTCCGCCGCTGCCGGTACGATCGGCGTCATTATCCCGCCGTCCATTCCCTTCGTCATTTACGGCGTGGCCACCGGTACGTCCATCGGCGATATGTTCAAGGCCGGTATTATCCCCGGTCTCATTATGGGCGCCGCCCTGATGCTCTACAACTGGGTCACCAGTAAGAAGCACGGCTGGAAGGGCAACGGACGGAAGTTCAATTTCAAGGCACTGGGCAAGTCCTTTATCGACTCCTTCTGGGCTATTCTCAGCCCTGTCATCATCCTCGGCGGTATTTACGGCGGCTTCTTCACCCCCACCGAGGCGGCAGCTGTATCCTGCGTATATACGTTCATTATCGGTACCTTCGTTTACAAGGAGATCCACTGGAAAGAATTCGTGGACTGCATGAAGGACACCGTGGTGATCGCCGGCGCTACCTCCTTTATCGTGGGTATGTCCACCAGCTTCGCCTATGTGATGACGCTGGAGCAGGTTCCCGAGACGCTGTCCGCTTTCATTCTGGGGATCAGCAATAACAAGATCATCATCCTGCTGCTGATGAATGTGTTCCTGCTGGTGGTAGGTATGTTCATGGACAACATCTCCAGCTGCACCATTCTGGCTCCCATTCTGCTGCCGGTAGCAGTAGCGCTGGGTGTCAACCCTGTCCACTTCGGCATCATCATGACCATGAACCTGGCCATCGGCTTCATCACTCCGCCCTACGGCGTCAACCTGTTTGTCGGCTCCTCTGTGGCCCACATTCCGTTTGAGCGGATCGTCAAGTGGATCTGGCCGCTGATCGGTGTGATCGTTGTGGTGCTTCTGGTAACCACCTTTGCTCCTCAGCTGTCTCTGCTGCTGGTGTAAGCCTGCCGGCAAACGGCTTTGGTTCTCGCCGGCTTTTTCGGCGCAATACCGTTCCATACTGAAAAGACGGACTGCAGTATATGCTGCGGTCCGTCTTTCTATTTCCGTCCTCCGGCAGGGATGCCGCAACACAGTCTGAGGCCGGAATACAGCTTTTCCCCCACCCTGCAAACGATTGGCAAAACGGTTCGTCTGAGTCGCGCCGAGGTTTGCTTGTCATACCCCTTTCGATGAACGATTACATTCAGCAAACCGGCCGTGCTGGGCGTGATGGTGGAAAAGCTCACTGCATCTTGCTGTATAGTTCCGAAGATTTCTGGATGGCCTCAACGCTAGTAGAGCCCTATGAGAACGCCCGATTGAATGAGAGTCTGCGGCAGATGATGACCTATTGTGAGGATCGGGAGCATTGCTTAAAACATCTGATGTTGGAGGCATTGGGACAGACCGCCGGGAAGAAATGTCGTTTCTGCACCAACTGCCAGGCCGGGAGGCGCTGACATGGACTGTACTGTTTTGCATTCGTACCTTCTTTGTGATATAATATGTAGCATAGTGGTCAACTCGGCATATCCATCAAAACGAGTCCTATCAATTTCCCCGTTTGTTCGCCGCCGCACAGGCTGCCATTAAGGACGCCGCGAAGTAAACCGCTTCGGCAAAAGAAAATTGCATAAATTCACAGGCTCCCGGTTTTGAGACCCGGGAGCCTGTTTCATTTTAGACAGAGTGCTCTTTGCGGTGACATTGCGTACAGTGGCTGCAGGGTGGGGGAGTATCGAGAAAGCCTGCCGTTGTATGGACATTCAGAAATTGACACCGGAGTTGCCGTGGTTGTTCATTAAAGCACGAGATCGGTGAAAAGTCTCAGCAACATGGCCGCATGGGAGTGCAGAACATCCTCATCATCTATCGGGGCATTGGCATTGTGAGCGCCGGACTTCCAGTGGAACGCAGCGATTATGTTCAGCAGATCAGCCACGGTGGACACAACTGTGGATTTCTGTCACAGATAGCGACAGTAGGAGCAGGTGCTTTGGCGTTTCAGAAAGTTTCAAGCGGTAAGCAAAGACCGCATAAAGCAACGACCAGAAATATGGAAGATATTGTATCAAAAATACCTCTATACTGATTAACTCACAATGGAAAAGGTGTGATTATTGCGAAACTCAAACACAATATCAACTTTTTCACTGCGGAAAGCCGTTTCTGCCAACAGAAAAGGGGATCCATCTTGTGTTTTGTGCAGATCGCTGACCAGCAACAGAGGATGCCAAGCGCCAATGCACATATATTTGCGCTCAACCTCTGTAGGCAATAGGCTTTTTACCGATTCGGTCACAGAATAGGTTTCGACCCCGGACTCTTTTAATAATTGCAACAGTGGTACAGTTTTTAAAATCTTACCGTCGATGTTGGATGCATAGCAAGAGGGAACAAACGACTTGTGAATACAAATTGGTTCCGCATCTACGTAGATTAATCGGCATAAATAGAGAATACTTTCACCTTTGGGCAACATGAGCAGATTGCACAGATGTGGTGTGGCAATCTGCTCTTCCAACTGAATGACTTCCACTTGTACCTGATGTCCTTGCTGGACCATCTGCTCCCGAAAGCTCTGGTAACCGGTGGCCTGGACATTTAATTTTCGCGGTGAAACAAAAGTACCTTTACCCTGCACACGATAGAGAAGTCCGTCACGGACTAGTGCGGTGATCACAGAACGTACAGTCATGCGACTTATGCCGTATGTTTTGGAAAGTTCATTTTCTGAGGGGAAAAGCTGATTTGCCTGCCAAGTGCTATTCTGTAGTTCCTTTCGCAGGATGTCTTCTAATTGTCCATACAGCGGTTTAGGATTGTCTCTCTCTAACATAGTGTGCCTCGTTTCCGATTGAAATTAGTGTCTTTATTTTAAGAATGCAGTGAAAGGCTCTTTGCAGCAGAGAATTGATGCTTACATAGAACCAACTTATACATACATGTATTATATGGTATTTAAGGGGAGAAGTCAAATGTAGTATTGTAAGATTTTACAAAAGTTGCAAAACCTTTTCTGCCTTTGTTACAATTGACATCAAGAATAGACAAGCATATACTTGTATATACAAGCAATGGCGTGAATATACCTTGCACATACGAGAATAAGAAAGGTGAATTGCAAAATGAAAGTTGCCATTGGCTGCGATCCAAACGCAGCGGGATTGAAAAAAACACTGGTTTCCTACATAGAAGAGATGGGACACACATGTCAGGACTTTGGAAGCGATGATCCTATCTATGTAAACACAGCCATTCGGCTGGCTGAAGCGGTAGCTGCCGGCAAATGCGACCGCGGTGTTCTGCTATGTGGCACCGGCATTGGCGTCAGTATCGCGGCTAACAAAGTAAAGGGGGCATATGCGGCCAATGTATCCAATGTTTACCAAGCACAGCGGGCAGAACTGAGTAACAACGCCAACATTATTACCATTGGCGCGCAAGTAATAGGAGAGGAATTAGCCAAATGCCTAGTAAAGGAGTACTTATCAGTGACATTTGATCCGAAATCCAGATCCGTGCCAAAGATTCAGCGAATTTACAATTATGAAAAGGAAATAAGTTAACATTTTCCTTTTGCAGAGTCTATCAAACTATTAATTTTAATGAGGAGAATGTGTATATGAATGAGAAGATGATGAAGGCTGGCTATTGGGATGCGCCCAACCACATGGAGGTTATACAAATCCCTCAGCCTGAGTTAGGCCCGGAAGATGTGAAAGTCAAGGTCGCTTACTGCGGTATCTGTGAAAATGACGCGTGGATGTCCACTGGCGAGTTCTTTGAGGTACAGCCGCCCCGGGTGCTGGGCCATGAGTTTTCCGGTATGATTGTAGAGACTGGCAGTGCCGTGACCGAGTACAAGGTTGGTGACCGTGTAGCCTGCAATATGCAAGTATTCTGCGGCAAGTGCTGGGCTTGCCATAACGGGTTTGAGCATTTCTGCCGGCACATCGTGCAGGCCACCGGCGCCTTTGCCGAGTATGCCGTTGTGTCTGAAAAGGCCTGCGAGCACATCCCCGACGGCATGAGTTATCTGCATGCTTCTTTTCTGGAACTGACCAGTGCCGCTATCTACTCCGTTGAGCGCGCCGAGGTCAAAACCGGCCGCGGTATGGCGGTGATCGGCGGCGGCAGTAAAGCTCAGCTGGAACTGGTGATCGGCCGCCAGAAGGGGGCTTACCCTGTAATCTGCATCGAGCCTTCTGAAGTCAAGAGAAAAAAGGCTTTGGAATTGGGGGCAGACTATGTCATTGATCCCACCACTGAAGATGTGAGAGAGGTCGTCAAATGCATTACCAACGGTCACGGCATGGACAACATTATCGAGTCCCCCGGTGACCCCAAGAACATTACGCTGGCCTGCGATATTGCCGCTACCTGTGCTACTATCAATCTGGCTGCTAACTATCTGCCCGGAACCACCTGCACACTAGACCTGTGGCAGCTACGGGCGCTGAAGCAACTGCGTATCCACACCAGCATTCAGTCCCCGTATATGTTCCAGCGCGCCATGACCTATCTTCCTCGCGTAGACGTAGAGAAGTTAGTGACGGCCATCCGCCCGCTGGACGAGCTAAACGAGGCCTTTGCCCAGCAGCGCGATCACGAGGAATTTAAGATCGTAATTAAACCTTGGGATGACGATCCAGAAACATGGAAGTAAGCAGCAACAATAATTTCAGAAATAATTCAGTAGGAGATGGTAACTATGACTGAAAAGATCAATGATGTCAACGAACTGAAGGCGCTGGCTAAAAAGATGCGCCAAATTATCCTGAAAACAGCACCTCTCGGCTATGGTGCACATGTTCCCTCTGCACTATCTGCGGCGGATTTGGTGACGGCCCTGTATTTTCATACTATGAATTTTGATCCCAAGGATCTGAAGGCCCCCACCCGTGATCGGTTCCTGCTGTCTGCCGGTCATAAGTGCCTGGTACAGTACGCCGCCCTGAATATGCTGGGCGTTATCTCGGATGAAAAGCTGCAGACTTGGGAGAAGTACATGAGCGATCTGGCAGATCATCCCTGCTATGGCAAGTGTCCTGGTGTGGAGGCCTCTACCGGCTCTCTGGGACATGGCTTCGCAATGGCAAACGGTATGGCACTGGCCGCCCGTATGGATGGTACCGGCAGCCGTGTGTTTACCATCTTGGGCGATGGTGAACTGGCAGAAGGCTCTAACTGGGAGGCGGCGATGTTCGCAGCCAAGTACGGTTTAGATAATCTGGTTGCCATTGCGGACTATAACAATATGAGCACTGTCTATCCGCTGTCCGATTCCATGCCTCTGCTGGATCTGAAAGCCAAGTTTGAGGCCTTTGGTTTTGCTGTAAAGGAAATCCAAGGCAACAGCATGGAAGAGATCGTGGCTGCTTTGGACGAAGTACCTTTCGAGAAGGGAAAGCCAAACGCAATCGTTGCCCATACTACCAAGGGCTGCGGTGTTCCGTCTGTATCCAACAATCCCAAATATCACGCCACCATGTGGAGTGAGGAGTTGGTAGCCCAGTCCCTGAAAGAACTGGACGTGTACAAATTTTGACTTGTGACAAAGAATACGAGGTGAACGATATGGAACGCAAAGCTGAGAATATGCAGAAGGCAATCATTGAGGAATTGAACGTTATCATGGACGAAAACGAGAATGTCGTTGTCGTTAATGCGGATCTGGGCCTTCTGTTTAAAGATGGTAAGGATGCCAGCCATCATCCTGAGCGGGTGTTTGACTGCGGTATTGCCGAACCCAGTATGATTGGCACTGCGGCAGGCTTGGCGCTGTCTGGGAAAATTCCCTATACGACAACTATTGCGGAGATGGCAGTGACTCGCGTGCTGGAAAACATTCGGCTGGATGCGGCGTATCAACATCTGAACATGACCATGTTTGGTCAAGGCCGCGGCGTGGCCTACGGTGTTGGCGGCAGCACCCATGTGATGGTGGAAGACATCTCCATGCTGCGCGCTATCCCCGGTCTGACCATAATCTTCCCTGCCGATGCATATGCTTTGCCGGTATTTGCTGATATCCAGCTTTGCGTCGGTGATGTCCTGGTCCTTGAAAAAGACCTTTCCCCCATCGGGCATCTCCAACCGGTTCAGGCAGCGCAAAAACGTGGACTTTCCGCCGCCGCTGGGGCCGATGATGGACACCACCTCGCCCCGGCGGATCTCGGTGGTGATCCCCTTGAGGACCTCCAGCTTGCCAAAGTTTTTTCTCAGATACTCTGTCCGTAAGATCACATCAGTCACTGACCGTCAGCCTCCTTTCCAAAACCTGCAGGAGCCGGGAGAGCACAAAGTTCAGGGTGAAGTAGATCACGCCTGCAATCGTCAGAGACTGCAAGGCCAGAAATGTGGCGCTCGAAACTGTCTTGAAACTGGTCATCAGCTCGCCGACGAAAAAGATGGA
Organism: uncultured Clostridia bacterium; assembly: GCA_945877515.1. Lineage (GTDB taxonomy): Bacteria > Bacillota > Clostridia > Oscillospirales > Oscillospiraceae > Vescimonas. Next base: position 39,974 of record CAMCSE010000010.1, on the reverse strand, counting down.
AGCCAGTGAAGTGCCCTTGATGGTGGAGATGAATTCGTTGCACAGGGCGGGAAGAATGTTCTTGATGGCCTGGGGGAGAATGACGTGGGTCATAACGTGCACTTCCGAGAGACCGATGCTCCGGGCGGCTTCCCACTGCCCCTTGTCCACCGCGCCGATACCGGCCCGGATGATCTCTGAGATAAAAGCGGAGGCGTTAACCACCAGCGCCGCCACGATACACTGTGTATCGCTGAGTTCAAAGGGAACCAGTTTGGGCAGGCCGATCCAGAAGAAGTAAAGCTGCAGCAAAACAGGAGTGCCCCGCAAGACTTCAATATAAGCATGGGAAACAGCTCCCAAGACCTTGCTCCGGCTCATCCGCATCAGAGCCACCAGGAGTCCCAGCAAGCAGCCGAACAGCACCGTTGCCGCGGAGATCCACAGAGTGCCCCACAGACCGGAGAGATATACCGGATAATATTTTGTCAACAGCTTGATGACCTTTTCCATCACTGATTGCTCCTAAAAAAACAGGTTTTTTGCTGAACGGGTTTTACCGATCCGACAGGTTATTCGATGCCCAGCTCCGCTGCTGCGGATTCGTACTGGCTGTACCATTCTTCGGGCTTGCCGCTTTCATTCAGCTCCGCAATGCACTGGTTGATCAGCTCTGCCAGAGATTCCGTTCCCTCTGTGGGCATTGCCACGCATACGCCGTTCATGTTGGGATCTACCTCAAAGCGGAAGTCGGGGATGTCCAAACCGCCGTTGGCCTGGGCATACAGACTGGCGGAAGCGGTGGAGCAGATGCATACGTCGGCCTTTCCTTCGGACACCGCCAGATAGCCGTCGGTCATATTGGCCACCAGCTTGAATTCCTTGCAGGCGCCGTTGACATACTGATTATACAGGGCTTCCTGTACGGAGCCGCTCTGGGTAATGACCACGGCGTCCTTCAGGGAATCGATGTCCGTGTATTTTCCCACGTCCTCACTGCGGACGATGAAACCGTAGCCGGTATTGGTGGCGTAATAGACATCAGACAAGCGCATGGCCTCAGCTCGCTCGGGGGAGTAGGCAATGGCGGAGATGGCGAAATCGTATTTGCCGTCTGCCACACCGGCCAGCACAGCGGTGAAGTCCAGCGCGGTGATTTTCAGGTCCACGCCGATCTTATCGGCGATGTACTTGGCGACTTCCAGATCCATGCCCTGATGCTGGTCATCCCCGGTCTTGGTGGGATCGACATACTCAAACGGGGCGAAGTACGGCTCGGTACACAGCTCAATATACCCTTTTGCCTTGATCTGCGCCAGACGGTCATTACCCTCGTCTTTCTTGCTGCCGCAGGCGGTGCAGCCCAGTACTAAAATAGCTGCCAGCAGAAATGCAATCATCTTTTTCATCTTTGTTTCTCCGTTTCTATGGATAGATATTTCCGGACGCCGTGGCATCCTCTTTTTGATGGGCTCATCATAGCAGAAACGCTTTAGCGTGTCAATACTTTAGTTCGCTAATTCGCTACCAAATTATCACACAAAATTTTCTTGTTTTTTGTGCGACTTGCGAAAAAGATGGATGATTTACCCTTATATCGACGATAAAACGAAAGAATCAATGAAAATTGAGCGGTTTTACGGAAGAAGCGAATGACGTGGAACGGCAATATGCAAAATAAGACCGGGACAATATGCCCCGGTCTTTCTGTTTTATCAGTTTTTCAGTCCATGATCAGCCCCATGGCCAGCAGCAGTATTGCCAGAAGGCCGAAGCTGACAGCGGAGAACAGCAGCAGGAAACGGCCCGTCTGTCCGGTGACGTGCTTTGTGTACTCCCGGAAAGTGATGAGACTGGCCAACGACGCCACCAGCGTTCCTGCCCCGCCGATGTTGACGCCTATGAGCAATCCCCGGTAATCATCAGTAAACTGGCTCAGCAGTATAGCGGCAGGGACGTTGCTGATGATCTGGCTGGTCAGTGCCGATACCAGCATGGTCCCGTGGCTCAGCAGCCGGGCGAACAGTGCCCGCACCGGCTCCATTCGAGCCATATTGCCGGAAAAGGTGAAAAAAGCTGCGAAGGTTACCAGCAGCCCCCAGTCTACGCTTTTCAGGGCGCGGCGGTCCATGATCAGCAGAGCCACTGTGATGACAGCCAGACCAATCTGATAGGGGACAGCCCGCAGCACCATGGCCACCGACAGGCAGAACAGCAGCGCATATACCGCTGTGCGGGGTTTGTCCAACGGTATCCGCTGTGGAGGTACCGTCAGCGGCCGGCTGCGGACAAACAGGCAGCAAAGCAGGATCAGTGCCGTAGACAGCAGAAACGGCGGCAGCATAATGGCCACAAATTCACCGTTGGGAATGCTATAGTGATTGAACAGGTACAGATTCTGTGGATTGCCGAAGGGCGTCAGCATCCCACCCAGATTGGCGGCACAGTTTTGCAGAATAAAGGTAAGAGTTATCAGCTTTTCCTGTCCCGTTTCATGCAGGACGAACCAGCTCAACGGCAGAAAGGTCAGCAGTGCGGTATCGTTGGTCAGCAGCATGGAAGCAACCAGCGTGATGAGCACCAGTGCGATCACCACGCTGCGGCTGGTATGAAACGCCCGCACCAGCTGCTGGGCCAGTACGGGAAACAGTCCCACCCCGCGCAGAGCGCAGACGACTGCCAGAACGCAGAACAGACAAGACAGCGTTTTGATATCGTAATAGCCTATATACGCTGCGTCCGGCGGTACGAAACAAGCGGTCACAGCCGCCGCCAGCACCGCGATCAGCGGCATGGCATTGGCCTTGCACCAGGAAAGAATCTTCATAGACTACCCTTCTTTGCGGTGAAAAATCAACGGCTGCTACCATATCACAATTTGGCAAAAAATACAAGAGGGTAAAAGAGGACGAGACAAGTATTACTGGCCGTTGGCGTGGCAAAAAATGCCTGTGCATAGAAAGACCGTCACAGCAGATACTACCAATGAAAAATTTGCTTATGGGAGGATGTTTATATATGAAAGCAACCGGCATTGTCCGGCGCATCGACGACCTGGGCCGCGTGGTGATCCCCAAGGAGATCCGCCGCACCATGCGTATTCGGGAAGGAGACCCGCTGGAGATCTATACCACAAAGGACGGAGAAGTCATTTTTAAGAAGTATTCCCTGCTGGGCGGACTGGAGGATTTTGCCGCGCAGTTCTGTGATACCCTCAGCCGCAGCACGGATTTTACCGCCGCCGTCACGGACCGTGACGCCATCATTGCCGTGGCAGGCGTGGGAAAACGGGAGCTGCTGGGTAAGACCATCTCTGAGCCGCTGGAGCGTATTATGGAGGAGCGCCGGATTTGGCTGTGGGACAGCAGCGAAGGAACGGTAGACGCCTGTGAGGGCGTGAATGGGTTTACCGCTGTCGTGGCTGCGCCCATTCTGTGTGAGGGTGATGTGCTGGGACTGGTGCTGTTTCTCTCCACGGACAGCCGTGCCGCCGGTGAGACCGAGTATAAGCTGGCCCAGACGGTGGCGGCATTTCTCGGAAAGAACATGGAGAACTGAAAAAACTACCCGTATCGAACATCGATACGGGTAGTTTTGATAAGCGGAAATCGTTTTATTACCGGATGCCGGCGATAAAACAGGTGGGGTCAGTTTTCTGCTGTGTCTTGGCCCACGCCAGCATCTCATAGGTGTTTATCGCACCGGTGACCACGCCGTTGTCCCAGGTATCGGCCGTGTGCTGCTTCAGCCATTCGTCAGGGGCGGCGGTGCGTACGTAGTAGGGGTGGGCCTCGCCGGTGCCGTCCAGCGCCGTGGGAACGGCCTTTTGGGCATAGAAGCCGGTGCGTCCCTCCAGAATGGACAGGCAGTCCTGCACCACGTTGGCGGCGGTGGGCATCTGACCCGCGCCCTGTCCATAGAAGCTCTGCCGGCCGATGTTTTCCCCCTCGTAGGTGATCAGGTTGAAGTTAGCCGGTACGGCGGCCTCCAGCGCATCAGCGGCCACCAGTGTGGGCTCAATATAGGCGCATACGCCGCCTTCCGCCTGAGCGGCCTCCGCCAGCAGTTTGCAGGCAAAGCCGTGGGACTGGAAGGTTTTGATATCGCCGTCGGTAACGGTGCGGATGCCGAACATGGGAATGTCCTCCTCCCGCAGCAGGGCATCAAAGGCGATGTTGGCGGAGATCACCAGCTTGCGGCGGATATCATCGCCGTCAATGTCGGCGCTGGGGTCTGCCTCGGCATAGCCCAGCTCCTGCGCCTGCTTCAGGATAGCGGGGAAGGAGACGGGGGACTTGTGCATGGCGTCCATAATGAAGTTGGAGGTACCGTTCATGATACCGCCCACCCGGCAGATGCTGTCCAGCTTCTTGCACCGTGCCAGATTCACCAGCCATGGGATGCCGCCGCCCACGGCAGCCGTACACAGCAGCGCTTTGCCGCACTGCTTCGCCAGCGCCGTCAGCTCCTGGTAGTAGGCGGCGATCAGCGCCTTGTTGGCAGTGACCACATGCTTTCCGGCCTTCAGGGCGGCGGAGACATACTCATAGGCGGGATGCAGGCCGCCCATGACCTCCGCCACTACGTCGATGGCGTCGTCGTGAAGGATCTCCTCAAAATCGCGGGTGGCAATAGAGGCAATCTCCGGCTTATCCGAACGGATCAGGACACGGCGGACATGGAGATCTTCCCGGCCGCGGCACCATTCGTATACGCCGCTGCCCACCACGCCGAAGCCCAGCAATGCAATGTTCATATTGACCCTCCTCAGGCAGTTGATTTTGCCTTATTGTATACGACACAGAAGCATTTGTCAACGATAAAAGCACGAAAAAGGAGAGGATTCCACGCTTTCGAGTGAGGGACACATTTGCTTCCTGATAGCAGAAAAACCTCCTCAGACCCTGAGGAGGTTTTCAGACATATTATTGTAGCAAAGCCAGCAGCGTCTCCTTGGGAACGACGCCCACAGACTGATTCACAGCCTTGCCATCCCGGAAGGCGATGACTGTGGGAATACTGGCCACCTGAAAGGCCATGGCCAGCTGGGGATTCTCGTCCACATCCACCTTGACCACCTTTACCTGCTGGGAGAGCTCCTCCAGCACCGGGGCCAGCATCTGGCAGGGGCCGCACCAGGTGGCCCAGAAATCCACCAGTACTGGCTCAGCGCTTTCCAGCACCAGCTGCCGGAAATTATTTTCATCTGCATGAAACAGCGCCATAAAAACGCTCCTTTCTGTTGTATAGAATGGGCTTAGTATGCCCGGGAGAATCAAATCGATCAGAATTCCGCGTTGCCCACGGTACGGGGATGCAGCTCCACGTCACGGATGTTGCCCACACCCGTTAGATACATGACCATGCGCTCGAAGCCCAGTCCGAAGCCGGCGTGACGGCAGGAACCGTAACGGCGCAGGTCGCAGTACCACCAGTAATCCTCCGGATTCATGCCCAGCTCCTTGATGCGGTTCTCCAGAATGTCCAACCGCTCCTCACGCTGGCTGCCGCCGATGATCTCGCCGATGCCGGGGACAAGGCAGTCCGCCGCGGCCACGGTCTTGCCGTCGTCGTTGAGGCGCATGTAGAAAGCCTTGATCTCCTTGGGATAGTCGGTGACGAATACGGGACGCTTGAACACCTGCTCGGTGAGGTAACGCTCATGCTCCGTCTGGAGATCCGTACCCCACTCCACTTTGTAGTCGAAGGCGTCGTTATGCTGCTTCAGGATCTCCACCGCCTCGGTGTAGGTGATGCGGCCGAAATCAGAGGAGGCCACATGCTCCAGCCGCTCCTTCAGCCCCTTGTCCACGAAGCTGTTGAAGAAATTGATCTCATCGGGGCAGCGCTCCAGTACCGTGCGGATGATATACTTCACCATGGCTTCCATCACCTGCAGGTCGCCGTTCAGATCGCAGAAGGCCATTTCCGGCTCGATCATCCAGAACTCGGCGGCGTGGCGGGCGGTATTGGAGTTCTCGGCCCGGAAGGTGGGGCCGAACGTGTATACGTCGCCGAAGGCCATGGCGAAGTTCTCGGCGTTCAGCTGGCCGGACACGGTCAGGCTGGTTTTCTTGCCGAAAAAGTCCTGAGAGTAATCCACCGCGCCGTCCTCTGTCTTGGGCACGTTGTCCAGATCCAGCGTGGTCACCTGGAACATCTCACCGGCACCCTCGCAGTCAGAGCCGGTGATAATGGGGGTCTGAACATACACAAAGCCGTTGCCCTGGAAGAACTCATGCACCGCCATGGCCGCCACGGAGCGGACGCGGAAAGTGGCGGAGAACAGATTGGTGCGGGGACGCAGGTGCTGAATGGTGCGCAGGAACTCCACGCTGTGGCGCTTCTTCTGCAGGGGATAGTCGGGAGTGGACTTGCCCTCCACCTCAATGGCGGCGGCCTTCAGCTCCAGCGGCTGCTTGGCCTCGGGAGTCAGCACCACGGTGCCGTGAACGATCAGCGCGGCGCCCACATTCTGGGCGGCGATCTCCTTATAGTTGGCCAGCTCCTCGGCGGACATGACCACCTGCAGGTTTTTGAAGCAGGAGCCGTCATTCAGCTCAATAAAGCCGAAGGTCTTCATGTCGCGGATGGTGCGTGCCCAGCCGCAGACGGTGATCTCCCTGCCGCCCAATGCGTCGCCGTCGGCAAAGACTGCTGCGATCTTCATACGTTCCATATCATTTTTCACCTTTTCTGTGTTATTTTGCAGTAACCGTTATTATATACCATTATCAAAGGTTTTACAAGGCTGTTTTTACCCCCAGCGGTTCTTTTATTCGGGTACTTGACAAACGGAGGACTCTGCCGTAAAATAAACTTATGATTAAATTTAGAATTTTGCTTATGGAGGTGAGACGGTGACAAAACGAGAGCGCCAAATATTGGAATGGATCCGGGAGAACCCCGCCATTTCCCAGCAGGAACTGGCGGAAAAGGCAGGCATCACCCGGTCCAGCGCGGCGGTGCATATCTCCAATCTGATGAAAAAGGGCTATATTGTGGGCCGGGGCTATCTGCTGCGCACGGCTCCCTACATCGTGGTGGTGGGCGGCGTCAACGTGGACATCGGCGCGGTATCCCACGATGCGCTGGTGCCTCGGGACTCCAACCCCGGCAGGGTAACCACTTCTCTTGGCGGTGTGGGGCGGAACATTGCCCACAACCTGTGCCTGCTGGGAGAGCAGGTGTCTATGGTGACGGTGCTGGGACAGGACAGCTTTGCCCAGAGCGTACAGGACAACGCCGCGGCGATCGGCCTTGACCTGACCCACAGCGCCGTGATCCCGGGTGGTCGCACCGGCACCTATCTGTATATCGCCGGAAGCGATGGCGACATGGCGCTGGCCGTCAACGATATGGAGATCTACGACCATATCACGCCGGAGTTCCTGCGCCAGCGGATGGAATTCATCAACCGGGCCGGGCTGGTGGTGGTGGAGGCCAATCTGCCGGCAACATCACTGCAATGGCTGTGCCAGAACTGCACGGCACCTATTCTGGCAGATCCGGTATCCACCATCAAAGCGCCGCGGCTGCGGCCGATACTGGGAAAGCTGACGGCACTGAAGCCCAACCGCATAGAGGCGGAGCTTTTGAGCGGCGTAAAGATCGCAGCGGACGCGGATGTGGAACGGGCGGCAGACGTGCTGCTGTCCACCGGCTTGCAGCAGGTGTATATCTCACTGGGGAGCGACGGTATCTTTGCCAAGAATACGGCAGGGGAGACCGCCCGTTTCCCGTGTCCCAAGGTTACGGTGACCAACGCCACCGGCGGCGGTGACGCTATGGCCGCAGCGCTGGCGGCCTGCATCACCCACGGCAAGACGCTGAGACAGTGCGCGCGGCAGGCCATCGGCGCAGGTGCGCTGGCCTGTACGGCAGGAGAGACCATTCACCCCGGCATGAGCTGGGAAAACATCAGTTATATACTCAAATAGGAGGATCTTTGATATGAATCGTTATCTGGATATCGCCCCTGAGGTGCAGGAGGCTCTGGAAAACGGAAAGCCCGTAGTGGCGCTGGAGAGCACCATCATCAGCCACGGCATGCCCTATCCCCAGAACGTGGAGACGGCGCTGCAGGTGGAGAAGATCATTCGGGAAAACGGCGCGGTGCCTGCCACCATCGCCGTGATCGGCGGCCGCATGAAGGCCGGCCTGACGGCGGAGGAGATCGACTATCTGGGGAAAACCGGCGCGGGTGTGGCCAAGGCCAGCCGCCGCGACCTGCCGGTGCTGGTGGCTTTGGGCCGTGACGGCGCCACCACCGTTACCACGACCATGATGATCGCCCATATGGCGGGGATCTCCGTGTTTGCCACCGGCGGTATCGGCGGCGTACACCGCGGTGCGGAGACGACCATGGACATTTCCGCCGATCTGGAGGAGCTGGCCCAGACCCCTGTGATGGTGGTGTGCGCCGGCGCCAAGTCCATTCTGGATCTGGGGCTGACGCTGGAGTATCTGGAGACCAAGGGTGTGCCCGTTATCGGCTACGGCACCGATGAACTGCCCGCCTTCTACACCCGCAAGTCCGGCTTCGGCGTGGACTACCGTCTGGACACGCCTGCCCAGCTGGCGGCCGCCTTCCACGCCCAGCGTGAGATGGGTCTCAAGACCGGTATGCTGGTGACCAACCCCATTCCGGAGGCGTACTCCATGGATGCGGATGTCATCAACCGGGCCATCGACGAGGCAGTGCAGGAGGCCGGAGAGCGGGGCATCCACGGGAAGGAGACCACACCGTTCCTGCTGGCGAGGATCAAGGATATTACCGGCGGCAGCAGTTTGGACGCCAACATTCAGCTGGTGTACAACAACGCCCGTCTGGCGGCCGAGACCGCCTGTGAGCTGTGCCGCCTGTAACGCAATACCTGTTGTGGTATCTGGCGGCTGTCAATGTAGTGACCTTTACGGTGTACGGCATTGACAAGAGCAAGGCCAGACGGGGTGCATGGCGTATCCCGGAAAAGACGCTGTTTCTGCTGCCGCTGCTGGGAGGCAGTGTGGGAGCGCTGCTGGGTATGAAGGCGTTCCGCCACAAGACGAAGCACTGGTACTTCGTATGGGGCATCCCGATTATCTTGCTGGCGCAGACGGCACTGGCGGTATGGCTGTGGCTGCGGCAGTAAGGCAATCATTATGAAAACGGGCAGACGTGAAGAGCGTCTGCCTGTTTTGTCATGTGAGAGGAAGTGCAAAGCGAGTCCATGGCTCCGTCTGCGGCGGCAAGTGGGTGAAGGTCATTTCCCGTCCGGTTTCCGGATGGGTAAAGGACAGCCGGTACGCCCACAGGGCCAGCGGCGCAATGGGGTCATCCGGAAGCCCGTATTTTCTGTCGCCCGCCAGCGGCATCCCCCGGGAGGCAAACTGCACCCGGATCTGATGGGTGCGGCCTGTGTATAGATGGATCCGCAGCAGGGATAATCCCGCCGCCCTGTCCAGCGTTTCGTAGGACAGCAGGGCCTCCCGCGTTTCGGAGGATGGGCCATCGGCCACATAGGTGATGCGGCGGACGCTGTCCCGGCCCAGCAGATCTCGCAGCTGTCCGCTGGGCGGCTGCGGCGTGCCGTGAACCGCCGCCAGATAGTCTTTACTGAATTGGCGCTCCCGCAATTGCTGCGACAGCAGTGACGCTGCTTTGCGGCTGCGGGCAAAGACCATCAGCCCACCGGTCTGAGCGTCCAGCCGGTGGACGGTGCGAATGCAGTCGGTTCCCAGCGCCTGCCGCAGCAGGGAGGGCATCCCGCCCGGTTCGTCAGTGGACAGCACACCTGCCGGCTTCAATGCCACCACGATGCGGTTGTCCTGGTATACGATCTCCATGGGGCCTCCTTTGCGGTGTGACAGATACGTATTGAGCGGAAAAGAGCAAGTCTTGCGACTTGCTCTTTTCTGGTGCCGGTGACCGGACTCGAACCGGTACGCTGTCGCCAGCGGTGGATTTTGAGTCCACTACGTCTACCAATTCCATCACACCGGCATGTGAACAGATGTATTATACCGAACAAGGGCAATAATTGCAAGTGTAAATTTACTGTAAATCCCATGAAAATTCAGAAAACAGGGACTACCAAAGCGGCGGGAATTATGGTATGATACCATTGATATGATATGCGGCGGCTTACGCTTTGCCGCTCTCCGGTGAAGGGAGGGTACGATACTTGAAACGCAATATCAAGAGGTTTACGCTACTGGCCATGCTGCTGACAGTTCTCTGCGTGCTGAGCGCATGCGGCTTTGATAGCACGGTGGAGGACCTTTTTACCCTGCCCAGTGTGCCGGATGAATATACGGGACTGAGCCAGCAAATCGACGAGATGCTTTCCAAAGGCTACGAGTACGCGCCGCCTACTGCGGGACATAATATCCAGTCGGTGCAGTTGGAGGATCTGAACGGCGACGGTGCACCGGAGGCGGTAGTGTTCCTGCGTAAGCCCAATGACGAAAAGCCCATGAAAATCATGGTGTTTCAGAAGGGGAGCGCCGGCTATGAACGGCTGTGTACCGTGGAGAGCAGCGGCAGCAGCATTGACAGCGTGTATTATGAGGACCTGACCGGCGATGGCCGCAACGAGCTGGTGGTGGGTTGGAAGATCAGCAGTACCGTACAGACGGTGGCAGCCTACAACATCGGACGGGAAGCCATCCCGCTGATGAGCAGCAGCTATACCCGCTTTGCGGTGCAGGAACTGAACAGCTATGACCCGCCGGGGCTGTTTGTGCTGCGCAGCGACAGTGACGGCACGCCGGTTGCAGAGGTTTATACGTGGCAGACCAATATCCTGGCGGTGGCCTATCGCTGCGGATTGTCCAGCACCATGGTGGACCTGGGCAGGGGCAGCGTGGTCAAGGGAATGCTGATGGGGAAGAAAGCGGCGCTGTTTGTCACCGGCATCAACGACAGCGGCAAGGCGGTGACAGATATCCTGACTTGGGATGCCCTCAGCGGCGTTACCAATTTGACGATGGATGAGGCCACCGGAAAGACTACGGTGATCTATTCCTACCGGCAGCTCATCCCGCAGGATATGAATGACGACGGTGTGACTGAGGTGCCGTGTCCCGATGAATGGAGTGCCGGAAACGACACCTTGACGTATTGGGTGCAGTATAACCGCACAGGTCGCAGCAGTATCGTGGCACAAGCGTACCATTGCCAAAGCGGCGGCTGGTATTTCCTGATGCCAAACAGCTGGCGGGGAAGAGTCAGTGCTGAGTCTGTAGAAACGGTGGCAGGTGAGAATCAGGTCACCATTTATGTGGATGAGAAAGCGGTGTTGTCCTTATATACTATTACCAACGACAGCCGGGAAAACCGAGCTGTCATGGGAGAGAGGTTCCTGCTGCGGCGGCAGCCAGGCACTATCTATGCTGCCGAACTGTATGCCGATGCCGTATGGTACGGCATGGACGTGCAGACGTTGAAAGACAACTTCCGAATGGCGGTGACCGCATGGCGGCCCTCCAACAGCTGAGGGATCGGAACGGAAAAGGAGGACATATGAAGAAGGTACTGGTATTGGAGGATGAGGCCAATATCCGTGGCTTTATCGTTATCAATCTGCGCCGTGCCGGCTATGAGGTGGTGGAGGCGGAGAGCGGCGAGGAAGCACTGGAAAAGCTGAAAGCCCAGCGGGATATCCGCGTGGCGCTGCTGGACGTGATGCTGCCTGGTATAGACGGATTTGAGGTGTGCCGCCGTCTGCGGGCCAATGACGCCAATATCGGCATCATCATGCTGACGGCCCGTTCCCAGGAGATGGACAAGGTAACGGGGCTGATGACCGGCGCGGACGACTATGTGACCAAGCCATTTTCTCCCGCCGAACTGACGGCCCGGGTGGATGCACTGATGCGCCGCAGCGGCGGCGCTGAGCCGGAGGAAAAGGCCGGCGAGCTGGTCAGCCCACCCTTTACGCTGAATCTGCGCAACCGTACACTGGAAAAGAATGGGGAGCGGGTGAAGCTGACACAGGTGGAATACAGCCTGATGAAGCTGTTTATGAAAAACCCCGGCAAGGCCCTCAGCCGGGAGGAAATATTGGATACCGTATGGGGCCACGACTATTTTGGTGAACTGAAGATCGTGGATGTGAATATCCGCCGTCTGCGGCTGAAGATCGAGGATGATACCGCTAACCCCACTTATATCACCACCGTGTGGGGGTTCGGCTATAAGTGGGGCGAATGAACGCTTCCGCAATTTCAGGCCAGTTCAGCGGGAAAGGAAGGGTGACCGTGTCAAAGCAGCCAAAACGTGCCATCGGCCTGCGTCGCCGCTGGTTTATCAGCAGTATTCTTCCCGCTATCACCATCCTGGTGCTGATTGCGGCGATGGTTTCTATCGCACTGGGCAGTAACTATTACTCCAGTGCCCTCAGTGCGCTGGAGGCCAAGGCCAACGCTGGCACGGAGTATTTCAACACCTATGCTATGACCAGCTACGACGAGTACTACCGCAGTGCTACGCTCTACGCCAACAGTTTTGAGGACAGCGATACCATTGAGCTGCAATTCATTGACAGAAGCGGCCAGGTAGAGGTCTCCACCCGCAGCCTGATGACCGGTTCCGTTCCCGGGACAAAGGATGTGACCGACGCGATCAGCAGCGGTAAAGTCAGCAGCTTCCGGGGAACGGATCCTGCTACCGGCGAGAAGATCATTGCCGCCTCCGGCCTGCTGAAGTTCAACGGACGGGTGGTGGGCGTTATGCGCTTTGTTACCGCCACCCGGAATCTGGACAGTCAGGTGCTGCTGACGGTGCTGATTATTCTGGCGATCATGGCGGCGGTGATCTTTGTGATCATCATCTCCAGCCTGCTGCTGATCAACAATGTGGTGGCGCCGATCTCTGCCGTCAGTGAGGCGGCCAAGCAGATCTCCGGCGGCAGCTACGGCTTCCAGATCCCCAACCGTTATGCCGATGAAATGGGCGAACTGGTGGACAACATCAACGACATGTCCATGAAGATCGGCGAGAATGAGAAGCTGCAATCGGAATTTATCTCCTCTGTGTCCCACGAGCTGCGCACGCCTCTGACGGCCATCAATGGTTGGGGCGAGACATTGCTTTCCGACGATGGCAATGACCCGGAGGCCCTGCGTCGTGGGTTGAGCATTATCGTGAAGGAATCCGGCCGCCTGACCAATATGGTGGAGGAGCTGCTGGATTTCTCCAAAATGTCCGACGGGCGCTTTGCGCTGCATCTGGAACAGGTGGATCTGCAGGCGGAATTTGAGGATGCCGTGTATACTTATCATGAGATCTTCAAGCAGCAGGGCATTACGCTGGAGTACCACAGCGGCGGCGTATATGACGAGACCATCACGGCAGACGCCGAGCGGCTCAAGCAGGTGTTCTGTAATGTGCTGGACAACGCCGCCAAGCACGGCGGTTCTGGCAAGCGTATCGAGGCCCGGCTCAACCGCAAGGGCAACCATTATATCATCACCATCCGGGACTATGGCCCCGGCATCCCTGACGAGGATCTGCCCCATGTGAAGGAAAAGTTCTACAAGGGCGCTTCCAAGGCCCGGGGCAGCGGCATCGGCCTTGCAGTGTGCGACGAGATCATCCGTCTCCACAACGGGACGATGACCATCGGCAACGCCAAGGGCGGCGGCTGCATCGTCACGCTGCGGCTGCCCATCACATCCCACCGGCTTTTGCATGAAAAAGAGAAAAAGTAATCGAACAGGTGTTGCATTTTCGAAAAAGTGTGCTATACTTGTCCTATAAGAAAGGAAATTCCCATGGCAGAGAAAAAAGAAGGTACATTCCGCACCACCATCGGCGGCCAGGCATTGATCGAGGGGATCCTTATGCGGGGGCCGGAAAAGGACGCGATCGTGGTCCGTTCCCCGGAGGGGCTGGTGACGAAGGTGACGGAGCGGAAATTCATCAAGGATAAATACCCTATTCTGGGCTGGCCTGTCATTCGCGGTGCGGCCACATTTTTGAGCTCCATCATCACCGGCGTCAAAGCGCTGATGTTCTCGGCAGATTACTTTCCTGACGATGAGAACGCTCAGCCCGGTAAGCTGGATCAGTGGCTGGAAAAGCACGTCCCGGCGGAAAAGCTGCAGAATGTGCTGGTGGCCTTTTCCGTGGTGCTGTCGCTGGGCTTGACGCTGGTGCTGTTCCTGCTGCTGCCCACCTTTATCGCCGGACTGTTCCATGCCCAGAGTGCCGCAGTGCACAATCTGATTGAGGGCGTGGTGAAGGTGCTGATCTTCTTGGCGTATCTGATCCTGTGCTCCAGGCAGAAGGACGTGCGCCGGGTGTTCTGCTACCACGGCGCGGAGCATAAGACGATCTTCTGCTATGAGGCAGGACTGCCCTTGACGGTGGAGAATGTCCGCATCCAGCCCATGCACCATCCCCGCTGCGGCACCAGCTTTCTGTTTGTGGTGATCATCGTGTCCATTCTGGTGTCCAGCCTTGTGTTTCCCTATATCAACTGGCAGAATATCTGGGTGCGCATCGGCGTCAAGCTGCTGCTGCTGGTTCCGGTGGTGGGCATCACCTACGAGTTCAACCGCGCTGTGGGCGCTCACGATAATAAGCTGACCCGTATTCTGTCCGCTCCCGGCATGTGGATGCAGAATTTTACCACCAATGAACCGGATGACTCCATGCTGGAGGTGGCCATCGAGGCCGTGAAGCTGGTGCTGCCGAAGGAAAAAGGCAAGGATAAGTGGTAAGAAATCCGGCAAAACAACTTCTTTGACGACAGATACTGACAACAAAACGTATTATGGCGACAACATATAACAATTTGTATATGGATATCCGGCAGGAACTCCACCGCGCCGGCATTGACGCGGCCACGCTGGAAGCCCGCGAATTGGTGGCCTTTGCCGCCGGCAAGACGCGGCAGGAGCTGCTGCGGGACGGACGGCTGTATGTGCCGCAGGAGGTGGAGCGGCGCGCCCGCGAACTGATGCGGCGCCATCTGGCCGGAGAGCCGCTGGCCTATCTCATCGGCGAGTGGTCCTTCTGCGGCATGGATCTGGACATCAACGAAAGCGTGCTGATCCCCCGCGCCGATACGGAGGTGCTGGCGGAGCAAGCCACGGATTTCGTAAAGACGCTGGCGGAGCCGCGGATACTGGATCTGTGCGCCGGCAGTGGCTGCGTAGGACTGGCGGTGGCAAAGTTCTGCCCCGGCAGCCATGTGGTGCTGGGTGAGCTGATGGAGAATGCGCTGCGTGTATGCCGCCAGAACATTCGCCGCAGCGGCCTGACGGCGCAGGTGCTGCCCTGGCAAGTGGATGCCCTTGCCGGACCGCCGCCCCGCTTCGGGGAATTTGACTGTATTGTCAGCAACCCGCCCTATATCCCTGACGGCGACATTGCCGGACTGGATGTGTCCGTGCGGGAGTACGAACCGCTGACAGCGCTGCGGGGCGGAGAGGACGGTCTGGACTTCTACCGGGCGATCAGTGAGAAATGGCGCACCGTGCTGCACCCCGGCAGCCGCCTGTATTTCGAGGTGGGTATCGGTCAGGCGGACGCCGTACTGCGGATCATGCGCGGACAGGGCTTCGGCGATATTGAGATCGTACCGGACACGGCGGGAATCCCCCGGGTAGTGTACGGTACGCTCCATGACAGTGTGTTTGACAGTTGAATGACGGAGAGATAAAAGGAGGAGACCCCATGGCAGCGAAGAAGGAAACGGCGGCAGCCGCCGTCAACCCCGACAAGAAAAAGGCAATCGAGACCGCCATGCAGCAAATTGAGAAGATGTATGGCAAGGGCTCTATCATGCGTTATGGTGACGGCAACGTGGCCAATGTGGAGGCGATCCCCACCGGCTCGCTGGCGCTGGATCTGGCGTTGGGGATCGGGGGCCTGCCCCGGGGCCGTGTAGTGGAGATCTACGGCCCGGAATCCTCCGGCAAGACTACGCTGGCGCTCCATGTGCTGGCAGAGGCCCAGAAGCAGGGCGGCGAGGTGGCTTTCGTGGATGCCGAGCACGCGCTGGATCCCACCTACGCCAAGGCGTTGGGGGTCAATGTGGAGGACATGCTGATCTCCCAGCCGGATACCGGCGAGCAGGCGCTGGAGATCACCGAGGCACTGGTGCGCAGCGGCGCCATTGACGTGGTGGTGGTGGACTCCGTGGCGGCTCTGGTGCCCCGCGCCGAGATCGAGGGCGAAATGGGCGACAGCTTCGTGGGCCTCCATGCCCGGCTGATGAGTCAGGCGCTGCGGAAGCTGACCGGCATCATCAACAAGACCAATACCATCGTCATCTTCATCAACCAGCTGCGTGAGAAGGTGGGCGTCATGTACGGCAACCCGGAGGTCACCACCGGCGGCCGTGCCCTGAAGTTCTACGCCTCTGTCCGCATCGACGTGCGCCGGGTGGAAACGCTGAAGGCCGGCGGTGAGGTGGTGGGCAACCATGTCCGGGCCAAGGTGGTCAAAAACAAGGTGGCGCCTCCCTTCCGTGAGGCGGAGTTCGACATCATGTACGGCGAGGGCATCAGCAAGCTCAGCGAGCTGATCGATCTGGGCGTCAGACTGGATCTGGTGCAGAAGAGCGGCTCCTGGTTCAGCATGGGCGAGGTGCGTCTGGGTCAGGGCAAGGATGCCGCCAAGGAGTATTTCCGCCAGAATCCCGCCGCTGCCGAGGAACTGGAAAGGGCCGTGCGGGAGAACTTCCATAAGCTGATGGGCAATCAGTCCAAGATCGCCGCCCGGGCGGCAGGCCGGGCTGTGGACGTGTCCGCCGACGATTTTGACGACAGCGACGAATGAAGATCGTAAGGATCGAAAAATCCAAACATGTACAGGAGCGCGTGCTGGTGTATCTGGAGGAGGGCGACCCCCTCCGGATCACCCGGAACGAGCTCCTGCAATTTGGTTTATATAGGGGTATGGACTTACCCCCTGAGGTTGTGGTACAATTACAAAATGCGGGCAAGCGGTCACAGGGCCGTGCCGCGGCGGCCCGGCTGGCGTCAGGCCGGATGATGTCCCGGAAGGAACTGGCCGAACGGCTGGGCCGTAAAGGGGTCGCCCCTGACACCGCCGCCGAGGCGGTGGACTGGCTGGAATCGCTGGGGGCGGTGGATGACGCGGCCTATGCGGGGGCTGTGGCCCGGCATTACGCCGCCGGCGGATACGGACCGGGCCGCGTCCGGCAGGAGCTGCAAAAACGGGGCATTCCCCGTGAGCTGTGGGACAGTGCGCTGGCGCAGCTGCCTGACAGCACCGCCGCTATTGAGAAATTCCTGCAAAGTAAACTCAAAGGCAGAACGCCCGACCGCACCACGCTGAAAAAACTCAGCGATGCGCTGCTGCGGCGGGGTTTTTCCTGGAACGATATCCGCCCGGCCCTGAACCGGCTGGGAGAGGAAATAGACGAATAGAAACGAGGGAACGTATGAAAGTCTCCTTTATCTCACTGGGCTGCGCCAAGAATCTGGTGAATACCGAGCAGATGATGGCCCTGTGCCGTGATGCGGGTATCACCCTGCAGGACGAACAGTCCGGCGCGGACGTGGTGGTCATCAACACCTGCGGCTTTATTGACAGCGCCAAGGAGGAGGCCATCGACACCATTCTGGCGGTGGCAAACCTGAAAGAAGAGGGGCTTGTAGGCAAGATCCTGGTGGCCGGCTGCCTGTCCCAGCGCTATCAGCAGCAGCTGACGGAGGAATTGCCGGAGGTGGACGGCGTCATGGGCACCGGCAGCTACAGCCGTATCGTGGAGGCGCTCCGCGCGTTGGCCGACGGCGAAACGCCCCGGTATTTTGACAGCATCAATGAACCGGTGGAGGAGCTGGAGCGGGTGCTGACCACACCCCGGTACTACGCCTTTCTGCGCATTGCCGAGGGCTGCGACAACCGCTGCGCCTTCTGTGTGATCCCCTCCCTGCGGGGCCGCTACCGCAGCCGCCGCATGGAGGACGTGCTGGCGGAGGCCAAAAAGCTGGCGGATGCCGGCGTCAAGGAGATCATTGTCATCGCCCAGGATATCACCCGCTACGGACTGGATCTGTACGGCGAGCGGAAGCTGGCGGCGCTGCTGCGTGAGCTGTGCAAACTGGACTTCCACTGGGTGCGCCTGCACTATCTCTATCCCGATGAGTTTACACCGGAGCTGCTGGACACCATCGCGGAGGAGCCGAAGATCCTGAAATATCTGGATATTCCCATCCAGCACTGCAACGACCGGGTACTGAAGGCCATGCGCCGCCGGGGCGACAAGGCGGAGCTGACGGCGCTGCTGAAAGCGCTGCGGGAAAAGATCCCCGGCGTGGTGCTGCGAACCAGCCTGATCACCGGCCTGCCCTACGAGGATGAGGCTGCCTTCGACGAACTGTGCGCCTTTTTGCGTGAGGTGCGCATTGAGCGGGCCGGCGTGTTCCCCTACTCTCCGGAGGAGGGCACCGCCGCGGCGGAGATGCCGGAGCGGGTGGACACCGCCGAGGCGGAGCGCCGTGCCGAGCTGGTGGTGGACGTGCAGTCCCGCATTATGGACGATTTCAACGAAAACCGTATGGGCGATCTGGTGGAGGTGCTGTGCGAGGGCTTTGATCCCCAGTCCATGCAGTATATGGGCCGCAGCTACGCGGAAAGCCCCGATATCGACGGACATATCTATTTCACCAGCGACGCCGATGTGGATCCCGGCGAGTTCGTGATGGTGTGCATTACCGGCGCCATGGACGGCGAGCTGGTGGGCGAAAGGGAGGAATGAATTATGCCGAAAAATATGGCGAATTATCTGACCATTGGCCGGGTGCTGATGATCCCGGTATTTCTGGTGCTGATGTATGTGGATTTTCCCGGCAGCCGCTATTGGGCGTTGGCGGTGTATATCGTGGCCTGCCTGACGGATTTTGCCGACGGCTATATCGCCCGGCACTATCACCAGGTTTCCGATTTCGGCAAGTTCATGGATCCGCTGGCGGATAAGTGCCTGGTGATGGCGGCCCTGTGCTGCTTCGTGGAACAGGGGGATATGCTGGCGTGGATCCTGGCGGTCGTGCTGGTGCGGGAGTTTGCCGTGTCCGGCATGCGTCTTGTGGCCGTGGAAAAGGGCCGTGTCATTGCCGCCGCATGGTCCGGCAAGATCAAGACCGCCAGCACCATGGTGTGCATCTGCCTGATCCTGTTCGGGATTCCCCATTGGCTGAACATCGTTTGCCAGGTCATCATTCTGGTGACCACCGTCTACTCCGGCGCGGAGTATTTCATCAAGAACGCGGATGTGTTCAAGGAGAGCAAAGAAGCTTGACACCGCCGCAAAAGCCTGTTACAATAAACGCTACAAGTAAACAGCGCGACGATCGGAAAGAGTATGTCCATCCCACGGGGCAAGAGAGAAGGGGCCACCGGCTGAAAGCCCCTTTACCCGCTGCAGGCAGAAAGTGCGTCCGGGAGCGCGTGGGATGCAGATGCCCACCGGCCAGCCGCCGTCATCGGCTGAACTTGAGTGATAAACGAGAGTGGAACCGCGAAGTCTCTTTCGCCTCTCAGACAGATCCTGTCTGAGAGGCGTTTTTTACTTTCCAAGAATCAATTTAAGCATATATAAAGGAGAATGACCATGTATCTGTATAATTCCGCCACCCATAAGAAGGGTGAATTTGTCACCCATACACCGGGCCATGTGGAGATGTATACCTGCGGCCCCACGGTGTATCACTTTGCCCACATCGGCAACCTGCGCTCCTACATTATGGAGGACGTGCTGGAGAAGTATCTCCGCTATGCCGGCTACGACGTGAACCGCGTTATGAACATCACCGACGTGGGCCACCTGACCTCCGACGCCGATGAGGGCGAGGACAAGATGCTCAAGGGCGCCAAGCGGGAGCACAAGACCGTCATGGAGATCGCCCAGTTCTATACTGACGCCTTTTTCGACGACTGCCGCAAGCTGAACATCAAGCGGCCCGATATCGTGCAGCCCGCCACCGGCCTGATCGATGACTATATTAAGATCATCACCAAGCTGCTGGATACCGGCTACGCCTATCAGGCCGGCGGCAACATCTACTTCGATACCAGCAAGCTGGAGCGCTACTATATCTTCAACGACCACAACGAGGAAGATCTGGCGGTGGGCGTCCGTGAGGGCGTGGAGGAGGACACCAACAAGCGCAATAAGAACGACTTTGTGCTGTGGTTCACCAAGTCCAAGTTTGAGGATCAGGCGTTGAAATGGGATTCCCCCTGGGGTGAGGGCTATCCCGGCTGGCACATCGAGTGCTCCGGCATCTCCATGAAGTTCAACGGCGAGTACCTGGATCTCCACTGCGGTGGCGTGGACAACGCCTTCCCCCACCACACCAACGAGATCGCCCAGTCCGAGAGCTACCTGGGCCATCCCTGGTGCCCTCAGTGGTTCCATGTGGCGCATCTGAACACCAACGACGGCAAGATGTCCAAGTCCAAGGGTGAGTTCCTGACGGTCTCCCTGCTGGAGAACAAGGGCTACGATCCGCTGGCCTACCGTTTCTTCTGCCTGCAGAGCCACTACCGCAAGGGCCTGCTGTTCAGCTGGGAGAATCTGGACAACGCCACCGTGGCCTTCAACAAGCTGCTGACCAAGATCGCCGCCCTGAAGGACGAGGGCGATGTGGAGCAGACGGTATTCGACGAGTACAAGGCCAAGTTCATGAAGGCCATGGAAAACGACCTGAATACCTCCATGGGCGTGACGGTGCTGTACGACGTACTGAAGGCCAAGACCAACGACAAGACCAAGCTGGCTCTGCTGGACAGCTTTGACAGCGTGCTGGGGCTGAAGCTGCTGGAGAAGGCGGCGGAGCTGCGCAGCAAGCAGGCAGCGGCCGCACCGGCAGCCGGCGGCTTTACCGTCATCAGCGAGTCCGGTGAGGAGGACGCCGCCATCGAGCAGCTGATCCGTGACCGTGCCGACGCCAAGAAGGCCAAGAACTTTGCCGAGGCCGACCGCATCCGCGATGAACTGAAGGCCCAGGGCATCGAGGTTACCGACGTGCCCGGCGGCGCCAAGTGGAAGCGCGTATAAGAAAAGCATAACGCGTCAAGAGAAGAAAGGACGCCGCAAGGCGTCCTTTTTCGTGCGGTAAGAAACAGAAAGCAGGGTATCCTGTTGGGGCACCCTGCTTTCTGTATGAGCAATAGGAGAGGTTATTTGTTTTCGATGTTTTGCTTTCCGACGTTCAGTTTTTTCTGCAGCCAATCCTTGCCGTCCACATAGCGGGACACAATGAAGGACACCACATAGTCGCCGGCGGCGTTGACCATGGTGGCGGGGGGATCCACCAGATTGCCGATGGCCAGCGCAATGGGATAGGCAACAGCCAGCTGGTCGGGGAAGAAGATGGTGCAGATCACCAGCTCGCCGGTGCCGCCGCCGCCGGGAATGCCGCTCATGGCCACGGAAGAGAACACCGCCACGATAATGGCCAGAATGGCTTTGCCGGTGGAGAAGTCCATGCCGAAGATGCCGAACAGGAACGCTACCTTGATAATGGCGGACATGGCGGAGCCGTCCATGTGCATGGTGGCGCCCAGCGGCAGCACGATGTCGGACACATCCTTACTGATGCCGGATTCCTCCGCCACTTCCATGTTGGTGGGAATGGTGGCCACGGAGGAGCAGGTGCCGAAGGACACTGCCGCCGGGCGGAACAGCTTGGAGAACATCAGCTTTGCGCCGCCCTTGCCGCCGCCGAACCGGGCGTAGAGGGGGAAGAAGATGAACAGATAGGCAAAGCTCATGACGTAATAGATGATAAGCGTGCGGCTGTAATCCTTTACCAGTTCAGGACCGTACACCGCCACCAGATTGGCAAAGAAGCCGAAGAAACCGATGGGAGCATAGTAGGTGATGATCTTCACCGTTTTCATGATGCAGTTGGTGATGTCCTCCAGCAGCTTGGCGGTCCTGGTCTCGGGGCCACCGGACATCTGGATGCCGAAGCCAAACAGAATGGCCGCCACGATCAGGGGCAGAATAGCCCGGCGGCTCAGCAGCTCACAGAAGTCAGGCTTGGTAAAGAAGTTGACGATCATATCGCCGAAGCCCAGCACTTCGCCGACCTCGCCCTCCACAACGGTATACTGGCCGTCCACCAGCGGGATAAGACGGCAGACGATGTAGGTCAGCACACCGGCGATAGCGGCAGTGACCAGGAAGGTGGCTACGGTGACGCCCATGATCTTGCCGGCCCGCTTGACACTTTTCATGTTGGCGATGGCGGAGGCGATGGAGCAGAACACCATGGGCACCACCACGCAGAACATCAGATTGATGAACAGCGTGCCCAGGAATTCGATCTTTCCGCCGAAGCCCGGCGCCAGCCAGCCTACGAGACAGCCGGCCACAATGCCGGTCAGCATGCACAGGATAAACCAGTAATTTTTCAGAAATTTCTTCATGTCAGTCCTCCTCAATCTCTCACACGATGATGACTGGTACCATTATATAAGCATTTTTTCAAATGTAAATCGGAAAAAATGCCTTTATACATAGCAAATCATGCTATTTTGCGGAGGGGGTATGGCCGAATTGCTTTTTATAAGCCCGGGCAAAGGTGGAGTATTCCTGATAGCCGCAGCGCAGCGCCGCTTCTCCCGGGGTGATGCCCTGTTCCAGAAATTGCTGCGCCAGCAGCAAACGCTTTTCCGTGACATAGTTGTGTATGGTGTAGCCGGTCTCCTCCCGGAACCGGCGCATCATGTGGTACTTGCTGATGTAGAACCGGGCTGCCAGTTCGTCGATGGTCAGGCCTTCCGTCAGATGGGCGTTCAGGTATTGCAGGATAGCCACCACCTTGCTGTCGCCGGCAGCAGCGCTGACGGTGTCGCCTGCCAACGAGATACGGTTCACCTCTACCATCAGCTGCGTAAACAGCGCCTGTCGCAGCAGCGACGCACCGAAGCCTTCCTCCTGTTGGGATTGCTCCAGCAGGGTGAACAGCTCCCGTATCCGGTCGCCGCTGCCGGTGTGGTAGACGTAGCGGAAATCCTCCTGTGCCTTGTGGAAGCACGTTTCCAGATCGCTGTCATCGCACCGCAGTTTTTGCAAATAGTCCGGCGAGATATACAGGATCGCCCGTTCATAGAAATCGCTGCGCTCCACGATGGGTTTGTGGATGCTGCCCCGGCCCACCAACACATAATCTCCCGGCTGCAGGGCATACCGTTCACCTTCGATAGCATAATCGGCCCGGCCGGCCAGAAGAATGATGATCTTGTGGAAGGTGTGGTAGTGGTAGGCGATCTCCTGATGCTTCCCGTCGGCCAGATGGAACAGGCGAAAGTTCTCGTTTAAATAGCCGCGCTTTTCATAAGTCAGTGGTTCCACACAAATCGCTCCTCGCATTTTTTGCCGCTATTGTATCATGAAATAAGCAAAATGTGCAATCCTTTGTGATATTCTATTTTTCCAAGTGGGGAGGAGTTTCAGTATATACGCATAAATATTCATTTATGCGTAAGGATATGTATGCAATTTGCTGCATTCCAGACGGTATTTTTGAAGTAAAAGAGACAAAACAACCAAAAGTGAGAGAAGAAATGAAAAAATATGCAAAAAGAGGTTGACTTATATGCATATTGGGTGTATAGTATCCACTGTCAGCAGGAGCTGACAAACTGGCATATCTTCCGACTCCGGTATAGGAAGGCCGGAGCGGTCGTATCAAATGATCATATGAAAGGAAATGAAAAAAGATGAAAAAGTTGATCGCATTGATGCTGGCCATGCTGATGGCGCTGAGCCTGGTGGCCTGCGGCGGTACCGCAAACAACGACGCTAATACTGACGGCGACACGCAGGATTCCGAGACCAAGAAGGAACTGGTGGTGGGCGTCAGCGCCGACTACGCTCCCTTTGAGTTCATGTATCCCGATGAGAGCGGCGAAATGGTCTACGGCGGTATTGATATCTCCGTGGCGCAGTACATCGCCGATGAGCTGGGCCTGACCCTGAAGGTGGAGAACATGGGCTTCGATTACCTGCTGACCTCTCTGGACAAGGGCGATTTCGACATGGTGCTGTCCGCTATGGAGGCCACGCCCGACCGTCTGCAAAACGCTGACTTCTCCGATCCCTACTATACTGACGTGCCTCCCGCACTGCTGGTGAAGGCTGACAAGGCCGACGCCTATAAGACACTGGCGGACTTCAACGGCAAATCCATCGGTGCGCAGACCGCCACCACCAAGCTGGAAATGGTGGGCACCATTGAGGGCGCCAACCCTGTGGCACTGCAGTCCGTGCTGGATCTGGTCAACGAACTGGTGTATGACAAGGTGGATGCCATTCTGGTAGACGGCGGTGTGGCCCAGCAGTATGCTGCCTCCAACCCCGATCTGGTGATTGCTGACGCTTCCGCCGAGCTGGGTCAGGCTTCTCCCTACTGCATCGCTGTTGCCAAGGGCGACCCCAAGGGCCTGCTGGATGGCATCAACGCCGCCATCGCCAAGATGACGGAGGAGAACAAGATCGAGACCTTCATCGCGGATGCTGACAAGCTGGCCGACGTGGCCGTGGAAGTCACCGCCGACTGATTAACAACGCCCAACTACTTACCCTACCTGTCGCGTGGTGCAAAGCCGTGAAAGCGGCTTTGCACCTTCGCGCGCTATGAAAGGAGCCTGACGCCATGTGGTGGAGCAGCCTGTTTGAGAGCATGCGCCCGTCCGATTTCTTTAATTTTTCAT
Organism: uncultured Clostridia bacterium; assembly: GCA_945877515.1. GTDB lineage: Bacteria > Bacillota > Clostridia > Oscillospirales > Oscillospiraceae > Vescimonas. Next base: position 15,307 of record CAMCSE010000010.1, on the reverse strand, counting down.
TCTTTCCCAAATACGGCACCGCCTTTATCCGCGGCATCGAGTATACGCTGCTGCTGGCCATCGTTTCAGTGCTGCTGGCCGTGATCCCGGCACTGTTGCTGGCCCTGATGCGTCTGAGCAAGAATAAGCCCATTAAGTGGCTGGCGGGTGCGTACATTGCAGTGTTCCGCTCCACCCCCATGCTGGTACAGCTGTCCATTATCTATTACGGCCTGTTTTATGCCATCTCCCTGCCCCGCATCACGCTGTTCGGCTTTGTGGATATCAGCCGGTTCATACCCGGTGTGGTGGCGTTGGCCCTGAACAGCTCGGCCTATGTGGCGGAGATCTTCCGTGCCGGTATCCTGGCGGTGGATCAAGGACAGACGGAGGCCGCCCGCTCGCTGGGCCTGTCCCGCTGGCAGTCCATGCGTCTGGTGGTGCTGCCCCAGGCCATCAAAAACGTGCTGCCTGCCCTGGCGAACGAGGTGGTCACCATGGTGAAGGAGTCATCCATCTGCTCCGTGCTGGGCATGGCGGAGATGATGTTTGCCGCCAAGACCATCGCCGGCTCCACCGGCATCTCGCTGGCGCCCTATACCATGGCGGCGCTGGTGTATTTCTGTATCAACTACCCGGCCTCCAAAGCCATCGAGGCCATCGAAAGGAGGATGCGTCGTGGCGACAAGCAATAATGTTCTCATTTCCGTGCAGCATCTGGTGAAGGAGTACAATCACGGTACCGTTCATGCGCTGAATGACTGCAATCTGGAGATCAAAAAGGGAGAGGTAGTGGCCATCATCGGACCCTCCGGCTCCGGTAAGTCCACGCTGCTGCGCAGCCTGAATCTGTTGGAGCAGCCCACCTCCGGTGAGATCTTCTTTGATGGCGTGGATCTGGCCAGCAAGTCTGTGGATATCGACCTGCACCGCCAGAAGATGGGCATGGTGTTCCAGCACTTCAACCTGTTTCCCCACAAAACGGTGCTGCAGAACATCACTATGGCACCTGTCACCCTGAAGAAGAAAACGGCCGAGCAGGCCAAGGAGCAGGCCATGGGGCTGCTGGAGCGTATCGGCCTTGCCGATAAGGCCAATGAGTATCCCAACATGCTCTCCGGCGGCCAGAAGCAGCGTATTGCCATTGTCCGTGCACTGGCCATGGACCCGGAGGTCATGCTGTTTGACGAGCCGACCTCCGCCCTTGACCCTGAAATGGTGGGCGAGGTGCTGGATTTGATGCGTGACCTCGCCAAGGAGGGCATGACCATGGCCGTCGTTACCCATGAGATGGGCTTTGCCCGTGAGGTGGCCGACCGGGTGGTGTTCATGGCTGACGGTAAGATCCTCGAGGAGGGCGCTCCCGCCGAGCTGTTCGACCATCCGAAAGATCCGCGACTGCAGGATTTCCTCAGTAAGGTACTGTAACATAAAAACCTCCGGTATCCTGATGGATACCGGAGATTTTTTGTGTCAGATTTCAGCTTTTTCCCCGAATCTCGTGTCTGCACTTGGGGCAGGTGATGACGATCTTGCCCTTGCCCACCGGTACACGGCACACAGTCTTGCAGTTGGGGCAGGTAAAGTATTTGTGTTCCTTGTCCATCCGCTGCTGCTTGCCGCTGTTGAACTTCCGCTTGATGGGCCACCAGATCTTCTGCAAAAAGGCGGCGTTCTCCGCCCGGCGCTTTTCCAGATTGCGGGAGAATACCCGGAATAGCGCCCACAGCACCATCACCGTGGTGACAAGGCCGATAATGCTGGATATGATACCGTTCTTTTTTACCAGCATACTGATCAGGTCCAGCACGATGGCCGTCCAGATGATGCACAGCCCCAACTGATCTGCTCCATTGCGGCCATACATGAACCGGCTCAATCCATTGCGCAGACGTTGAAAGAAACTCATAACTCCGCCTCGATTTCCTAGAGTGTACGATCACAATAATTTATTGTAGCGGAAAATACCTGAAAGGTAAAGGGTGCATCGGGAAAATTAACAAATTGGTCAAAATTTTGTGTACATTGACGGAGAGAAACCCAAGTCTTTATTGCAATCCAATGAGGAAATTGCTATAATAATTCAGTTAACACAATGGGAGCCGGCAGGGAATGCCCCACCGACTCCCTATCTGAAAAGCGGCCGCATCACCGCGCCGGGCGGAAGCATGTTGCGGGAGGGCACGGAGTTTGGCCGCTTACTGCATCATATGCCGCGCCGGTGGGATCGGTGCGGTGAAAGGAGTCCACCATGATCAAGATCGCCCCCTCCATTCTGTCGGCAGATTTCGCCAATTTGCAGCGGGATATTGAAAAGATTGCCACCGCTGATTACGTCCATGTGGACGTGATGGACGGCCTGTTTGTACCCAATATTACCATCGGCATTCCGGTGGTCAAGTCCATCCGTCCTACCACGACTCTGCCGCTGGACGTCCATCTGATGATCGACCGTCCCGTGCGGTATGTGGAGCAGTTCTGCGACGCCGGTGCGGATATCGTCACCTGCCATGTGGAGGCGGATACGGAGGAGAATACCCAAGAGGCGCTGCGCCTGATCCGGGCCAAGGGGAAAAAAGCAGGCGTGGTGGTGAAGCCCAAGACCCCTGCCAGCGCCGTGCTGCCCTTTATCGACCAGTGCGATATCATTCTGGTGATGACGGTGGAGCCGGGCTTCGGCGGCCAGAAATTTATGGCCGACATGATGCCCAAGGTGCAGACCATCCGCGGTTATCTTGACGCCATGAACCCCGGGTGTGAGCTGGAGGTGGACGGCGGCGTGGATGCCAACACCTGCCATCAGTGCATCCATGCCGGCGCCAACGTGTTGGTGGCCGGCAGTGCCGTGTATAAGGCGGCGGATATCTCCGCACGCATCAAAGAATTGAGAGGTTGACCCCTATGGAATACTTTCCCGCGCCCCTTGAAAAGCTGGTGGAGCAGTTTGCCCGGCTTCCCGGTATCGGCGGCAAATCCGCCCAGCGGTTGGCTTTCCATGTGCTGAATCTGCCCATGGAGGAGGCCCAGACCTTTGCCGACGCCATCGTGGATGCCAAGCGCAGCGTGACACTGTGCCCTGTGTGCCGCAATCTGACGGCCGGTGGTTTGTGCCCCATCTGCGCTGACCCCAAACGGGACGAGACGGTCATCTGCGTGGTGGCCGATCCCCGGGATGTGCTGGCCATCGAACGGTCACGGGAATTTAACGGCCATTACCATGTGCTCCACGGCGTGCTGTCCCCCATGAACCATGTGGGACCGGACGACCTGCAGATCAAATCGCTGCTGGATCGGGTGGCACAGGGGGACATGCAGGAGGTTATCATGGCCACCAACCCCGACACCGAGGGAGAGGCCACGGCTCTGTATATTGCCCGGCTGCTGAAGCCCTTCGGCGTAAAGGTGACCCGCCTCGCCTACGGCATCCCTGTGGGCGGCCATCTGGAGTTTGCCGATGACGCCACGCTGATGCGTGCGCTGGAAGGGCGGCGGGAGCTGTGAAACGCTGGATCTGCCTGCTGCTGGCTGCGGTGCTGGCCCTGTCGCTGACCGCCTGCGGCGCACCCAAAACCGAGGCGCTGGATATCTTCGCCATGGACACCTATATGTCTCTGGTGGCGGTGGGAGACGGTGCCTTTGACGTATTGCAGCGATCCTCCAATGAGATCAATACGCTGGAGCAGAAGCTCAGCCGCACCATCGCAACAAGCGATGTGGCACAGCTCAATGCCAATGGCAGCACTGTGCTGGATGAGGGCACAGCGGAGCTGCTGCGCCGCGCCCTGCGGTACAGCGAGGAGACCGGAGGCGCCTTTGATGTGACCATTGCCCCGCTGGTGGAACTGTGGGGGATCACCACGGATCATCCCCGCGTTCCCGCCCGGGAGGAGATCGACGCACTGCTGCCGCTGGTGGGGACAGAGCATGTGCACGCAGCAGGTACGGAGGCTTCTCTGGATGAGGGCTGCGCCATTGATCTGGGCGGCATCGCCAAGGGCTACGCCTCCGACTGTGTAGCGGCTCTGTTTGCCGCCAGCGGCATTACGGGCGGCTTTGCCAGCCTGGGAGGGAATGTGTACGTCCACGGCGATACCGCCGATGGACAGCCCTGGAAGGTAGCCATTCAGGATCCGCAGAAAACGGACGCTTTTGCCTGTACGCTGCACCTGTCGGACGCCTTTGTGGTGACCTCCGGCGGCTATCAGCGGAACTTTACCGGCCCGGACGGGACGGTGTATCAGCATATCATTGATCCCGCCACCGGCTATCCGGCGGTAAGCGACCTGTTAAGCGTATCTGTCATCACCTACGGCGCTGCAGATGGGCAGGGTACCCGGGCTGACGCCTATTCCACGGCCCTGTACGTCATGGGTGAGGAAGCCGCCGTGGACTTCTGGCGGGCGCGGCAGGCGTCCTTTGACATGGTGCTGGTGACGGAGGACGGACGGGTGCTGTATACGCCGGGCCTTAAGGACTGCTTTGACGAGACGGAGGGAAGCGGCTATGTCTACCAACCCCTCGCGGCCTGAACTGAAATGGAACCGCTACGATGTGATCGTGGCGGCGCTGGTGGCGCTGCTGGCGGTGGCGGTGGCCCTGTGGTTTTATCTGCCCAAGGTGCGCAGCGGCGAAACGACGGTGGTCATCTCCGCCGGCGGACAGGAGACGGAACGGGTCAGATTGTCGGATTTTTCCGGCACCACCGTGACCTGCAACGGCTATACGCTGCAGATTGATGCCGACGGTGATGGTGTGTGGGTGTCCCACAGCGACTGCCCTACGCAGGACTGCGTGCATACCGGCCATATCACCCGGGCGGGACAGTCTATCGTCTGCCTGCCGGCCCAGATCATCATTCATCTGGAGGGCGCTGCCAATGACGGCCCCGACGTGATCGTGGGGTGACGGGCATGAAGTGGACGACGAAGAATCTCGCCCTGTGCGCCGTGCTGACGGCGCTGGCGCTGGGACTGAGTACGCTGGAGAACCTGTTCCCCGTGTCGCTGGTGGTGCCTCTGCCCGGCGTGAAGCTGGGCCTTACCAACATCGTGACGGTGTTCGCTTTGTACGAGCTGGGCGCCGTCCCGGCGCTGGTGATCCTGTTTGCCCGGTGCGGGCTGGGCAGCTTATTTGCCGGGAATGTGTCGGCGCTGCTGTTTTCCATGCTGGGCGGACTGTGCGCCATGCTGGTGATGATCGGACTGAAGCACTGCCGGAAGCTGAGCATTTACGGCGTTTCCATCGGCGGCGCCGCCGCCCACAATATCGGCCAGATGGCGGCAGCCATTATTACGCTGGGCAATACCATGGTGCTGGGCTATCTGCCGTTTTTGCTGGCGGTGTCCCTCCTCACCGGTACGCTGACCGGCTTTGTGGCGGCGCTGCTGTTCCGGGCCATGGCCCATGTAACACTCTCCCATTAAGGAGGCAGAAGAGATGGATCAGAAGGATAAGATCATTTTGCAGCAGCTGGACGTGATCCGCTCCATGACGGAGAACAGCATGAAGCGCATGAACAGCGATTTCTGGGGCACACCTGCCGCGCCGCAGTCCCCCGCCGCTCCCAAAGCGCCTGAAGCAGCGGGCAAAGGCAGCGAAAAGAAAGCCGCCGTGTCCACCGGCCAGAAGGAGAGCGAGGCTGAGGAAGAATTACCGCCTCCCGAAAAACTGGAAGACCTTCTGGCGGAACTGGATACCTATATCGGTCTGGACGTGGTAAAAGACGAGGTCCGCAGCCTCATTAACATGGTGCAGGTCTACAAACTGCGCCGGGAGCACGATCTGCCCACTACCGACATGTCGCTCCATATGGTGTTCACCGGTAATCCCGGCACGGGAAAGACCATGATGGCCCGCATGATGGCCCGTATTTACCGCAGTCTGGGCATCCTCAGCAAGGGCCAGCTGGTGGAGGTAGACCGCAGCGGTCTGGTGGCCGGCTATGTGGGCCAGACGGCCCTCAAGACCCAGAAGGCCATCGAAAAGGCTATGGGCGGCGTGCTGTTCATCGACGAAGCCTACGCCCTCAACGGAAAATCGGAAAACGATTTCGGACAGGAGGCCATCGATACCGTGCTGAAGGCCATGGAGGACCACCGGGACGATCTGGTGGTGATCGTGGCGGGCTACACCGACCTGATGGAGAAGTTTATTCACTCCAACCCCGGCCTTGAGAGCCGGTTCAACCGGTTTTTGTTCTTCCCCGACTACACGGTGGACGAGATGATGGCCATTTTCAAAATGCGCTGCGGCAAGGGCTATGTGCTGACGGAGGAGGCCGAGCCGTTGGTGCGGGACTATATTGCCGAGGAGAGCGCCGCCGGCGACAGCTTTGGTAATGCCCGCGGTGTGCGGAACATCTTCGAGCATATTCTGGTGGCGCAGAATAACCGCCTGGCTAAAATGGAGCAGGTGACCCGGGAGGATCTGATGGCCCTCACCGCCGACGATGTGCTGCACGCCAGAGGGAAGATCGACGAATAACAAAAAAGGCAGTTGACGGAAGCTTCCATCAACTGCCTTTTATTAGATCCGCTCAAACGCCTCACGGGGAGAGCCGTCCGCCACATAGATGACGCCGCAGTGGGAAAAGCCCTCCCGCAGGATGCACCGCTGCATCACCTGATTGTCGGCGTGGGTGTCGATCCGCAGATGGGGGATGCGTCCGGCACACCAGTCCACACACTCGTGCAGCACGCCCCGGTGGGTGCCGTCGCTGCCGATACGGTGGATCGTGCCGTAGGGCGTGGCCGTGTCCCGCCATGAACCATCGATGTGCGCATAGGTGGGGTCGTCACCGAGGATAAAGGCAAAGACGGCGTAAATGCCGGTATCATCCTCCATCACATACAGATTGCCCTCGGCAACATCCTGCCGCAGCAGCGGCTCTGAGGGATAGCCGTTGATCCATTGGCGCATATTGCCGTTGCGCCGCATGAACTGCCGCGCCGCATCGTAGATGGCCAGGACACGGGGCAGATCATGTTCGGTGGCGTGTCGTATCATGACGATCCCTCAGTTCTTCAGACTTTGCAGCGGCGCGGGGATGCGGCCGCCCCGGGCGATAAACGCAGCGCTGGAGGCGGTGTGTACCGGCATCAGCGGCGCACTGCCCAGCAATCCGCCCATTTCCACCATGTCTCCCACCGTTTTGCCCTCCACGGGAATGATGCGCACGGCGGTGGTCTTGCTGTTGACCATGCCCACCGCCGCCTCGTCGGCAATGATGGCGGAAATGGTCTCGGCGGTGGTATCGCCGGGCACGGCGATCATGTCCAGACCCACGGAGCATACGCAGGTCATGGCTTCCAGCTTGTCGATGGTCAGCGTGCCGCACTGGGCGGCGGCGATCATACCCTCGTCCTCTGACACGGGGATAAAGGCGCCGGACAGGCCGCCCACATGGCCGGAGGCCATGATACCGCCTTTCTTCACCGCGTCGTTCAGCAGCGCCAGCGCCGCCGTGGTGCCGTGGGTGCCGCACACGGCAAGGCCCATCTCCTCCAGAATACGGGCTACGCTGTCGCCGATGGCCGGGGTGGGGGCCAGTGACAGATCCACAATACCGAAAGGCGTGTCCAGACGGCGGGAGGCCTCGGCGGCCACCATCTGACCCATGCGGGTGATCTGGAAAGCGGTTTTTTTGATGGTCTCCGCCACCACGTCAAAGGGCGCGCCTTTACACTTCTGCAGGGCGTGATACACCACGCCGGGGCCGGAAACACCCACGTTGATGACGCTGTCGGCCTCGCCCACACCGTGGAACGCGCCGGCCATAAAGGGGTTGTCCTCCACAGCGTTGCAGAACACCACCAGCTTGGCACAGCCAAGACCGTCGGCGTCCCGGGTCAGGTGGGCCGTTTCCTTGATGATGCGGCCCATCCGGGCCACGGCGTCCATATTGATGCCAGCCTTTGTGCTGCCCACATTGACGCTGGAGCACACCAGATCAGTCTGTGCCAATGCCTGGGGAATGGCCCGAAGCAGCAGTTCGTCCCCCTTATGGAAGCCCTTCTGCACCAGTGCGGAATAGCCGCCGATGAAGTCCACGCCGCAGGTCTTGCCGGCACGGTCAAGGGTCAGCGCAAAGGGAACGTAGTCCTCTGTGTCGCAGCTGCCTGCCACCAGCGCCACAGGCGTGACGGAGATGCGCTTGTTGACGATGGGGATGCCGAACTCACTTTCAATGTCCCGGCCGGTCTGCACCAGCTTTTCTGCCCGGCGGCAAATCTTGTCGTAGATTTTCTCGCAGCAGCGCTTGGGATCCTCACTGACGCAGTCCAGCAGGGAGATGCCCATGGTAATGGTACGGATGTCCAGATGCTGCTTGTCGATCATGTCAATGGTGTCGAAGATGTTTTGCAGATTCAGCATGATATTACCCTCTTACAGCTTGTGCATGGCGTCGAAGATGTCCTCCCGCTGGATGCGGATGGACAGGGTGCGGCTCTCGCCATAGTCCTTCAGCATGGCGCGCAGCTCATCAAAGGGGGCTTTGCAGGCGGCCAGATCCACCACCATCATCATGGTGAAATAGCCCTCCATAATGGTCTGGCTGATGTCCAGCACGTTGATCTGGCGATCGGCCAGCGTGTTGCACACACCGGCGATGATGCCCACCTGATCCTTGCCTACCACAGTTACGATTGCTTTCATATGTCAGTCACTCCTTCTTATGTCAGTCAAAAAATCCCTCAGAGAAAACGGCGCGGACGCCGTGATCCTTTCGGAAGGGCCTTTTACTCCAATTCATCCAGCGTCAGCTTGAAGGACGGCAGGAAATGCTCCATGAAATAGTCCACTTCCGGCAGCTCCATGTCCTCCAGCGCGTAACGGGTCTGCTCCGCCGCCTGACGGAACTCGGTATTGCCGGCCTTCAGCTCCTCCAGACACTTGATGTAGGCGCTGAGTTTGTCGGCGGCCTTCACCAGCTGCTGGATCTCAGAAGCTGCGGGGGAGAGCGCCGCGCTGTAAGTAGGCCGCAGCTCGTCAGGCAGCATCCCCAGCAGCTTATCCACCGCCACCTGCTCCACCTGACGGTACGCCTCCCGAATGGCAGGGTTGTAGTACTTGATGGGGGTGGGCATGTCGCCGGTGAGAATTTCTCCGGCATCGTGGTACAGCGCCGCCACCGCCACCTGTCCCTCGTCCACGCGGCCGTCAAAGAACTGATTGCGGATCACCGCCAGCGCGTGAGCCAGCACCGCCGTCATGTGGCTGTGCTCCTGAATGTTTTCCGTGTAGCTGTTGCGCATCAGCGCCCAGCGGTTGATGAACCGCATCCGGCCGATATAGGCAAAAAAGTGATTGTGGTTCTCTTTCATTGGATCTCTCCCCATAATGTCTCGCCATCGCATGCGGTGATCGTCACCTCCCGAACCTGATTGTGAAGCCCATGGCTCTTGACCGCCACCTCCATGTAATTGGGTGCGTGGCCGGTGTAATGGCCGTCCTTTTCCTGTTCAAACAGCACCGGATACGTTTTCCCGATGCAGCCTGCCAGATACGTCTGATGCATCCGGTGCGCCACCTGAGCCGCCCGGGCTGCCCGCTCCTCCTTCACGGCCGCTGTCAGCTGGGGCATTGCCGCCGCCTTGGTGCCGGGCCGGATGGAGTAGGGAAAGATATGCATGGCGGCAAAGCCGCATTTCTCGATAAACGCCAGTGTTTGGGAAAATTCCTCCTCCGTCTCGCCGGGAAACCCTGTGATGAGATCGGTGGTGACGGCCACATGGTCGAAATACTGCCGCAGCAGTTCCACTGACCCATAGAACCGGGCGGTGTTGTATTTCCGGTTCATGCGCCTGAGGGTATCGTCGCAGCCGGACTGCAGCGACAGGTGGAAGTGAGGACACAGGTTGGGAAGCCTTGCAGCCCGGCGGCAGAAATCTTCGGTGATGGTGCGGGGCTCCAGGCTGCCCAGCCGCAGGCGCATATCGCCCGCCGCTGCGCTGACGGCCTCCAGAAGGTCAATGAGACCGGTGCCGCCCTTGAGGTCATGGCCCCAGCTGGAGATCTCAATGCCGGTCAGCACCAGCTCCCGATAGCCTTCCTGCCGCAGCTGTTCCGTCTGTGCCACGGCGGTGGCCAGGGGCAGCGACCGCACCGGCCCGCGGGCATAGGGGATGATGCAGTAGGTGCAGAAATTGACGCAACCGTCCTCGATTTTCAGCATGGCCCGGGTGCGCTCCGCCATGCCGCCGGCAGGAAGCACCTCAAAACGGCGGCGGCGCAGGGCATCGTCCAGCAGCGTCACCGGATCCTTTTCGTGGGCGGCCTGCTCCAGCAAGTCCAGAAAGGCCATCCGGTCGCCGGTACCGGCGATCAGATCCAGCGACAGACCCGCCGCCTCGTCGGGATGGGTCTGCACATAGCAGCCGCAGGCGGCCACCACGGCGTTCTCATTCAGCTTGCGGCACCGGCGGATCATCTGACGGGATTTTTTGTCACTGACGGCGGTGACGGAGCAGGTGTTGACGATATAGGCGTCCGCCGCCGCGTCGAAGGGCACCAGCGTGTGGCCCCGGCGGACAAGCTCCTGCTCCATGGCCTGCGTTTCATATTGATTTACCTTGCAGCCAAGGGTGTAAATCGCAACGCGCATCTTGCACTTTCCTTTTTGATACAGTATAATTAAAAATTACGGACCACAGCGCCGCAAGAAAGGCGCTTCAAAATAATACCTCATTATACTTGATTCTGCCCGGTATGACAAGACCTGTCGGCCGAAAAATAGAGAGGAAACCGTTATGATTTATCTGGATCACGCCGCCACCACGCCCATTCCGCAGCCGGTGGCCGATGAAATGTACCGTGTGCTGACGCAGCAGTTCGGCAATCCCTCCTCCCAGTACCCTATGGGGCAGGAGGCCAAGAAGCTGGTGGAGGGATGTCGCGCCGTTATCGCCAAGGCAGTGGGCTGCCAGCCGAAGGAGCTGCACTTTACCTCCTGCGGTACGGAAAGCGACAACTGGGCCATTCAGGCCGCCCTGTGGCAGAACCGCCATGTGGGCCGCCACATCATCACCACCAGCGTGGAGCACAGCGCCGTGCTGGAGACCTGCCGCGCGCTGGAGCAGCAGGGGTATGAGGTGACATACCTCAAGCCCGACAAGACCGGCCATATTACGGTGCAGCAGGTGGGGGAGGCCCTCCGGGATGACACGGCGGTGGTCAGCGTGATGCTGGTAAACAACGAGACCGGATGCGTGTTTCCTGTGGCGGAGACCGCGCGGCTGCTGAAAGAACGCCGCAGCCGCGCCCTGCTGCATACCGATGCGGTGCAGGGGTTCATGAAGGTGCCCTGCGACCCCAGAGTGCTGGGGGTGGATATGATGAGCCTTTCCGCCCATAAGATCGGCGGTCCCAAGGGCATCGGCGCGCTGTATGTGGGGCCTGCCGTCCGCAACATCCGCCCGCTGCTCCACGGCGGCGGTCAGGAGGAGGGTACCCGTTCCGGCACCGAGGCCACCGCCCAGATCGCGGGCTTCGCCAAGGCGGCGCAGCTGCGGGGCGAGGGACTGGAGGAAAAGCTGGCGCATATGGCCCAGATCAAAGCCTACTGCCGGGAGAAGCTGCTGTCCCTCGACGGTCTGGTGACCGTGGGACAGGGAGAAGCGCCCCATATCCTGATGGTATCACTGGTGGGATATCCCAGCGCCAACGTCGTGACCGATCTGGGAGAACAGGGCATCTGCCTGTCGGCAGGCAGCGCCTGCCACCGGGGCAAGCTGAGCCATGTGGTAACGGCGCTGGGCCTTGACAAGCGCACCGCCGGCGGCGTGCTGCGCGTCAGCTTCGGCCCGGAGACCACCTTTGCCGACATTGACGCGCTGTATGAAGCGCTGCTGCGGCACAAAAACACACGTTTTTCTATGCTATGAGGTAAGATATGTTTCAAGAACTGAGACGTCCCCGCGCTTTTTACGCCCGACTTTTTCGATTGACCGGCCCCATTGCCCTGCAAAATCTCATTACCTTTTCCCTGGGGCTCATCGACACCTTTATGGTCAGCCGGCTGGGCAACACGCCCATGGCGGCGGTAACCACCGCCAACGTGCCGGTGTTTTTGCTGATCTCTCTGGTATTCGGCATCCAGAGCGGTCTTGGGATCCTGGCCAGTCAGTACTGGGGCAAAGGGGATACCGAGAGCATCAGCCGGGCCATCGGCGTGGCCTCCTTTATCGGCACGGGGCTTTCCCTGCTGCTGGCGGTGGCACTGTGGCTGTGGCCGGTGGCAATCATGGATCTGCTCAGCAATGAGCATGAGCTGTCGGTGCTGGGGGCGCCCTATTTGCAGATCATCGGCTTTTCCTATGTGTTCAATATGCTTTCCTCCATCTATGTCAGCGTCCAGCGCAGCGTGGAGAATCCCAATTTCGGCATGAAGCTGTTCGGATTTTCCACGGTGCTCAACACAGGACTGAACTATCTGCTGATCTACGGCAAGCTGGGCTTCCCCATGCTGGGGATCCGGGGCGCGGCCATCGCCACGCTGTGCGCCCGTATCGCGGAGTTTGCCGTTTGTCTGGTCTATGCCCTGCGCAGCAAAAAACTGCCGTTGTGCATAAAGGCCCTCTGCCACCCCGGCTGGGAGATGGTCCGCCGGTTCATCAAGTATTCCTGGCCGGTGCTCCTTAACGAGGTGGCTTGGGGGCTTGGCAACAGTATGCTGACGGTGGTTCTGGGTTACACCGTTATTTCGGTGGATTTCCTGGCGGCCTATGCCGTTACCGGGAACCTGGGCAGGCTGTTCCTTGTGGTCTGCTTCGGACTGGGCGCCGCCACCGCCGTCATGGTGGGCAAGGCCATCGGTGAGGGGCAGAGCCAGGAGGAGGTCATGTCCCTGAGCCATTGCCTGCTGCAGTTCACGGTGGTGCTGGGATCTGCCATCGCGGCGCTGGCACTGGTGCTGGTGCCGCTGGTGTTCCAGCCCTATATCTTCCCGCTGTTTAAGCTGTATGGCCGGCCTGCCGCCATTGCCACGGCGCTGGCAGTCACGTCCTTTGCCTCCATCCCGCTTCACGCCTACTCCATCTCCGCCGTTACCGGCGTGCTGCGTTCCGGCGGCGACGTGGGCTGGGCGGCGGCGCTGGACCTGCTGCCCCAGTGGCTGTTTGCCCTGCCGCTGACGGCACTGTTCGCACTGGTGCTGGGTGACGGCAGCAACTATTGGTGGGTAGCCGCGGCCATTCAGGGGGAGAGTCTCCTGAAAGTGCCTCTGTGTATGCTGCGGTGCCGCAAACCGGTATGGATCCATGACGTGACGATACCGGAGGGGAAGGAACCATGAGCCTTTACCGCTGTCCCGTCTGCGGCCGGCCGCTTGTGAGAGGGGAACGGACGTATCGCTGCCCCGGCGGCCACTGCTATGATATCGCCAAGGAGGGCTATACCTATCTGCTGCCGGTAAACCAGCGGCATTCCAAAGCCCCCGGCGACGACAAAGCCATGACAGCTGCCCGCAGCGCCTTCCTTTCCAAAGGATATTACGATTTTTTGCGGCAGGCCCTGTGCGCCCTGGCTGTGACCTATACGCCCGACGTACCGGCCGTGCTGGACGTGGGCTGCGGAGAGGGGTACTATACCGCGGCTATCTGCGAGGCGCTGACCGCCGCCGGGAAAGCGCCCCGGACGGCGGGCATCGATATCTCCAAGGAGATGGTGCGGCGGGCCGCCAAACGGGCCAAGCAGGCGGAACTGGCGGTGGCCAGCGCTTACCGTCTGCCGGTGGCGGATGAAACCATTGATTTGCTGTTGGACTGCTTTTCCCCACTGGCCATTGACGAGTTCCGGCGGGTGCTGAAGCACGGCGGACACTTTCTCTACGTGGTGCCGGCGGAGGAGCACCTGTGGGAGATGAAGCAGGTGCTGTATGACCGGCCTTACCGCAACGAAACAAAGGAAACCCCCTATGAGGGGTTCCGCTATGTGACCATCCGGCATGAGAAAAGCAGCATTACCCTGTCCTGTCAGGAGGATATTCAGGCGCTGTTCGGCATGACGCCCTACTGCTGGAAAACGCCCCGCGCAGGCAAGGAGCGGCTGGCGGCACTGGACACGCTGACCACCACCGCCGCCTTCGATATACACATCTTTGAGCGGATATAGGAGGACATGCCATGAAATGCTGTGTACTGTTTGCATCCCCCCGGGGAGAACAGAGCAACACCCGTGCCCTGATGACGGAATTTCTGGAGGCATGGCACGCCGCGGGCCACACCTCTGTGGTCCATTCTCTGTATGATCTGACCATCCGGCCCTGTCTGGCCTGCCGTGGCTGCCAACAGGACTGGAGCGGCCCCAACTGCGTGATCGACGATGATATGACGGAGATTTTTGCCGATATTCTCTCCTGTGACCTTTTGCTGCTGGCCAGCCCCATCTATAACTGGTACTGCACCGCACCGCTGAAGGCGGCCATGGACCGCTGCATCTACGCACTGTGCAAGTACTACGGCGAGGAGCGCGGCCCCTCCCTGTGGGAGGGGAAGGCGGTGGCTGCCATTACCACCTGCGGCTATCAGGTGGAGAAGGGGGCGGACGTATGGCAGGAGGGCCTGCGCCGCTCCTGTAAGCACGCCCGCCTTCGCTGGCTGGGCCTGTACGGAGAGCGGCACAGGAGCTACCGAGAACCCTTCATGGATGCGGAAAAGGCGCAGCGCGCCCGGGATTTTGCCCGGCAGATCATGACGCAGCTGGCTGCGGGAGAGTGAAATGGAGACTATGACCGGAAGAAGGAGACACAGAAAGAGCCGCCTGCCGCTGATGGCGGCTATCGTGCTGGCGGCGGGGATCGTGGTGGTGCTGGCGGTGCTGGTGTTCCGCTCACTGCTGCCTGCGGCGCAGCGAGAGGAGCCGGATCCCCACGAGGGGCAGGTCTACGTTAACGACGGGGCCAATATGGTGTGGCTGACGCCCCACGAGAACTTTGCCGTCAGCCCTCTGCGGCGCTGGCAGTTCGTTACGCTGGAGGGACATCCCTACTATCAGGGCAGCGACTTCGCCACCCGGCGGGGCATCGACCTGTCGGTGTTCCAGGGGGATGTGGATTGGCAAAAGGCGGCGCAGGACGGCGTGGAGTTTGCCATTCTGCGCCTTGGCTACCGGGGTTACGGTAAGGGCGTCCTGCAGCCGGACGAGATGTTTGACGCCCATCTGGAGGGCGCGCATAATGCCGGACTTGACGCCGGCGTGTATTTCTTCTCACAGGCGCTGACGGCGGAGGAGGGCAGAGAGGAGGCTCGGTATGTGCTGGAACAGCTGGACGGCCGCGCGCTGGAGATGCCGGTTTACTTCGACTGGGAGCCGATCGCTGCCGAAGATTCCC
>CAMCSE010000009.1 GCA_945877515.1 uncultured Clostridia bacterium | reverse complement strand
CGCTGTAGGCCAGCCGCCGCAGGCTGCGGACGATGGTCTCGCACAGGGCGCGTTCGTCCTCTACAATCAAAAGATGCATAAACGACCTCCTTTTCGTTTCTTCGCCCTTATTATAGCAGAGGCGGATAAGATTTGTGTTATATTTTCGTTCTTAACAGGGATTTTAACCCGCCTGTGCTATGATAGGCCGCAGAAACAGGAAAGGATGATCAAAATGAGTCACAGGAAGAAGGCCGCGGCGCAAGTCACGCTGCTGCTGGCGGGAGCCGCCATGCTGTGCTTCGGCGTCTGGCGGGGCGAGGCGGCGACAGTACTGAGCAAGGCCATCAAATTATGTCTGGAGTGTGTGGGCATTGGGTAAGAAGTTTTCAAATGTATCACAGGCCCTGTCCCGCCTTCGGGGCTGGATACAGGCGGGGGCAGCCCTATTGACCAACCTGCACCTGCCGAATTTCCTCAAGGGCGGACTGTATCAGGGGGCGGGGAAGACCGTCTGCGTGCCGGGGCTGAACTGCTATTCCTGCCCGGCGGCCTCCGGCGCCTGTCCCATCGGGGCGTTTCAGGCGGTGGTAGGCTCGTCCAAATTCAGCTTTTCCTATTACATCACAGGTTTTCTCATTTTGCTGGGCGTGCTGCTGGGGCGCTTTATCTGCGGCTTTCTGTGTCCCTTCGGCTGGTTTCAGGAGCTGCTGCATAAGATCCCCACGAAGAAGCTCTCCACAAAGAAGCTGAAGCCTCTGACATACCTGAAGTACGCCGTTCTGCTGGTGATGGTCTTTCTGCTGCCGGCATTCCTTGTGAACGACGTGGGCATGGGCGACCCCTTCTTCTGCAAGTACCTCTGCCCCCAGGGCGTGCTGGAGGGCGCCATCCCGCTGTCCCTTGCCAATTCCGGCATCCGGGCGGCGCTGGGCAAGCTGTTTACATGGAAATTCAGCATCCTGCTGTCGGTGATTGCGCTGAGCGTACTGTTCTACCGACCGTTCTGCAAGTGGCTCTGCCCGCTGGGCGCGTTCTACGCGCTGTTCAACCGGGTGTCCCTCTTCCAGATGAAGGTGGATAAGAATAAGTGCGTCTCCTGCGGGAAATGCGCCAAGGCCTGCAAAATGGATGTGGACGTGACAAAGACGCCCAACCACACCGAGTGCATCCGTTGCGGGATGTGCGTCCGCGCCTGTCCTACCAGCGCCGTCAGCTTCCGCTACGGCTTTGGAGACGGCAAAAAAGAACCTGCAAATGAATTAAAAACGGAGGAAACAAAATGAACGCAAAGAAAATCATCACACTGCTGCTGGCCGCTGTGCTGGTGCTGTCTCTGGCCGCCTGCGGCACGAAGCCCGCGGAGAACGGAGGCGGCGACGGCGAGCCCCAGACCCTCGAGGAGGCAAGAACTCTGTACGATCAGCTGGTGGCACAGGAGAACGCCATCCAGACAGAGAACACCGAGCTGTGGGAGAAGGTCTTTCTGTCCGCCGACAAGGGCATGGCCATGATGGAGGACGGCAAAAACTACGGCGAATTTCTGCTGAGCACCATTGAAGCCGCCAAGGAGCAGTTTACCGACGAGGAGTACGAGCTGCTGAAGGAAAAAGCCACGGAAATCAAAAATATCGAGGACCGGCTGGCCGCATTGGAGGAAAAATTCCCCAGCTTATCCGAGACGCCCGCAGGGGATGGCAGCATGAGCGTACCGGCGGGCAGCGATAAGACCACGCCGCCTGACGATGGCAGTATGCAGAAGTTTCCCGCCTTTGAGGGCAAGGATCTGGACGGTAACACGGTGAAGAGCAGCGAGCTGTTCGCCAAAAACGCCGTCACCGTGGTGAATTTCTGGTTTACCACCTGCAACCCCTGCGTGGGTGAGCTTTCTGAGCTGGACGCGCTGAACAAGGAACTTGCGGAGAAGGGCGGCGCCCTCATCGGCGTCAACACCTTCACGCTGGACGGCGATGAAACGACCATCTCTGAGGCCAAGGACGTGCTGGCCAAGAAGGGCGCGACCTATCAGAATGTGTATTTCGCTTCCGACGGTGAGGCGGGAAAGTTCACCACCAATATCTTTGCCTATCCCACCACCTATGTGGTTGACAGGAACGGCAACATCGTGGGCGACCCCATCGTGGGCGCTATTACGGAAAAGAAGCAGGCGGAGGCACTGCAAGCCCAAATCGACAAGGCGCTCTCCGCCGATAGGGGCTGACAAACGGAGGTTTCCCCGCAAGGAGGAATACGCGCCATAAGGCGGCGGACAGGTGATGTCCGCCGCCTTATGGCTATTTTAGATGAGGTATTTGCAAATTGATCTCAGACGAACCGCGTATCGGTCAATCAGCCGTTCTTGCGCTTGATGATCCGCTTGCCGCCAGCGTGATCCCAAGGATTACCGCCAGCCCTTTCCAGCATTTACGCATGGCGTTGTCTCCTTTCCGTGTTCACACACGCTTACTCCGCCTACTGGGGATAGAAATAAAGTACCGTGTCCGGCTCCAACTGAATGGGCAGATAGGAGCCGTGCTGTCCCTTGTCGACGGACAGATAGGTGTAGTCCTCGAAGGCCATGGGGACCTGCACGATGAAGCCGTCGTGGATGATCCGTTCCGTCTCGCCGGGCGTGTATCTCTTGCCGCCGGTGCGGGTCAGATCCAGCATGATCACGCCGGAGTATTCCCCGTTGCCGGTCAGTCCCCAGTCGCCTGTATAGACCTCCTCCGGTGTGACGAAGTCGCTTTCGTACCACCAGGTGAAGGTGGCCGAGCCCCAATAGTCCTCCTGGCTGCTGTTGGCGTGCAGCTCCAGAGTGGCCAGAGCGGGCTTATCCGTATGACCCTGCCACGCCCATATCTCCTGCGTCAGCTGGGAACCGGAGGGACACGTCCAGCCGATGTCGCTGCCGAAGCCGTCGTTCTCCTCCTGTGAGTAAAAGGTGAAGTCGTAGGCCAGCCTCCGTTCGTTCTCGGAGTCGTAGGGCAGCGCCACGATTCCGGGGATGGGATACCAGCTCAGGGTATCGGGGTGGCTGTCGGTCAAGAGCAGCTCCGTGGTATCGGTGGGGACAGTTCCCAGATCGTTGGAGACGAACAGCAGGATCGGGTCGCCGCTCTCGCTGCGGTAGAGCACATCAAGGGTCTCGTAGCCGCCCTTCGCCTCGTTCCACTGGACGCGGTTCACCGCCACGGTGGCGTTGGGGTCACGGGGCACCACGCAGAACAGGCTTCCGCTGTCGCCCACCACCCGCTCCTGCGGGATATTCCGAACAAAGGTATACTGGGCGCACAGCCCCGGCGCCGTATCGTTGATCCAATCCCGCAGAGGGATCGTCAGATCACTCAGGCTGCCGTTGATATCGCCGATGTAGGCCACCGCGAGGCGCTCGTCCTGCTGACGCTCGTCCAGCAGCTGCCGCAGCAGATCCAGAGAGTCGTCGTAGGCTCCCGGCTCGCCGCCGTTGGTTTTGGCGGTGTCACCGT
This sequence comes from uncultured Clostridia bacterium, assembly GCA_945877515.1. GTDB lineage: Bacteria > Bacillota > Clostridia > Oscillospirales > Oscillospiraceae > Vescimonas. Next base: position 45,688 of record CAMCSE010000009.1, on the reverse strand, counting down.
CCGATGCACCGTCGTTGATGTTGATGGTTCCCATGCCGGGTATCTCCACCTGACAGGCCGTCAGCGGCAGCGCCATGGCCAAGACCAGCAGCATCGCCGCAAGCGACCTGACCAGCTTATTTTTGTTGTTGTGCATGGGCACCTCCTTTCTGTATTTTACCGTCATTTACCCCTGAGCGGGCTCAAACATGAGAAGCTCGTTGGGGATCTGCTGGATGGGGAACCCGTAGGCGCCGCCTCCGCCGGTCACGTTCAGCACCGGGAAGACATCGAAGGCCGCGGGTACCTGCACAGGGAACATGCCCGACACCGTGGTGGGCGCCTCGCCCTTCGTATACTGCCGGCCGCCGCTGCGGGTCATGGTCAGATCTATATGCTCTCCGCTGTCCGTCAGGGACCAGCTGCCCTCATAGATCTCCTGCGGATCGCCGTAGTCCTTGGTGTACCACCATGTGAAGGTGATCTGCCCCGGCTCCGCGCCGCTGCCCTGTGTCAGGGACATGGTGGCCATGGCGGGCTGCTCCGCAAGATCGCCCTGCCACGTCCAGACGTACCTGGCCAGCTGCTCCGCCGTAGGGGCCGTCCACATGGACTCTTCGATCATGTCGCCGCCGTAGTCCTCGTCGCAGACGGTGAAGCTGTAGCCCAGAGGCAGGTCATATTCATAGTCGTAGGGCAGCGCCGTGATGCCGTAGATGGGGTACCACGTGACGGTTTTGCCGGTGCTGTCCGTCACGATGACCTCCGTGTCGGGATAGGGGCTTTCGCCCATATCGGCGCAGGCATACAGCAGGATCGGGTCGCCGCTCTCGCTGCGGTAGAGAACCTCCAGATTGTCGTAGTCCTCGTTCTGGGGGTTCCACCGGATGCGGTTCACCGCAAGGGTGGCATCAGGGTCGCGGGGCACCACGCAGAACAGGCTGCCGCCGCTGCCCACCACCCGTTCACGGGGGATATTCTGGACGAAGGGATACTGGGCACACAGCTCCGGCGCCGCCGTGCGCACCCACTCCTGCAGGGGAAGTTCCAGATCGTCGGGGCCGCCCGCCGAGCTGCCGATATACGCCGCTGCGAAGAGGTAGGAGGGCAAGTCCATCGCCTCCTCACGCAGCTGGGCAAGGGAGGTGTCATAGCTGTTCCCCGCAGGGGAGCCATCCGCATCATGGTCGTTTTTGCTGCCGTCGTTGATGCGGACGGTTCCGACGCCGGGGATATCTATCTGGCAGGCTGTCAGCGTCAGCATCATCGCCAGCGCCAGCAGCAGACAGAGGATGGGATTCTTTTTCATCGGATCCTCCTTTTACCGCTCAGTACTTACCGCTTGTGCTGGAGCCTCCGCCGCCGGAGTGGTCACTGCTGCCGCCATCGCTGTCCCGGGAGATCTTGCGGCGGGTCTCAGTGGTGTGGGTATAGTTGTCGTACTGCTCCGTAAGGTTCAGCCCTTCGGCCGTCACGTAGGTATCCGCCTCCGCGCCCTGACGGACGGACTTCATCTTGGCCTTCAGGAACAGGCATACGGCCAGAGCCAGAATGATGCCGATACCCAGCGCCATAGGCAGCACCTTGATCAGCGGCTTTCTGACGGGGTGCCCCTGCTCGGCAAGACTCAGATACTCGGCGCAGGCGTTCAGATAGTCCCTGAAGCCGCCCGCCCAGTCGTCGTCGGCAAAGTTGTCGAGGAACTCCTCCGTCATCTGGTGGCGGCCATACTTGTTGACTGCGTACTCGGCGGTGCCGCCGTCGCGAACGTACAGGTCGTAGTCGCGGTCGTATGTGCTCAGCATCAGCATGATGCCCTCGCGGTTCTCGCCGATGCCGAAGCTGTTGCTGTCGTAGATGTTCACCGCCGCGTAGTGGATGTCGCTGTCATAGTCCTCGTAGTCGTAGATGGTGACGATGTAGACGGCGCAATCGTACCGCCAGGAGATCTCGTCGGCCAGCAGCTCCAGCTCCAGCCATTCATCCTCGGTCAGCAGGTTCTCCGTATCGTACACGAACAGGTCGTCCTCCGTCTGCTCCGCCCACGCGGGAACGATCATCGTCAGCACCGCCAGCAGCGCCAGCAGGCATGTAAAAATTCTTTTTTTCATCTCGGCCGCCCTCCTTAAAACAGCATCATGATCAGTGCCGCGATGGCCGTCACCGGCGCGGCGACGGCGGCGAAGATCGCCCAGAACTTGCCCATATCCGTGGGCAGGTCGCCCACCAGCTTGCCGGTCTGCCCGTTCATGGCAAAGAGGAAGTCCTTGCCGTTCCACTTGGTATGCAGCATCCACACCGGCAGCAGCGCATAGTGTACCTTGCCGCGCCGCAGGCGAATGTCCTGCCGCAGGGGAACGCAGCTGTCATACGCCGTGGTGGTGCGGCGCAGCGCGCCCTCCAGAGACGCGGAGCACCGTCCGTCTGCCCGGTCGTGGCTCTCCTCCACCGTCACGTCGTACTTATCCGCCAGAAAGCCGGGCAGATAGGCGGTGGAAAAGGGCTTCAGACCGGCGTAGTCATACGGCTCGATGGAGTCCATGTGGTCGTCGGGCATCTTGCTGGAGGCGTCCACCGGCACCTTTTCAAAGGAGATGGAGCCGCCGCGGTGCACGTCGTAGTGCTCCGTCTCGGTGATCTCGTAGTCGCCGCTCTCGTAAACATGGATGATCAGACCCTCATAGTCCACAGAGCCCTCCGCCTGACCGTCGAACATCCAGAAGGGGACGTACACGCCCTGGATCTCCTCAATGTGATTGCCGTTGGTAAAGGCCTTGGGCAGCAGGGGCTTGCCCTTATAGTGGTTTTTCAGCGCCGCCACCGCGTCCTCCTTGCTGAGCTTGAAGGGGATCACGAAGTCCGGCTTCAGCGCGCCGCTGAACTGCCCCGGCACCACCGTGGGGTTGCCGCAATAGGGGCAGGAGGTGGCGGCGGTGGAGGCGTCGCAGATCAGCTCCGCGCCGCAGCTGGGGCAGTTGTAGGCCTTCATGCCGTCGGCCTCCGCGCCCCAGTCGCTGTTGAGGCTGGAGGTGTCCCACCCCTGTGCCTCCATCTCCGCTATTTTCTGGCGGTTCTCCTCCGCCTTGGCGTTGGCCTTTTCCGTGGCCTCCACGGATTTGGCCTCTTTCTCTGCGTACAGAGCTTCGATCTGCGCCACGTCATATTTCGCGCCGCAGAAATCACATTCCAGCATACCGGAGGCGCCTACAAAGTGCAGGGGGCCGGTACATGCCGGGCATTTATAGTTGGTGATTTGGGATGCCATTGTTCTCTCTCCTTTCCGCTGCGGGAGCGGCCTTGAGCCGCTCCCGTGGAAAATGGCGTTCAGATAGGAATACGGTCAGTCAGGGTCGATCAAAGGCTGAGGTTGTACGCACCGGCAGCCACCAGCTTGCCGTTGTCGCCGAAGAACAGGGACAGGCAGCACGCCTCATCCTCGGCGGCGTACCAGGTGTATACACCGCGCTGGTACTCCTCCTGGTACTGGTACTCGGAGCAATCCACGCCGATGTGCTCCTTGAGATCCGCATAGGTCAGCTTCGCCTGGGGATCGCCGTCGGTGAAGTAGTTCAGGCCGCCCAGATAGGTGAAGAATGTCTCATTCAGCACTTCCAGTGTTGCTCTGTCAGGGGTCACGGTCTGTGTGTCCGTGGATTTCATATCAATGCCGGGCAGAGCGCCGCCCTTATCCTTGCCACCGCCGCCGCAGGCAGTGAGGGAGAGCATCATCAATGCGGCCAATACAAGCGTGATCGATTTTTTCATGGTAGAGTTCCTTTCTTTATTTACATAACGATTTGTTTTCCGCCCGCAGGGGCGGTCAGGGAAATGGTCAGCGCAGGGGTGCGCCGCAGTTCTGGCAGAACTTCTCGCCGGAGCCTTTGGCGCCGCAGGACGGGCAAAAGGCGGGAGCGGCAGCGGGTTGCTCCGGCTGGATCGGCTGCTGAGGAGCCGCGGCATACGGAGCCTGCTGGGGCTGCTGGGGAACCTGAGAGTAGGGGCTGCTGGGCTGGCGGGGCTGCTGGACTGCCTGTGTGGTCTTGGGCTGCTGGGGCTGCCAGTCACCCTTCTGCACCTGCATGGCACCGTAGATATACAGACCTGGCACCACCAGACTCAGCAGGATGCTCATGGCGTCGACGCTGCCGCCGCCCGCCACGTTCATCACGGAGGAGACCACCGTGATGCCTGCCACCACTGCGCCCCAGACCACGCACTTGTGGGCGTCGCCGCCGGTCTTGCAGGTCTTCAGTCCCTTCAGTCCGGCGATAAACTCCGCCACCGCCGCCGCCAGAGCCAGTGCCAGTGCCAGATAGAGCATCAGTGCCGCTGCATGGCCGTCCGCCAAGGATGCCAGCATCGCCACGCCCGCAATACCCAGAAGGCACGACACGCCCGCCAGCGCGCCGCCAATGATCATCAGAATCGAGGTCACCTTCAAAAATTTCTGTCCCTTGCTCATGTGTTGCTCCTTTCTTTCTCCACAATGTCCCTATTTCGTCTTGTTTTTGTTTACGCCTCCGGCGGCGTATACTCCGCGGAGGCACCCATGAGAAGCTCCCGCAGGAGCCCCTCAAGGGCGTGCTCGTACTCGCCGTTGTATTCCGCCGTAAGCGTTTCGCCTTCTCTCACGCTGGTGATGCTGAGGTAGCTCTCCATTCCGTCGAGGACGGACAGGCCCTCCGGCAGCACCTTGGGCGGCTGGTGCCAGTTGTCCCGCAGGCACTGCTCCACCTCCGCCCACTGCTCTGCCGTCAGGGGCGCGTCTGTGCGCTCCACCCTCTCCCCGCTTCCCCCGGTGTCGATGCACCAGCCGGAGATGGTATACGCGCCGTCCGCCTCCTCCAAATCGAAGCAAAACCCGTGGTCGTAGCTTGAGCCGCTCTGCGTCCAGCGGATGCTCTTCAGCGTGTCGCCGTCCCGAAAGACGTTGGCAAACTCGTTCACCATGCCGTCACCGTCCGTTATCCGGTCGGTGACAAAGTGCTTATAAAGACCCGAGATCGTGATACCCACCACAATGCCCGCGATAAGAATGACGATCATCTTCTTCATGGCTCTTTAGGGGCGAGGCGTGCCGCAGTTGGCGCAGAACTTGCCCTTGTTGACCGTTCCGCACGCACACGTCCACTCGTCGCTGGCGGGCTTGGGCTGGCCGCATTCAGCGCAGAATTTGCCGGTGTTCACCGCGCCGCAGGCACATTTCCACTCGCCGGCGGGCGCGGGCTTGGGCTGGCCGCACTCGGCACAGAACTTGCCGGTGTTTCCCGCATGACCGCAGGCGCACGTCCAGCCGGCGGGTGCGGCGGGAGCGGGCTGCGCCGCCGCCTGCTGCGCCTGTTGCTGCTGTCCCATGGCGAACAGGTTCTGGGCGTTCATTCCGCCGGCCTGACCGGCCATTCCCATGCCCATAAAGGCCATAGCGGGGCCGGCAGCCGTGTTGGAGGCCGCCATCTTCATGGCGTCGCCCTGAGAGCCCACCAGATGCGCCGCCGCACGGGTGGGATCCATGAACGCCGCGTTGCGCTGCAGCTCCTTGAGCATCTTCTCGTCTTCCTCGTCCGCCGTCACGCTGGACACGCCGAAGGAGACGATCTCGATGCCCCGCAGGTCGCGCCACTTCTTGCTGAGCACCTCGTTCAGTGCGTCGGCCAGCTCCAGCGTATGGCCGGGCAGCTGGGAGTAGCGGATGCCGTTTTCACCGATCTTGGCAAAGGCGGGCTGGAGGGCGGTCAGCAGTTCGGTTTTCAGCTGGCTGTCCAGCCGGTCGCGGGTGTAAGCCTCGCCCACGTTGCCGCACACGTTGGTGTAGAACAGCATGGGGTTGCTGATGCGGTAGCTGTACTCGCCGAAGCAGCGGATGCCCACATCGATGTCGATGCCGGCGCGCTGATCCACCACCCGGAACGGGACGGGGGACGGCGTGCCGTACTTGTTGCCGATCAGCTCCTTGGTGTTGAAGTAGTAGATGCGCTGATCCTTGGGCGCTTCGCCGCCGAAGGTGAAGCGGTTGGCCATGTTGTTGAACACGTTCTTGATGCCGTCGCCCAGGTCGCCCACGAATAGGGACGGCTCGGTGGACTGGTCATAGGTGTACTCGCCGGAGGCGGCGCACATGTCCACGATCTTGCCCTGATCCACGATGAGCATACACTGGCCGTCCGCCACCGCGATGACAGAACCGTTGGTGATGATGTTCTCGTCGCCCTTGGTGTTGCTGGAGCGCTTGGTGGTCTTTTTCTGACCCTTTACCGCCAGTACGTTTTCGGGAATGGCCTCGCAGTAGAAGTATTCCTTCCACTGATCCGCCATCACGCCGCCGATGCTGCCCAGTGCCGCTTTAATAAGTCCCATAGTTTGTGATCTCCTTTTCTCTGTATTTATTTCTGCCTATACCTATAATGGAATACCGTTGTTAATCCTCGATCCACCGGCCATCCGCCCGCTCGCACCTGACGAGCCACACCATGGCTGAATCCTTCACATAGCGGTACAGCTCCAGATAGTTGTTGTCAATGACGGTCACAGTGTACTCTACGTTCTCCGGGCCGCCCACCAGCTCCGCGTACCACTCGTCATTACCGCAGCCGTAGTACATGGGTCCCTCGAGGAACTTCACGCTCAGGCCGTCCAGCTTTTCGTGGTCGCCATATTTGTTGGTATATTCGTACCATGCGCCCATGCTCCATGTGCCGCGCCCGTCCTCGGTCACGCCGTCAGCCTCCTGGAATTCCAGCGTCACGGTCATTCCTTCTTCTTCCATCCTGTACCGGTCTCCCTCGACCTCGCCCTCGACGGCGATCCACTCGCCACTCAGGTACCGCCGGTACTTTTCCATGGTGTAGTCCGTGTCGCCGCCGGAGGGCTCCTCATCTCCGCCCACCGGGTCGGTCACATCTACCGGATCAGTGTCGCCGCCGGGCAGGGGCGGTGTGTCTATCGTGGTGCCGCCGTTGTTCTCCGGCTGCCCGTGGGGGATGAACTCCACCTGACAGGCTGTCAGGGTCAGCGCCAGCGCCAGAAGCAGCGCCAGCGGATACCACCGCCGCTTCACGGCTCACGCCCAGGGATCCTGCGCCGCCGGGGTACGGATACCGCTGAGCGGGCTGGAATACTCCCACAGGAACCATTCGCCGGTGGAGGGCTTCTGCCGCAGCTTGATGGGGCGGGGAGAGTCCGCGCCGGGTGTGGCGATAAATACCCGCAGATAGCCCGGCTCAATGTCCTGCGGACGGGGGTCGGCCAGTACGTCCAGCACATAGGGCTGGGTGGGAACGTAGCTGTTCTGGGGGGTAGCCCCGGCGAAGTACGCCAGCGGCAGATACTCCTTGCCCCGCAGACGGTCCCGCAGGAACTGGCTGTCATAGGGAGTCATGGGCCGAGGCCCCCGCAGGATGTTCATGGCCTCCACACCCTCGTTGGGATTTTTTACATACAGGTTCAATGCGCACAGGAAGCCCGCCACCACCTCGTCTGGGGTGTTCAGGGACAGGTTCCGGAACTCTGCCAGCGAAGCGGGCAGCATATTCAGTGTTACTTGCATATCTCGTCCTTCCTTTCTCTGATTTCCATACCGTTCGTCAGCTGTCGCCTCTCACGCTGCTGGAGAAGGTGGCGGCCGTGTAGAACTCGTCGCCGTCACGCACTACGAAGTACAGCACGTAGTAGTCACCCTCGCCGTTGTACCAGCCGTAGGCGTGCTTTTCACTGTTCCAGCTCCTCTCATCCATACCGGTATGGGGGATGCCGTCCTCGCCGCCCAGCATGGCCTTGATGTCGTCATAGGTCAGCTTCGAGGACTTGGAGGAGCTCATATCCCACAGCTCCTGACGTACCTTCTGCATGGTGGGCAGATCCGCCCGGCCGGTGGCGTCGGGATTGGACTTGCCGTACTCGCCCTCGCCGTTGGAGGTGGTGCGCTCGAAGGGATAGTTCTCCGGCAGGCCGCCGTTGTCACCGCCGTCGGGGATGGCAGCGGTGCTGCCGCTGCCGTCATCGGGGATCAGACCGGTGTCGATCTCGTAGGTATTGGCGATCTCCATAAAGGTCTTGCCGCGGTAATACGCCACGGCGTCCGCCGGCAGGGGCATAAAGTCATCGTCCGTCCAGTTCTCATCGTCCAGATGCCGCAGGTTGGCCAGCAGGCTGATGGAGCCGTCCACCAGATCGGAGTCCACCTCGCAGCTCACATACAGGGCGCCAGTCTCATCCACGGACAGGATGCCGTCCTGCATCTCGCCGCCCATGAACTCGCCCCGCAGCTCCAGACCGGTGTCGTCATCGGGTACCACGCGGGCATAGGTGTTGGCGAAGTTGAAGTCGTTCTCGCCCTCCAGATACATGGCCAGCCAGACCTGGCAGCCGCCGTTGCCGTCAAAGACCAGACGCGCCAGAATCTCGTGGGCGGTGTCGTTCAGCGCCTCAAGGTCGCCGGTGGCGTCCGAGAGGCCGCCCATGCCGTGCCAGTCGCCGCCATAGACGGACGCAAAGTCGTCAAGAGACAGCTCCGCAGTGCCGGAGCCGCCGCTGCTGCCGCCAGCGGTGCTCTTCCGGAAGGTCAGCTGCAGGTCAAAGCCGAAGTAGTCATTCACCGTGATCAGGCCGTCCTTCAGCGTGCAGCTGCAGATGGATCCGTCTCTGTCCAGCGTCAGAGCGCCGTCCTTATCCAGCTTCCACGCGATGGTCGTCGGGTCGCCGTCCAGCATAAAGCAGCCCGTACCGTCCTCTTTCAGCTCAATGTAGTTGTCACCCAGATCATACACCTCGTCCATGGGCACCCACTCGCCGAAGGACAGAACCGTCTCGCCGATGTACTTGCCCACCACGGGGTTGGTCTTGGAGCTGCCCTTGCCGCCTCCGCAGGCCGCCAGCGTCAGCGTCATTACCAGCGCCAGAAGCAGAGCCGCCAGCTTTTTCGTGCTTTTCATCACCGTTCCTCCTGTTTTTACTGTTTTCTCCTATTGTTTCTTCCTATCTGAATGTGCATATATCGGCACGTCTCATTTGAGACGGTTGCCACATTCCGGGCAGTATGCCGGGGCCGAAGCGCCCGGCTTGGGCTGCCAGCCGCGGGCTTCGCAGGTCAGCGGCCTCGCCAAGCCGCAGCCGGTGCAGAAGCTGCCCTCGTTTTCCGCCCGGCAGGCAGCCCAGCGTTCCGAAAAGCATCATGACCAGCAGCACACCTCCTATCCAGCCCTTCCATTTCATAGGCGGTTCCTCCGCTTCAGCCGTGTTTCGTGAATGAGCTCTCTACCGGCTCGCCGCTCTCCTGTAAGAACGCCGCACAGTCCGTACACAGGTCAATATCCTCGCCCAGCAGGAAACACCGGTCACAGACCAGCCGTTTGCAGATGGGGCACAGACTGAAATGCTCCAGCGCCTCTGTGGCGGCCCACTCGAAGGCTTCCTCTCGCTCCCGCCGGTACAGCGCCTGAAAAATCACGCGCTTTCCTTCGCTCTCCGGCTGCATCCCCGCCTTGGAGAAGCGTACCGGCTGACTTTCCCAAAGGAAGCCGCATACCGCACAGCGCAATGAAAACTGAAACCTTTCCATAGAGGATCTGTCCTCCATGGACGCTTTAATGATGCGGCGCATTCCAGTCCCTCCTTGCTTACGTCGCAGTTCTTTCCCGTACTCACGCCCAGCTATATACACACTTATATGGGGTTTTACGAAAAATTTCTATTACCCCAAGGGTGAATTTTGCCGGTAAACGTGAAAATCGCCCTTAGGCGTAGACAGAGTGCACAATCCAATGTGACTTGGATTGTGCACTCTGCTATCGTCTTTCTTATCTTTTTAGCAGCTCACCACTGCGGCCGCAGCTGGCGAACAGCTCAATATACACCTTCAGCTCATCGAACGAATCTACCCCCATCTTTCGGTACAGATTGCGGTTATGAGTCTTTACCGTGCTGGCGCTGATATGTGCCAGCTCAGGAATATCCTTGACGGTATAGCCGTCCATATAGTATTGCAGGATGGTACGTTCCATGCCGGTCAGCGTACCTGTCCTCTCCGCAAAGCCGCACAGCCGCGCCTCCACATCGGGCGGCAGCGCGCCCGCCGGCCGGGTACGGATCATGGTCAGCAGCTCGTCGATCTCCGAAATACCGGAGGCCACCATCTCCGTTGTGCCGCCTCTGACCGCCGCAAGGCTGTCGTTGATCGGTTTGACAAAGCGGCGGGACAGCACGGTTGCCGCAACCAGCATCGCCAGCAAAAAGAGCACCGAACCCAAAAACCACGCGAACTGTGACCCGCGCTCATAGCTGCGGAAGGTGTTAGCCGTTACAAGCGTCACCGCGGCAAGGGGAATGCCGTCCGAGGTAACGACATCCAGCAGCCGGTGCCGCCCCAGATAGGACTCCTTGCCATCGGTATAGATGGTATAGTATTTCCCCGGCTTGATGTGCAGCGTACCCTCGGCCGTCAGGCGCGAGCCGTTGGTAGCGCCCAGCATAGTCCCCGACAGATTGAGCTTGTCGCCGTCAATCGGCGCCAGCAGGGTCAGCATATTGCCATAGCTGCTGGACACAGTGTCGTGGGAAAGGCTGAAATAGAGGTCGCTGATCTCCATGCCGCAAAACCCCCGCACAGTGCCGCTGCCGTCCAGAATCGGTACGCACAGCAGCATCACATGCTCCCATGTATCCAGCAGCTCTGTGCGTTTTGCCCACAGGCTGCCCTCCGCCAGACGCTCCACCTGACTGGTGGCAACCTTATTGCTGCCGGGAATCAGCGCGGTATTCAGCTCCGGATTCCAGCGGTTATGCATCTGAATCTGTAATCCCCGCGCCGCCTCCGCCGCGCCGCGGAAGCAGATCACATCCTGCTCCGACGCCACCGTGGGCTGAAGTCCGGAATAGCGCAGATACAGTCCCGCCCTGAGCGCGTCCGCGTTGGGCAGCGCCGTGTTGGCGGTCACGTTCAGACAAAAGAAGATCCCGCTGCACGAGGCGGCGCTCAGCGTGCTGCTCAGCGGCGCGTACAGTCTCTTTTCCAATTCCGCGATGGTTTTCGGATCGTCGTTGAGCGCGTCAAAAGGAATGCCCTTGGCCGCGAGAAAAGCATCCAGCTCCCGGCCCAGCTTTTCCGACATGGCCACGCCATGCGCCGTCAGCTCATCCATCTGCGCATCCAAGGCTGCATATGTATTTCTCTGCTGAATGTCCAGGGCGCTGGCCAGCTGCCGCGCAGGGTGGGACAGCACACCCATAGCCATCAGGATCGACAGGATGGCTGCCACCAGCAGCAGCGCCATTGTGAACCAATACAGCAGCAGCCGCACACCCATACTGTGGCTGGCTGCATATGGATTGTGAATCGCATTCCGAATTGATCGCATGTGCTTTCCTCTTTCATGTGCCGTAATCCAGCTTAAAACTGTCCAAAGTCTCCCGGATCAGGGCGTCCAGCGTGTTGCCACCCTCCAGATACTGTGTCCGACCCGCCGTCAGCTTCAGCCGCGCCAGATTTTCAAACCGCGTCTCCAGATCCAGATAATTCTCCATCTGAGGTGGGTAGTAGAAGGTATATGCCTCCTGCGTTTGCAGATATGTCTCGTACAGCGACACATACATCGGGTCGCTCAGTTTTTCCACGGCGTCGGGCAGATAGTTCTCAAATGCCTCCTGCGTCACCGGCATATAGCCCAGGCTGGTCACGAATTCCACGTTGCATACCGGCTCGGTCAGCCACTTCAGGAACGTAATGCACGCCCTCTCCCGTTCCGGGGTGGACTTTACGGTGCACATTCCCACGCCGCGCTGCATCACCAGCTTGTCACCCCCTTCAAACACCGGGCAGGGCATGGAGGTGATCGTCACCTTTTCCGAGGTGTTGTCCGGATACGTCACCGTGTCGGAATAGTAGAGCACACTGGCCGAAGATGCCACAGACACCACCACATCTCCGGTGCGAAGCGGTTCCGTGGCATACCCGTCGTGCAGCCACAGGCCGCCCGTCAGTCCCGCCCGGGCATACGGCTCCCAGGCTCGTTCGAATCCGGAGCCAAACCTGACGCCGTCGTTCTGAAAAAAGTCCTCGCCCAACGATTCCACGCCCACCTGAAAGTAATTGAAGTGGTAATCGTGGGCAAAGAAGCATTTGCCGGTATCCGCGGCGTACTGCTCTGCCAGCGCGTAAACGCCCTCCCATGTAGTCAAATCGTCATAGCTGGCGCCGGACTGGGCTGCCCACCGGTCGAATAGCGTCCGGTTGACAAACAGCACCTCCGTGGATTTGGCAAGGGGCAAAATCGCCTGCCGCCCGCCGATCATCCCCTCCTCACGAAAGGCAGGGATAAACGCCGCCAGCTCCTCCTCGCTGAAATAATCCCGATAGTCCACCAGAATGTCCTGATCCGGCAGAGCCAGCACCGTCTTGGGATAGGATACGAACATATCCGGCAGCGACGGCGCTCCCGGGTCGCTGTTGGCGGCGGCCAGCACGCTTTTATGAATACTGCCGCTGTTGCTGACCAGCTCCACCTTCACGCGGATGTTCTGCTTTGCGCCCACGGTGCTGTTGAACCGCTCGATCAGACCGTTCAGCGGGGAATCCACCTCGCCGCCATAGACGTGCCACAGCGTTACGGTCAGCGGCTCCGCGTCCTTTTTCTGCGCACATCCTGTCACCAACAAAAGCGCCAGCACCAACAGATACAAAACGATTCTTTTTTTCATGTTAGCGTCTCACCTTTTCACGGGGACGGGAAAAGCCCATTTTCCTGTCCTCGCCCTTCACATATTTCCTGCGTCCGGGGACTGCGGAGGCGGCGGCTGCCGCCTCCGCGTCATCCTGCAAAAGTCTTGCGGCGGGCGTATGGAAAGCACCCCCGGCACTGGCAAAGCAGCTTAGCTGCTTATGAAATATCCCGTTGCAGGATTTTTCCTTCACATAGAATAGATCTGATCCATCAGGTACTCGGCAGACATGGAGCCGTAGAAAAACTGATCGATCAGCCCGTCCTTCTTGGCGTCCCGGATGTCCTTTGCCGTCTGCCGTTCGGTGTTGGAGTCCACCATCAGCGCGATCTTGCAGTTGGGACACAGCGCCTTTACCTCGTCGCGCAGTCTCAGTCTTTCGCCGAGCTTCCACGGGGCATACCCTGTCACCTCCATCACAAGCACAAAGGGCTCGTATATCTGGCACAGCTCCACGGTGTCCCTTGGGGACTCTGCACGAATCACCTCGATATCGTAGTCAGAGCTTTTGAAAGCGGTCGCCACAGCGTCGGCAAACAGATAATTCTGCATATCGATCACAATTTTACGCATTGAGCCATCCCTCTTCCCTTTCCTGTATATCCGACGGGTTTACCGCGTCCCATTCCATGCCGCTATTGTAGCACGGAAAAGCGGCTCTGTCTGTCCACAAAAGTGAGGACAGACAGGGCCGCTGATTGCGGATAATGCTGTGAATACACGTATTCCCGTTCAGTTTTCTTCTGCCGTGCCAAACAGGCTCCCCGGCACCACCAGCCGCTTGCTGACAGCGGCAACCATCAGCCGGTTGCGGTTGGGATATCCGGTTTTCTCCAGCATCCGGTTGATATAGGTACGCACTGTGGATTCCGCCACGTTCATCCCCGCAGCGATCTCGGCGTTGGTCTGCCCCTCACAGAGCAGGCGCAGCGTCTCCAGTTCCTGATCGGACAGGCCGCAGGAAAGGGTGTTCCCCAGCTGCACTGCCGGCGTGCTGTCCGGCCAATAGCTCTTTCCGGAAAGCGTCCCCTCGATCACGCCAACAAGATCGCCGGAAGGGGAATCCTTATACCAGAAGCTGTCGGCGCCGATTTTTCTTGCCCGCGCCAGAAACCGCCCCTCCAGCATGGAGGTCACCATCACAATTTTGATCCGGGGATAGATCTTCTTGATCTCCTCAGCGGCGGTTAAGCCGTCCGAGTCGTTTTCGGTGCAGATATCCATTAAAATCAGGTCGATATGACTGTCGCCGCACCGCCGGAGCGCCGCATCAGCACGATTCAGCGTGCCCGCCACCCGGCAGTCTGCGCATTTTTCCACGCAGGAGCATAGATACATTCTGGCAAGCGCCTGATCCTCAACGATCAGTATGTCTCTGACAGCCATTCGTTCCCCTCCTCCCAATTCTCCCGATTTGGTATTCCTATCACCAGCGCGAACTCCGGCAGACTCTGCACCGTCATGGTCCCGCCGATCCTTTCGATCCTGCGGCGCAGATTGGACAGACCGCCGCCCTCTGTGATGGTCTTTTCCGGCGGCTTTCCGTTATTGCGGATCAGGACGGTATATCTGTCGCCGTCCTCCCAGATGTTGGCGATCAGTTCGGTTGCCTGCGCGTACTGTATGGCGTTGCTCAGGCAGACCTGCATGGCGGCATACATCAGATCCGCCGCGCCTCCCGCCGGCTCTGTACCTCTTATTCTGATGGCCACGCCGCTGCTATCCGCGCTTTCATACAGCGCCTCCCTTGCCGGCAAGCGTTCTGCGTCACGAAAGACAATGCTTTTTTCCCATTCCCGCAGCACAACGTCTGCGTTGATGCCGCCAAGGTCTCCGGCCAGATATTGCTTCGTGACGGTAATACAGGCGGCAAGGCTATCGTGCATGGCGGATTTGGCGGCGAGCTGTTCCCTCTCCCGCGCCACCGCCGCCACGTTTTCCGAGAGACGCCGCAGCTTTTCCGCGTCCTGTTCAAGCCTTCGGTTATCCTCAGCCAGCTGCTCCAGCGCCCGGTGCAGCGCCGTGACATCTGCGGCGGTCAGCTGTATATACGTCTCCCCATATCGGTCGGTCACGGCCGCCTTCTCAAATTTCCATACCAGCCCGTCCGGAAAGCGGTAGGTATTCTCCGTGCTGGCAATGGGCGTTATGCCCTTTGGCGGAGAGGCCAGCGCCCTTTGAAGCTCCTCCAGATACTGCATATCGCTGTTCAGCAGATACTGGCTCAGCCGATACATCTGCCGGTTGCACAGCACGATGCCGCCCGAGCGGTCAAAAAAGCATACGGCGGTGGGCAGCCGGTCAAAGCTCTCCTTGATGGCGTTAAACCCGAAGCGTCTCAGCTTATGCATCCTCCCGCCCCCTTATCCCTGTGCGGATCAGCCACAGGCCGTCCTCCTGCCGCACCGTCACCTCCGGGGAGGCGATCGCCGACAGATCGGCGGCGCACTCCACCGACAGATCCATCGCGCTGTCGGAAACGGAGATAAACAGTGAGCGCAGATCGTCTACCGTGGTCTCCGCGACGATTTCCAGCAGATCGAACAGACGCACGACCTCAGAGGCACGCATCGGTTCCGTTGTGCGATAGATCACGCCGCACTCCGTGCCGCAGGCGGTCAAGGCTCGCACGGCTTCGTCGACCGTCAGCCGCAGCTCCTGCTGCGGCAGCCACCGGTACTCGCTGCTGAGGAAGTACAAATTGGCGCTGCGCTTGATGTAGGTGCCCAGCAGCAGCACCTTCTTCAGCAGGCTTCGCCTTTCGGCGGGGCCGGCGCTCTCACATCGGGCGAGCATCTGCCGCATCTGGGCTGTCTGCCTGCTGTGCTTTGCCTCCAGTTCATTGTATATGCGGTTCTTTTCAGTCAGCTCATGCAGACTTTTCTGAACAAGATAGGCGTCCTTCAGCTTCTTCTTGTTGCGCTCCATTTCCTCCTTGTTCGCATTCAGCCGGGTACGCAGCTCCGCCAGCTGGCGCACATTGTCCTGCCAAACGGCGTAGCCGCCGCTGATGGGCGCCGAGGAAATGCACATACCGTCAGGCCGAACGATCCGCCGCCCCTCCTGCGGGCAGGTCATATCCTCACCTGCGGCACAGGAGCGCAAGACGATTCGGCCGCTGCGATCCGCAATACAAGCCGCCAGCGTTGTGGCCTCAAACAGTTCCACATATCCCGTGTTGGACGGTATCATACGGCAGCGGATACAACTTTCATAGATGGCGGCATACAGCAGGCAGAACATCACGTTCATATCGCCGAACCACCACCGAACAGCCGGAATACCCGACAGATAGAGAATACCGTACAGGAGCATCGCACAGCCCAGCACAAACGGCGTTATCCGCTTTCCTTCACCACTTGGGATACGGCTCTTCCGGAACAGGCAGACAAGGGAAAAAGCCATACAGACCACCATCCAGCCAAGGCAGATAAAATACAGCGGGCGGTAGGAATATGTGCCGGAAACCGGCAAGCCGGGGACGCCGCTTTTGAAGGCGAATATCTGCTGGTGCAGGTCGTTGGTGATCACCAGCAGAAACAGTACCGCAGGGATGATCGACAGCATACCGATCTCTCGGCTCAGGCGGTAGTCCTCTGACTTTCCCATGGACAGGGCGATATACACCCCCAGCAGCGGAAGGAACAGCATCGGAAGATAGTAGAGATACCATATGTACCGCCCCGCCGCCGGGCCGGTGACAACGCTGTATTTCAGCGTCCGCAGTATGAGCCACAGCAGCATCAGCGCCGCCGTCAGCCGCAGGCAGTGCAGCGTCTGCCGCTGGATAATGCGCCGGTCGAGTGAAAAGCCCCACAGGGCGAAAAGCAGCAGATAGAGCGCTGTCCGGATATGGTTCACGGCGGGGCCGCCGATATCGAATTTCGCCAGCATCCGACAGGCATAGGCTATAGCGATTAGCGTACATACGAAGCCCGTCGGCAGCAGATGCTTGGTGGTTCCTTTCAAGAGGCAAGGCCCTCGCTTTCTTCAGGCTGTATCCGCAGACACATTTTAATATATAGCATAAAACGCCGCCCGCCGCAACTCTTTCCTGCCGGACGGGAAAGAGGGAGGACGCTCCTGAGAGCGCTCTCCCTCCGTAAGACTGTCAAGATGCTCTATATAGCGCCGGGAGACTCGCTCCTTACGCAAGAGGCGGGGCATCATGACGCAGAGGCGAACTCATAGTTCGCCCTTTTCCTTCCGCGCCATAAGCCGGACTGCCATGTCCCGCACATCCACAAAGTCATACCCGCCGCGAACGGCTAAAACCAGCCTCCCGGCAAGAAAGGATTTTGCCATTGAGGTGAAGCGCCCTCCCTGTATGTCGCCTGGCCCGATGATGCCGGAGGGAAAGACAAAAGCCCGCAATCCGTTGTGCTGCAAGGGATTGCGGGCGTTTTTGCCCCAAAAAGGAAGAGGTCGGAAACTCTTTGCTCCATGTGCTCCGTCCGTTCGTTTCCCCGTGTGGGTCACGGTGTGGGTCGGGAGCATATCTCCGTATCCACATTCCCAACATAGAACTCCGCCATGTCGTCCAGTCGGAGACAGGTCAAACGGCGTTGCGCTGTTTTTTGATGACCGCAGCCGCAATCAATATCAAGGATGCCGTCACCATGCCATATACGGAACGGCTGGTTACTGACACCGGTCAGGAAGTTGACCGGCGTGTGGCCGACGATGCAGATGGTGTCCGGGTAAGGACTTCTATCTTCTGGCTTGATGCGTCCCCAGATGCGCGTATCACGGTCAGCACCGGGACAACCATGAACGAGGTGGAACTTCTGCCCACCGACGGTAATGTCCAGATGATCCGGCAGTCCAGCCAAGAAGCGCAGAATCATGTTGCGCTCGTGAGGTGTCCGATGGTAGAGCGGCTCCCGATAGGTGGATGAGCCGCCGTTTTACCGCCAAAGCTCACGAGTACCGAACTCATTATGTGGTCCGAGAGTGGCGAGGCACATCTGCTCGTGATTGCCCAGCAGCATGGTCATGTTGGACGTATCCATGATCAACCGCAGGATGTCTACACCCATAGCGCATCGGTCGATGGCGTCACCGATGACATACAGATGGTCGTTTTCAGAAAATTGGGTCAGCGTCAGCAGCCGCTCAAACTTATCCAATTCGCCGTGGATATCTGATACGCAGTAGATCATGCCGTCACCTCCCGTAAATCGTGTTGCTGATAAGTATACTCAATACGGCAGTAATTGCAAGTGGGATCGCGGCGCAAAAACGGTAACGCAGTAGACAAAGAATACATGAAACCAAGACCGCCTGTAAATTTTCTCCCATTTGGCCCAAAAGTGTGCTATACTAAAACCATCCTTGTATCGGAGGTGCATCATGAGCCGATATGACGCTGTTGTGAAAATGTGGCAGGACTGGAACATCCGCACGGTCAATGACCTTGCTCTGCGGCTGGATAACTTCCGCATTCTGTTTGCCTACAACTCCGGTAAGATTGAAAATGCCGAGATCAACTACCACGACACCCGCGAGATTTTTGAAAACGGCAAGGTCGTGGGCTACACCGGCAGCACCCGCACCCTGTTTGAGCAGCAGAACCAAAAGGTCTGCTACGACTTTTTGCAGGAGAAGATCGTTGCAAAAGAGCCTCTGTCCATTGAGTTGATTTGCGCCGTCCACCGTGCATTGACGGAGGGCACTTACGATGAGCGCCGCTACATCGTGAACGGTGAGCGTCCCGGCGAATTCAAGAAGCACGACTATGTGACCGGAAAAAACGAGGTCGGTTCGCCATCCGATGATGTAGAGAACGACCTCGCGGAGTTGATTGAAGAAGTCAACGCCATCGGAGCGAAAGCGCCCCTGAAGGCAGGGGCGTACCTCCATGCCCGCTTTGAGAATATCCATCCCTTTGCGGACGGCAACGGGCGCTTGGGACGGACGCTGCTGAACTACTGGCTGATGATCAACGACTATCCGCCCACCATTGTCTATGAGGAGGATCGCCGCGCCTATTATGATGCGCTGCAAGATTATGATGCGCAGGAGGACTTGACCCCGCTGGTGCAGTTTTTGGAGGCTCAAACGGTCAAAACGTGGTCGCGCAGCACGGAAGACAGAAGCCCAGCACCGCAGAAAAAGCTGAATTCGTTTTTGCTGTGATGCTTGTGTGAAGCAATTTGGGGTGACACCGTACTTTTTCCCGCGGAGGGTTTGATGCTCTTTGCAATCTTCACCACATCGTTATCGCTATTTTGTACCAATCAATAAAACATCACAAGGCCGCAGGAATTCAGTCTTGACAAATTTACTTTTCGGATGATACAATTACGTCAGAGGAAACAGTTTCCTTTGCCGTAATTTCATATCGATCGGACGATGGGATCGGGAGAGATCGCTCAGGCGGCGCCGAAGGGGAACGCAGAAGCTCTCAGGCAAAAGGACCGGTTCCGGACGATACTCCGAAAAGGCCGGACGGCAACGCCCGACCACCGAAGGTGCAACCTCCCATCGCGGAGGGAATCTCTCAGGTAACTCAACGGGGGCACAAAGCCGTAAAGAGCGGTTTTGTGTCCTTTTTTGCTGCCCAAAAAGAACGATCTTTAAGGAGGAAAAACGTATGAGCGAACTGAAGCGTACCCAACTATATGACACCCACGTAGCCGCCGGCGCGGAGCTGGTGGACTTCGGCGGATGGGAAATGCCAATCCAGTACCCCAGCGGCATCATTGCCGAGCATCTGTACACCCGTCAGGTGTGCAGCCTGTTCGACGTGTCCCACATGGGCCGCCTGCGCATCACCGGTCCGGAGCGCAAGGCGTTTTTGCAGCACGTGCTGTCCAGCAACGTCAGCGCACTGGATCTGAACATGGCACAGTACTGCATCATCCCCAACGAAAACGGCGGCGCGGTGGACGACGCGTACCTGTATCTCTTTGAGGAGGACAGCTATCTGCTGGTGGTGAACGCCGCCAACACCGACAAGGATCTCAAGCACCTGTACGAAGCGCTGAAGGGCTTCGACTGCCAGATCGAGAACATCACAGATAAGTGGGCCGCCATCGCGGTGCAGGGCCCCAAGTGCAAGGAGATGCTGACGGCGATGGCCGGCGGCGCACAGCTGACCGAGCCGATGAAAAACGCGCTGGGCACCGTCTCGCTGGAGGGCCACACCGCCCGCGTCGCCAAGACCGGCTACACCGGCGAGCCGCTGGGCTATGAGGTCTATGTCCGCAGCGAGGATGCCGCGTGGCTGTGGAACCGCTTGATCGAGCTGGGCGCACGTCCCGCCGGTCTGGGCGCCCGCGATACCCTGCGTCTGGAGGCCGCCCTGCCCCTGTACGGTCACGAGATGGGCAATGCGCCCGACGGCAGCGAAATTCCCATTTTCGCCGTACCTCTGTCCAAGTTTGCCGTCAGCTTTGCCGCCGAAAAGGGCGACTTCATCGGCCGCAAGGCGCTGGAAAAGCAGCACAGCTATTTCGTAAAGTACATGGATCGCGACTTCTCCGACATGTCCGGCCTGCCCCGGAAGATTGCCCCCATTGCGCTGCTGGATCGCGGCGTCATGCGGGCGGGCATGGAGATCTATCAGGGCGACAAGCTGGTGGGATGGGTCACCAGCGGCACTATGGTGCCCTACTTCAAGACCGAGGGCGAGGGCCTGTCCACCGTCATTCTGGAGGCCAGCGGCAAGCGCGCCATCGGACTGTGCTATATCGACAACGACATACTGGAGGATGACACCGTGGAGGTGGACGTCCGGGGCAAGCGGCTGAAGGCCGTCATCCCCGCCCGTCACATGAGCGTGGGCGCACCTCCCTTTGCCCGCCCGCTGCTGTACGGCGCGGAGGAGGACGCACACGGCGTGGGCAGCGGCGACCGTGCGCCCAAGGCGCTGGAGCTGCTGAAAAAGGCGCTGGAGAACCATGAGTGGCGGCAGGAACAGTGCATCAATCTGATCCCCTCTGAGAACACGCCCAGCCGCGCCGTGCGGCTGCTCAGCGGCAGCGACCCCGCCTGCCGGTATGCCGAGCACAAGAAGATCTTGGCATTCTATGACAAGGAGGTCTTCTACTATCAGGGCACGAAGTTCATCGACGAGGTGGAGCGGCTGTTGGTGGAGGAAATGCGTGCCTACTTCGGCTGCACCGAGGTGGAGACCCGTACCCTCAGCGGTCAGATGTCCAACATGGCGGTGTTCTCCGCGCTGATGGACTGGAAGAACCGCGTTGACCGCAAGTCCGAGGCCAAGCGCCTGGGCTACGTGATGAACAACCACATCATCAAGGGCGGCCACCTGTCCGCACAGCCCATGGGCGCGCTCCACGACTATATCGCCATCGACCCGGTGACGGAGAAGCCCGCCGTGGTGAACTTCCCCGTCTGCGCCGACAACCCCTACAAGATGGACGTGGAGGAGACCAAGAAGCTCATCGACCGCTATCGCCCGGAGCTGATCGTGTTCGGCAAGAGCATGGTGCTGCACAAGGAGCCGGTGGCTGAGATCCGCAGATTCGTGGATGAGCAGAATATTCCCACCACCATCATGTACGACATGGCTCACGTGCTGGGACTGATCGGCGACCATTTCCAGAACCCCTTTGCCGAGGGCGCAGAGATCGTCACCGGCTCCACCCACAAGACGTTCTTCGGTCCCCAGCGCGGCGTCATCGGCGTGAACTACAGGGAGGATGACCTGAAGTACGGCCTGTGGAAGACCATCGAGAGCCGCACGTTCCCCGGCAGCGTGTCCAACCACCATCTGGGTACCCAGCTGGGCATGCTGATGGCCGCCTACGAGATGAACCAGTTCCGGGACGTGTATCAGAAGGCGGTCATCGACAACGCCAAGTCCTTCGCCTGCAGCCTGAAGGCTCACGGCCTGGACGTGGCCGGCGACCCGGCCATCGGCTATACCGAGACACATCAGGTCATCGTGTCCGTGGGCTACGGCGAAGGGCCGAACATCGCCGAGCGACTGGAGCGGAACAACATCGTGGTGAACTATCAGGCCACCCCGGACGAGGAGGGCTTTACCGCCTCCGGCGCGCTGCGCATGGGCGTCAGCGAGATGACCCGCTTCGGCTTTGAAGCGGCGGACTTTGACCGGCTGGCCGGGCTGATGGCGGACTGCATCCTCCGGGGCAAGGATGTGAAGGAGGACGTAAAGAAGCTGCGGAGCGAACATCTGAAGATGCGCTACTGCTTCGATGATGCCGAGATCGACGAGGCGCTGGAGCAGCTGGCCGCCAAGCTGGTGTGAGAGACAAAAGGAAATACGCCCCGCCCCGGAGGGGGCGGGGCTGCGGAACAAAAACAAACTGAAAATTCTGATGGAGGTAAAGTATCATGTTGTATCCTGTTGAACTGCAGTATTCCAAATCCCATGAGTGGGTGAAGGCGGAGGACGGCGTCACCGTCGTGGGCATCTCCGATTTCGCGCAGAATGCGCTGGGCGACGTGGTGTTCGTGAACCTGCCCGCCGAGGGCGACAGCGTTACCGCCGGCGATGCCTTTGGTGACGTGGAGTCCGTGAAGGCCGTGTCCGATCTGGTGTCCCCCGTCACCGGCACAGTGTGCGCCGTCAACGAGGAGTTGCTGGACGCGCCGGAGAAGCTGAACAGCGATCCCTACGGCGCATGGCTCATCAAGGTGGAGAACGTGGAGGGCAGCGAGGAGTTGCTGGACGCCGCCGCCTACGAAGCCTTCTGCACCGAGGAGGGCTGATATATGGGCAGCTACGTTCCCTCTACCGGGGCGCAGCGGGAGGAAATGCTCCGCGCCGTGGGTGTGAGCAGCACCCGCGACCTGTTCCGGGACGTGCCGGAGCAAATGCTCCTCACCGAGCCGCTGCGTATCCCCGAAGGGATGAGTGAGCTGGAGGTCAGCCGCGCTATGACCGCTATGGCAGCGGAGAACCGTGTATACGGCACGGTTCTCCGGGGCGCGGGCGCTTATGACCACTACATCCCCTCCATCGTGAAATATATCCCCGCCAAGGAAGAGTTCCTGACGGCGTATACCCCCTATCAGGCGGAGATGAGTCAGGGGCTTTTGCAGTCCATTTTCGAGTACCAGACCATGATCTGTGAGCTGACGGGAATGGACGTGTCCAATGCCTCCGTATACGACGGCGCCACCGCTGCGGCGGAAGCCGCCGCCATGTGCCGCGACCGCAAGCGCCGGGTGACGCTGATCTCCGGCGCGGCACACCCCGACACCATCAACACCGTCCGCACCTACTGCTACGGTACGGGCGATGAGCTGCGGGTCGTTCCCGTCAAGGACGGCAAGACCGATATGGACGCCCTGCGGAAGCTGCTGACAGCAGATGTGGCCAGCTTTTATGTGCAGCAGCCCAACTTCTTCGGCCAGCTGGAGGACGCGGAAGCGCTGGGCGCACTGACCCACGAGGCCGGCGCACTGTATATCATGGGCTGCAACCCCATCGCGCTGGCTATTATGAAAACGCCCCGGGACTGCGGGGCGGACATCGCCGTAGGCGAGGGACAGCCTCTGGGTCTGCCTATGGGCTGCGGCGGCCCGTATCTGGGCTACATGGCCGCTACGGATAAGCTGATGCGCAAGCTGCCTGGCCGTATCGTGGGCGAGACAACAGACGCTCAGGGACGCCGCGCCTATGTGCTGAGCCTGCAGGCGCGGGAGCAGCACATCCGCCGGGAAAAGGCCAGCAGCAACATCTGCTCCAACGAGGCGCTGTGCGCTCTGACCGCCGGGCTGTATATGGCCGCCATGGGGCCGGACGGCATGGCGCAGGCGGCGGAGCAGTCCATGGCCAAGGCTCACTATCTGGCCGGGGCACTGTGCGCCATCGACGGCGTGGAGCTGGCTTACGACGGCGCGTACTTCCACGAGTTCGTTACCCATATGCCCAGACGGGAGGAAGTCCTTTCCGCACTGGCAGAGGGTGATATTCTGGGCGGTCTGCCCATCGGCGAGGACGGCGTACTGTGGTGCGCCACGGAGAAAGCCTCCCGGGCACAGCTGGATAAGGCTGTTTCTATCGTGAAGGAGGTGCTGGCAAAATGAAGCTGATCTTTGAAAAGAGCGTCTCCGGACGCCGCTGCACCATTCTGCCTGCCTGCGATGTAGCGCCTGTTTCTTTGCCCGCATCCCTGCGGCGAGAGACGAAGCCCGCCTTGCCGGAGATGAGCGAAACGGACATCTCCCGCCACTACACGGAGCTTTGCAAGCAGGTACACGGCGTGAACTGCGGCTTCTATCCCCTGGGCTCCTGCACCATGAAGTACAATCCCCGTATCGACGAGGAGATGGCGGCGCTGCCCGGCTTCACGGGCGTGCATCCCCTGTCTCCGGCGGAGGATCGCCGGGGCATGCAGCAGGTACTGGACACCGCGGCGCAGTATCTCTGCGAGATCACCGGCATGGACGGCATGACCTTCCAGCCTGCCGCCGGCGCACACGGTGAGTTCACCGGCGTGCTGCTGATCAAGCAGTACCACGATGCCCGGGGCGACAAAAAGCGCACGAAGATCATCGTGCCCGACAGTGCCCACGGCACCAACCCCGCCACCGCCGCCATGTGCGGCTACGACGTGGTGAACATCGCCTCCGGCGAGGATGGCTGCGTGGATCTGGATGCCCTCCGTGCCGTACTGGGCGAGGATACCGCCGGACTGATGCTCACCAATCCCAACACCGTGGGCATCTTCGACAAGAACATCCTGGAGATCACGCGCCTTGTTCACGAGGCCGGCGGTCTGTGCTACTATGACGGTGCCAACCTCAACGCCGTTATGGGCGTGGTTCGTCCCGGCGACATGGGCTTTGACTGCATACACATGAACCTGCACAAGACCTTTGCCACCCCTCACGGCGGCGGCGGTCCCGGTGCGGGCGCGGTGGGCTGCAAGGCATTTCTGAAGGAATACCTGCCCCACAGTGCGCTGGCGGAAGAGCCGGGACATGTCCAGGTGCGCAGCTTCCAGGGCAACTTCCTGGTAGTGGTGCGGGCGCTGGCCTACCTGCTGGCATTGGGCAGGGAGGGTATCCCTGAGGCGGCGGAGAACGCCGTTCTGAACGCCAACTATCTGATGGCAAAGCTGAGGGGAATGTATACCCCGGCCTATGACCGGCTGTGCATGCACGAGTTCGTGCTGGATCTCAGCGGTCTGAAAAAGGAAACGGGCGTGTCCGCGCTGGATGTGGCCAAATCCCTTATCGACGAGGGTATCCATCCGCCCACCATGTACTTCCCGCTGATCGTCCACGAGGCGCTGATGCTGGAGCCCACGGAAACGGAAGGCATCGAGACACTGGATCACGCGGCGGAGGTACTGCGCAAGCTGTATCACAAGGCCTTTGAGGATGCGGAGTCCATGCACACCGCGCCCCACAATATGCCCATCGGACGCCCCGACGAGGTACAGGCGGCGCGCAAGCCTGTACTGCGCTGGAGAAACGCATGATACGGAGACTTTACACCTGCTCCGGCAGCGGCACAGACCCCTATCGCAATCTGGCGCTGGAGCGGTATCTCACCGAGACTGTGCCGGAGGACGCCTGCATCCTCTACCTGTGGCAGAACCAGAACACGGTGGTCATCGGCCGCAACCAGAACGCGTGGAAGGAGTGCCGCACCGGTCTTCTGGAGCAGGAGGGCGGCGTGCTGGCACGGCGTCTCTCCGGCGGCGGCGCGGTGTTTCACGATTTGGGCAACCTGAACTTTACGTTCAGTGTTACAGAGGAAAACTACGATCTTCCCCGGCAGCAGCAGGTCATTCTCACAGCCTGCCGCCTGCTGGGACTCAGAGCGGAGCTGTCCGGGCGCAACGATCTGCTGGCCGAGGGGCGGAAGTTCTCCGGCAACTCCTTTTACGCCCACAACGGCAGGGCATTCCACAACGGCACGCTGCTGGTGAACGCCGACATGACGAAGATGGGGCGGTATCTCAGCCCCTCTACCGCCAAGATCGCCAGCAAGGGCGTGGATTCTGTGCGTTCCCGCGTGGTAAACCTGCGGGAGCTGTGCCCCGATCTGACCATCGAAAAGATGGCGGAGGCCATGAACCGGGCATTTGAGCAGGTCTACGGCCTGACGGCTGTGCCGCTGCAGGAGCAGGACTTCGACCACGATGCGCTGGACGCGCTGTATGCGCAGTTCAGCAGCCGGGATTGGGTCTATGGCCGCAGCGCGCCGCTGGACTTTGCCTGCGGGGATAAATTCCCCTGGGGCGAGGTGAGTCTGCACCTGCGGGTGGAGGACGGCAGCTGCCGCGATGCGGCGGTGTATACCGACGCCATGGATGCGGGACTGTCCGCCGCGCTGGAGGGCACTCTCAACGGCTGTGTGTTTTCCGCCGGGGCTCTGTGCCGCGCCTTAGAGGGCGCGGCGGTGACGGAGGAGATCAGAGACGATCTGTGCCGTCTCATCCGCGCACAAAACATCTGAAAACACAGGAGGAACTCCTATGTCTGACTATCAGTTGATCGTCATTGGCGCAGGCCCCGGTGGGTACACCGCCGCGCTGCGCGCCGCCAAGCTGGGACTGCATACCGCCATCGTGGAGCGCAGGGAGGTGGGCGGCACCTGCCTGAACCGGGGCTGCATCCCTACCAAGACGCTGCTCCACGCCTCTCAGGTCTATTACGATGCCGTGAACGGCGCCGGCGTAGGCGTTCACGGCAGTCTTTCCTACGACATCGGTGAAATGTTCGCTTTCAAGCGCAGCGTCAGCGAGAAGCTGCGCTCCGGCATCCACGCGCTGCTGAAGGGCGCAAAGGTGGACGTTATCGAGGGTACGGCGCAGATCGCCGCCCCCGGTCAGGTGGATGTCACCGGTGCGGACGGCGCGGTGACACGGTATACCGCGGAGCGCATTCTGGCCGCCACCGGCTCGGTGAATGTCCGGCCGCCCATTCCCGGACTGGAGCTGCCCGGCGTTATGACCTCCGACGAGCTGTTGGAGGGCACGGACACACCGTATCAGTCCATCGTCATTATCGGCGGCGGCGTTATCGGCGTGGAATTTGCCACGTTCTACAGTCATCTCGGCTGTCAGGTAACGCTGGTGGAGGGTATGGCCAACCTGCTGCCCCAGCTGGATCGTGAGCTGGGACAGAATCTGGCGCAGATCCTGAAAAAGCAGGGCGTGGAGGTGCTGACCTCCGCTATGGTGCAGTCTGTGGAGCAGACGGCGGACGGTCTTTGCGTCCATCTGGAGCAGAAGGGCAAGGAGCTGACCGTCACCGGCGAGAAGGTGCTGTGTGCCATTGGCCGCCGGGCGTATTTCGACGGTCTGTTTGCCGAAGGACTGACCCCGGCGCTGAACGGTAAACGGCTGCTGGTGGACGAAAGCTATCAGACCAGCATCCCCGGCGTGTATGCCATTGGCGACGCATCCGCCGCTGTGCAGCTGGCCCATGTGGCTGCGGCGCAGGGCACGGACTGCGTGGAGCGGATGTGCGGCGGTAAGGGCAGCATCGATCTGAACGTGATCCCCAGCTGCATTTACAGTGCCCCGGAAATCGCCGCAGTGGGGCTTACCGAGGCCGAGGCCAGGGAGCAGGGCATTCCCGCCGTGTCCGGCAAGTGTACCCTGTTCAGCAACGCCCGCACCATCATAGAAGACCCGGGACGCTGCTTCATGAAGCTGGTGGCGCGCACGGACACGCACAAGCTTATCGGTGCACAGCTCATGTGTCAGCACGCCAGCGACATGATCTCCCAGCTGAGCACCGCCATGGTGAACCGCCTGACGGTGGAGCAGCTATTGACTGTCATGCGTCCTCACCCCTCCTTCGAGGAGGCGCTGGGCGAGGCCGTGGAGAATTTGGCGTCCAAATTAGCGTAAAGCAAAGCAGGCAGAGGAGCGCACCGCGCTTCTCTGCCTGTTTTGCAGGAGGTATTCATGGATACGATACAGCAGCAAAAGGCGGCTCTGCGCCGGGAGCTGGCAGCGGCAGAGCGGGCTATGATGCCGGAGGAAAAACGCTTGTCCGACGGCGCTATTCTCCGCCAAGTACTGAATACGCAGGAATACCGCCTCGCCCGCACGGTATTTGCCTTTGTGGGACGGGCCGATGAGATCGACACGCGACCGTTACTGGAGCAGATATTGGCGGACGGCAAACGGCTGTGCGTGCCGCTGTGTACCTCTCCCGGCGTCATGGAATGTCGTGAGGTGCGGGACCTGACCGTGCTTCGCCCCGGCGCTTACGGCATTTCGGAGCCGCCGGACAATGCGCCGGCAGTACCGCCGGAATGCGTCGATCTGGCCATTATCCCCTGCGCGGGCGCGGCTGCGGATGGCCGCCGTCTTGGACGCGGCGGCGGTTACTACGACCGGTTTTTGGCACAGTATACCGGTGACGCACTGCTGCTGTGCCGGGAAAGACTTTTGTGCCCAAGCATCCCGCAGGAAACACACGACATCCGCGTCCCCGCTGTTGTGACGGAGCAGGGACGGCTGGAGTAAGGAAAAGGCATCCCCGGTCGGGGATGCCTTTTCCTTATTTGCTCTGTGCCAGTTCCTTTACCGCTTGGATGGCCATGTCCGCCTCGTCCTCCGAGTTGAACACGGAGAAGCTGAATCGCACCGCACCCTGCCGCACCGTGCCGAGGGCTTCGTGCAGTCGGGGCGCACAGTGTGCGCCGGGGCGGGTGGCAATACCGTAGTCGGCATAAAGCACGTCCGACACCTCGGCGGAGTCCCAATCGCAGATGTTCAGCGAAACGATGGCCGCTCGATGCTTCGCGGTGAAGTCACCGTAAACCGTTACGCCATCTATATGCCGCACACCCTCGTAAAACCGCCGCATCAGGGCCTGCTCTTTCTGGCAGATGGCTTCCACGCCTGCCTCCAGCAGGTAGTCCGCCGCTGCATCCAGTCCGGCAATGCCGTGGCTGTTCAGCGTACCGGCCTCCAGCCGTGTGGGGTAATCCCGCGGCTGCTCCCGCTCGAAGGAATGAACGCCGCTGCCGCCCCGCAGCAGCGGACGGATGTCTACCCCGGGACGGATACACAGCCCGCCGGTGCCCTGCGGCCCCATGAGCCCCTTGTGGCCGGTGAAGCACAATACGTCCACGCCCAACGCGGTCATGTCGACCGGCATCGTCCCTGCCGTCTGAGAGGCGTCCAGGATCAGCAACGCGCCGTGGGCATGGGCGATCTCCGCGATACGCGCCACATCCGGCATATCCCCCGTCAGGTTGGAGGCGTGGGTGCAGACCACGGCTCTGGTGTTGGGGCGGAAAAGCGGCGCGAAATCCTCAAACCGAATGCGGCCCTGACGGTCAGCCCGGACGAAGTCCAGCCCCATACCCAGGGCTTGCAGTGCATATAGGGGACGCAGCACGGAGTTGTGCTCCAGATCGGTGGTAATGGCGTGATCCGACGGAGACAGCAGCCCTTGAATGGCGATGTTCAGCGCCATGGTGGAGTTGGAAGTAAACACCACATGATCCGGGCGCGGGCAGCCCAGCAGCCGCGCCAGCTTTTGCCGCGTCTCGTATACCGTGCGGGACGCCTGCATGGACGCGCCGTGAGCGCCCCGGGCGGCGTTGCCCGCCGTCAGAATGGCCTGCGCCACCGCTTCCGCCACTCCGGGCGGCTTGTGGAGCGTGGTGGCCGCGTTGTCCAGATAGATGAGCTTTTCCATCAGTACATCTCCAATAGGAAGCAGCCGCTATGACCGACGGCTGCTGTGTCCAATGCGGTGCAGAGCGCGTCCCGCTCCTGCGGCAGCGCCTTCCACGCAAGACCGCAGCCCGCCGCGATCTGAGAGGGGACAGGGATCATCCGCCCCGGCAGACCGGCACGCCGGAACAGCTCCTCCGCCGCCATCGCCTGCGATGTGGCATGGAAGGTGATGACCAGCGCAGGCTTTTTCTGCCGCGTCAAGGCCGGATGACCTTCGTGGCCTGCATCTGCTTTTCCACGATGACGTACATATTGGTCACGCCGCCTACCCGCAGCTGCTCCGTCAGGCCGTAGTGATTCAGGCAGGTGCCGCAGGTCAGGATCTCCACGCCCAGCGATTCCAGCTTCCGCAGATCCTCCAGTGAGGCGGAGCCCTCGCAGGTGACGAACGCACCGCCGTTGTAGAACAGGATGGTTCTGGGCAGCGTCTCCTGCTGGGTCAGGGCGAACAGGAAGCCCTTCAGCAAAATCTTGCCCAGCACCTCGTCGCCCTCGCCCATGTGGCCGGCAGATACGGCCACCACGGTGTTGTCTGCCGCGGCGGGAACAGTGCAGATGCCATCGGCACTTTCCGGCAGCTCCGCGTCCTCCCCCACGGTGATGGTCACGCGGTACTCCTTTTCGCCCAGCTGCTCCGTTTCTATGGCACAGCCTTTGCTCTCAGCCAGCCGGGTCAGATTCTCCACAGCCGCCCTGTTGTCCACCAGCGTCTGTACCGTACCTGCGCCGTTCAGCTCCTTCAGGGCGCGCAGCGTCTTGACAACGGGAATGGGGCAGGCGTCACCCATAGCATTGACCTGTATCATGATAAAAGTCCTCCTTGGTTCTTTTGTCAGAATAACGCTGGATATATTGTACGCCGTCGGAGGAACTTATGCAAGAGGCGGCTTTGCCCCATGGGAAAGTATTCCCTAAAAGCAGGAGCAGGGGATGCATATTGAGAGAAAACAGATGGCGATTTGATTTGTCTCACGCGGCGGCGTGAGCATTGCTGCGGGCGGTGCGCTCCTCGTAGTCCAGCTTCAGCAGCCCGGCCTTGCCAGCGGCTCAGGTACCCACAGCGCCGAACACCACGGGCAGATAGTAACCGGCCTGACGGATGGGCTCGTCAGCGGCGGTCATCAGGAAAGAGGTGGCGACCACCAGAACGAGAGAAACAATAGCGGTCAGGATGTAGTTATTGATGTTTTTCATGGTGGATTCCTCCTTAAAATTTGTTTTAATGAGATGAGATTTGTCAAGGATTTCCACGCACAAGATTTGCACGGCTCATAACATTGCCGTCAGGATGAATCAGTGGCGCGTCGCCGCGCAGCGCATCAAAGGGATTCGTAACCGCAGGCAGTTCTGTGTAGTCCACTTCCACCAGCGCCGCGATTTCGTTCAGCTTTTCCTTTTTATCGGTAGCGATCACAGCCAGCACGTTTCCAACGTAGCGGGTAATGTCACCCTCTCCCATCATCACGTCCCAGTCCTGCTTGATGTGGCCAATCTTGTTGCAGGGGACATCCGCCTTTGTCAGGACTTTTACGCAGTCAGGATGTGCAGCGGCACGGGTGACATCAATACGATCGATGTGGGCGCGGGGGTAACGGGAATAGACGCAGCGCGCATAGAGCATTCCATCCACAATGATGTCATCTGCAAAAATACCAGTGCCGTTGACCTTCTCCGCTGCGTCGATACGCTTGGCGTGCTCGTCCATGTGCAAAGTCTTTGGAGCAGGCGGAACCTGCTTTTTCTCACGGAAGAACTCCGCAGCCATGAGGATAGCATCCTCAATTTTCTTATAGCCAGTGCAGCGGCAGAGGTTGCCGCGAATTGCTTGCTTTACGTCTGCACGCGTTGGGTTCAGATTCATATCCAACAAGCTTTTCGCAGAAATAATCATACCAGGGATCCGTCCGCTCATCTTTTGCCCTTTCCGCGCATTTCCGCGTGTGGGTCACGGTGTGGGTCAGGCGGTTGCCCCACATTTTGACCCACGTCTAAAAGTGCATTTTTACAGCAAAAAAGCACCGAAAACCGAAGTTTTCGATGCTTTTTGGAGCTGCTGGGCGGATTCGAACCGCCGACCTCATCCTTACCAAGTGATAAAATGCCCTCCAGCCGTTGCGGCATAAGGGTTTGCGGGCGTTTTTACCGCAAAAAGGATGAGGCCGGAAACTCTTTGCTCCATGTGTTCCGTCCGCTCGTTTCCCCGTGTGGGTCACGGTGTGGGTCAGCGCCGCAGTCAGCACCGGTGTGGGGCAACTTTTGATGGAGTGGGAATCGCTGTATTTTGCATTGCTGCGGGCGATAAAGCGACACTCTGAAAAGAGTATAGAGCCACCAGCAGAGAACTGCGTTCCCGTTGGGTGGCTCTATAGCTTTACGGTAAGTTTTCTGTATGGGTCAAAATGCGGGGCGAGCAGAAAATGCGGGACGGATATTCTGCGGAATACCGGTTTTCTCCTCCTGCTGTTTTGCCCAAGTGACACGGGTCACTTCCTCCGTGAAATAGCGCTCTTTCTTGGTCACCGTATAATAGTGAATGCCAAATTGCTGGCAAATATCAAACAACAATTCCGTATACGCCATGCTGCCTTCGGAGGGCAGTGAGAAATACCCGCCAACCTGTCCAGCCAGATCATCAATTTTCTTGCGTTCGGGTGTCATATTCAAGTATCCTCATCTTCCAGACATTTAAAAAACAACAATAATATACCATAAAAGTGAACATTTCACAATTTTTGGCGGTGCTCACTTTTTATGCTACAGTAAACAAAGAAAAGGCGCAGCTTTCTGAACTGTTGCGTAAATAGAGAGTCATCAGGCAGAGAACACTGATATGCATAGCTGCTTTTTATTTCTCTGCACATTTTTCTCTATGAGTCAGGTCGTGAGGCAAAGCATTTTTTAGCCAGAGGCAATTGCTCTCCTCAAGCTATTCTACAATCCGGTGGGATCATAGACGCCAAAGCCTTCGCCCAAGATCTCGTGTGTATCACATACAATAATGAATGCATCTGGGTCGATTTGTTGCACCAGCTTTTTTACAGGGATAATGTAATTTCGGCTGAATGCACACATGACCACCTTGGTGGATTTACGATAATATGCACCGACACCTTCCAGCAATGTTACGCCAAGATCCAGCTCCAGCAGCTGATGGGTGATCTCCTTGTGGCGCGGGCTGATGATATAGGCCAGCTTGGCCGCTTTTCCGCCGTAAACAACCTTGTCCATCATCGCGGTGCAGATATATAGCGAAGCTATGCTGTAAAGCGCTTGTGTCAGCTGACGGAATGTAAGGGCATAGGCGACGATTACTACAAGGTCGATGATCAGGCACAATTTTCCGATGGGGAGTTGCTGTACCTTTATCTTCAATAGCCGCGCAGCAAGCTCCGTGCCGCCTGTGGTAGCTCCCTGACGGAGCATGAGACCAAATGCCGCACCGCACAAAATACCACCGTAGACAGCAGCCAACACCGGCTCCAAAGGCTGAAATTGATACAGGGAGTTTATCCCATCGATCATCAGTGAGCTGATGGTCATTGCATATAGGGAACTGATCAGCACCTGTTTGCCGAGGAGCTTCAGTCCCAAGACAAAAAAGGGGATGTTCATGACAAGTGTCAGCGTACCGACGGGCAGAACGGGGAAGAAAACATTGAGCACCTGAGCTACTCCGGTCAACCCGCCAATAGTGAGATGCACCGGCAGACAGCACCAGCAGAAGCCTAAAGCATACAGGGTGCAGCCTATTGTAATGAGTGCGTATTGCTTGAGTGTATCTGTTATTTTCACAGTGTTCACTCCTCTATAATTTTATATAAATGATTATAATATTATAAAATAAAGCGGTCAAGTGTTTTGAAAAAATTCGCAAAGGGCCTTTTCAAAAGTCCGATCTTGTGCTATGCTTATTTTATAATATAATTGCAATATTTTATAAATCAGGAGGTGGAATATGAATAAGACCCTGTTACGCAGTTATGCACGTCTTATCGCAGAAGTGGGCGGCAATGTTCAAAAGGGACAGGAAGTATTCATTACAGCGCAGTTGGATCAACCAGAGTTTGTCAAGATGCTAGTAGAGGAATGCTACAAGTGCGGCGCAGGACGGGTGGTCGTGGAATGGAATTACCAGCCGCTTCTGAAGGTGGACTACCGCTACCGCACAACGGCGGATCTGAGCGCAGTACGCGACTACGAGGAGGCTCGCTGGAAGCACTGCGCTCAGGTGCTCCCGTGCCGGATAGGGTTGATTTCTGAGGATCCCAGCGGACTTAACGGTATTGATGCGGAAAAATACGGCATCTCACAGCAAGCGCTTTGGCCGATTTATAAACCTTACCGGGATGCGATGGAGCACAAATGCCAGTGGTGCTTTGCCTGTGTGCCGGGCCCGGCGTGGGCCAAGAGACTGTTTCCGGAACTGCGGGTCGGTCAGGCAATGGAGAAACTGTGGAAACTGATCCTTGCCGTCTGCCGCGTGGACAGTGATCCCGTTGCTGCGTGGACGGCGCATAACGCGGAGCTGCAGCGCCGCTGCGACTACATCAATCGCTTGCCGCTGAAGGAGCTTCACTTCAGCAGCAGCAATGGCACGAATTTCCGTATCGGTATGATACCGGAAGCGCGTTTTAAGGGCGTCCGGGAGACAACAAAGAGTGGGACGACCTTCACGCCGAATCTGCCGACGGAGGAGTGCCTTATCACACCGAAGAAGGGCGCGGCAGAGGGCATCGTCTATGGAACAAAGCCTCTGTGCTTCCATGGACAGTCTGCGGAGAATTTCTGGATCCGTTTCCATGAGGGCAAGGCTGTGGAGTGGGGCGCTGAGACAAATCCGGAGCTGCTGGATCAGCTGATTGGCATGGATGAAGGCAGTGCCTATCTGGGCGAATGCGCACTGGTGCCGTGGGACAGCCCCATCAATCGCAGCGGCGTTTTGTTCTATAATACACTGATCGATGAGAATGCCGCCTGCCATCTGGCGCTGGGAAAAGGATATATCAACACGATCCAGGGGTATCATGACCGCACGCTGGAGGAGTGCTCTGCATTGGGAGTCAACGATTCACAGGTTCATGCAGATTTCATGATCGGCGCGCCGGACACGGCGGTGGATGCTGTCTGCACCGACGGGCGGATCGTACCGATCTTCCGTGACGGCACATGGGCATTTTGAGTCACAGTCTCAGCAGATATAGAAGACGATGGCGTTCCGCATTTAAGCGGAACGCCATCGTTTGTTTACGAAATAATCTGTAATTCTTTTGGGTAATGCGTCAGAACCTCGCAGCCATCGGCGGTGACAAGAACCAGATCCTCAATGCGGACTCCCATGTCACCGGGCAGATAAATGCCGGGCTCTATGGAGAATACCATTCCCTCCTGCGCAACCACATCGCAGGAGGTGCTGACATCCGGCGGCTCATGCACCATCAGGCCGATACCGTGGCCGGTGCGTGTGATAAAGGCGGCGCCATACCCCGCATCGACAATCACCTGACGCACCGCGGCGTCTATCTGGCTCATCCGAACGCCGGGACGGACGAAATCGATACCGGCCTGCTGGGCGCAGCGGACGATCTCATAGACCCTGCGGTGCTGTTCGCTGACTTGACGGTAAAACACAGTGCGTGTCATGTCGCACCAGTAGTCGTTGATTGGGCAGACCAGATCAATCAGCACCGCGTCTCCTGAACGTAGAAATGTATCGTCGGGTATGTGGTGGGGCTTCGCCGCGTTCGCACCATAGCAGACGACCTGATACTGTCCCACCTGCTTGCCGCCATGTGCCAAGAAGAAAGCGTCTATCTGTTTTGCAAGTTCCGCCTCGGTGACAGCGGCGGCGACGTGAGAAAGACCATAGGCAATGGCAAGGTCATTGATACGGCCGGCGTCACGCAGCAGTTCCTGCTCTTTTGCGTCCTTGCGCATACGGGCATCATCTACCGGGGCAGAGCCAAGTACGGGGATGATGTCCTCGCGCTTTTCCAGAATGGAAATGGTGTGGCGGGACGACCAGTTTTTGTCAAAGCCCACCTTGCCAGAATGTAACTCAGCGGCAATCATGCCGTATACGTCTTCACCGTCGCGGTAAGTATGCCAGATGACGCCGGGAACCGGCGGTATGCAGAACAACTCGTTCATAAAGGCGTGTACCTGCTCATCCTCGCGGATCAGCAGCACGCCGCAGCGCTCCTGCGCCTTAACGCGGCATCCGATCAGATAAAAGATACTGTCATCATCTGCCACCAGTATCTGAGACAGGCCGCAGCGCCGCATATTGGCGGCCACGGATCTCAGGCGTTCGTAATTCAGCATGTGACACCTCCCCGGACATACTTACTCCTGCCGCTGATAAAGACTGTATGCCTTCATAGCATAGGCCATATCGGTCTGCAGGTGTCGGCGCATCCTGCTGGCGGCAGCGGTATACTTTCCGTCACACACCAGCTTGTAAATGACGTTATGCCCTTCATTGATTTTGCTTACGTTTTCCTCTTTGTAGTACATGCACGACAGCAGCTCGAGTCTGGCGCGCAGACGAGCAGCGGCCTGATCCAAATAGTAGTTCTGCGCATGACGGTAGAAGATGACATGAAAGCGCTCTGAAAATTCCTTCCACCTGGATATGTCGCCCTCTGCCAAAGCAGCATTGCCATTTTCGATGATCTCCTGCAGATCAAGCACCAGTGGCATGTGATTCAGGGATGCGCTGCAGAACTGTATTGCCAGAGCATCCAGCTCCGAGGCAAATTGATACAGCTCCTGAATATCTCGTTCCTCGAATTCGATCACGGTGACGCCGCAGTTGGAGTAGTACGTTACAAGACCATTCTCTGCCAGACGCATTAACGCCTCGCGGATCGGCGTATGGCTGACATGGAAGCGCTCCTTGAGCATATTCAAGGTCAGCTTTTGCCCACAGCGCAGCTGCTGTCTCGTGATGTCGTGATACAATTCATCGTAAATCTGTTCTGAAAGTGTTTTTCCAGCCATAAACGGTTTTCCTTTCAAATTTCTTGATATCACTATATCAGAATTCCGTTGTAATAGCAACAAGCGTGTAACATTTTTTGGAATTTTATATATTTCGAAAGAAAAACCAAAGGCGGGCGGCGCTGAATCGTGCCGCCCGCCTCGGATGTTTGCGCCATTACCAGTGGAAATAGTATACGAAGTAGTTGCCTTCCAGCGGGAGGTCGTGAATGACCAGCTTGTCGTTGTGGGCATAAAGCATGATGGGGTTATAAAGAACTGCGTATACCGCCTCGTCCTGCACCAGCGAGAAGATCTTGTCATAAATAGCGGCACGTTCGGTGGCGTCCACGGCAGCGACAGCGTCCTTGAACCACTGCTCCACCTGGTCATTATACCAGCGGGCGTTGTTTGCCATACCGATATAGTCCTTGCCGATGGCCATGGCCACGTTCTGGGTATCGCCCTCCAGCGCCATCTGCAGGCAGGTAACGGTGAAATCGCCCTGACGCAGCTTATTCAGGTATGCGTTAAACTCCAGCACCTCCAGCTGGCAGGTAAGGCCAACAGCCTTCAGTTGCTCCTGAACGGCTTGTGCCAACAGCTTATACTGATCGGCCACAACAAGGGTGCCCATATCATAGCCGTTGGCGTAACCGCACTCAGCCAGCAGGGACTTTGCCTTTTCAACATCGTAGGTGTACTGCTTCTGCGTATCGCTGTAACCGAAGCGGCTCTTGGACAGCAGGTTGGAATTCTCCTCAGCAGCACCGTCCATCACGGTGGCGATCAGAGCCTGACGATCCATAGCATAATTGACCGCCTGACGGAACTTGGGATTGTTATAGGGCTCCTTTTCGGTGTTCATGGCGACAAAGGCAAATGTGGTCTGCTCTGCGGTGGTGATAGTGACGCCGTCGGCACTTTCAAGGGTGGAGCGGACAGGCGCCTCGATCTCGGCAAAATCAATGCCGCCGGACTGCAGGCCGATAGACATGGAGGACATATCAGAGATGATCTTGAAGGTCACATCCTTGATGGCGGCGGCGCCCATGTAGTAATTCTCATAGGCCTTCAGCACGACCTTGTCGCCTTCATTGTGGCTGACGAACTGATAGGGGCCGCAGCCGATGGGCTGCTGGGCAAAAGCTTCCTCACCGGCGGACTCATAGTAATCCTTGGAACCAATATGTACCAGCGTCAGGTTGTTCAGGAAGGGTGCGAAGGGAGAAGAGGTGTAGATATTGATGGTGTGATCATCTACCACCTCGCAGTGGTCATAGCCTGCCACATCGCCGGACTGTGCCTCGGAAGCGGCGTACAGATCCAGACTGAACGCCACATCCTCGGCGGTCAGCGGCGTGCCGTTGTGGAAGGTAATGCCGTCACGCAGATGGAAGGTATAGCAGCAGGCATCATCGCTGATCTCCCAGCTTTCAGCGATGACACCGTCCAGCTTGCTCTCATCCTGGAAGTTGTAGCGCACCAAAGTGTCATAGATCTGGGAATCGATGCGGTGTTCAATATTGGTTGTCCAGTTGGCGGGGTGCAGCGTTTGGTAATCAGCATCGATGGCGATGGTCAGGCTGGTGCCGTCACCAGCAGAGGCGTTGCCGCCGTTGCCGCCGCAGGCTACCAGACTCAGTGTCATGACCGCGGCCAGCACCAGTACAAGGAACTTTTTCATGGGGGTGTCTCCTTTTCTTATTTTATTTTGACGCCATTCCGGCGTGGAGATACGGAAAAGATCGCTCAAAATTTGAATACACGGTGGGTATACTTGTCCAGCAGGTCGATACCGGCGGTCACGTCGTCCTTGGCGATGACGGAGCACTTGCTGTGGGGATAGCGATCCACCACGGCGATACCGGCCACGCGGACGCCGTCGCCGGACTGGTTCATGGAGCTGGCGTCGGTGCCGCCGCGATCCATCACTCCCCGCTGATAGCGGATGCCGTTCTCCTCACAGCAGGCCAGCATCTCGTTGACCAGATCCTCGTCCAGCATGGCGCTGGGGTCGCCCAGTGTCACACTGATGCCCTCGCCCACGGCGTTGCAGCCCTCAAGATCACAGGGATAGGCGTGGTCGGGGGTCACGTCCACGCTGATGCCGATGTCAGGACGAATCTGATGGGCGGCGGTAACGGCGCCGCGGCAGCCCACCTCCTCCTGCACGGAAAATACATAGTATACGTCGTTGGGACAATCGCCTTTGTTCCTCTTCACGGCCTCCAGCAGCATGAAGCAGCCCACCCGGTCGTCAAAGGTCTTGGCGCTGATGCGGCCGTTCTGCAGCTCGTACCAGGGGCCCACAAAACCGGCGTAATCGCCTACCTTGACGTACTTTTCGGTGTCCTCCTTGCTGGTGCAGCCGATGTCGATGTACAGCTTGCCGCTGTCGTTCTTGGCGTCCTCGATCTTGCCGTCGCAGCCCACTACGCCGATGACGCCGTTCTGGAACACCACCTGATCGTTGTACAGGGCGGAGGTCCAGACCCAGCCCACGCTGCACACCTTGATGCGGCCGTCTGATTCGATCTTCTTCACCTGCAGGCCGATCTCGTCCATGTGAGCGGAGAGCATGATCTTCTTGCTGTCGGGGCTGCCCTTGCCGTGCTTG
This sequence comes from uncultured Clostridia bacterium, assembly GCA_945877515.1. Taxonomy (GTDB): domain Bacteria; phylum Bacillota; class Clostridia; order Oscillospirales; family Oscillospiraceae; genus Vescimonas. The sequence goes on along the minus strand of CAMCSE010000009.1, from coordinate 6,742 downwards.
ACGGCAATGATGTTGCCGATGTTGTCCACATAGGCGCTGTCCACATGGCCCTCCAGCTCACGCAGCACGATGGCCCGCACGGCCTTTTCCCGGCCCGCCACGCCCCACGCCTGCGTCAGCTCCTTCAGCAGTTCAAAATTTGCCATACGCTTTAGTTCTCCTTTCTGTTTTTCAGCAGACTGGCCTTCTCCACCCAGCGGGTCTGGTTCATCAGCGGATGGTGCAGGCTGATAGCGCCAGTGGGGCACTCCATCACGCAGCAGCCGCAGTACCAGCACTCATCGGGATAGGACACCACGGGATGGCCGCCCTTTTCGCCGGGAGTCATCACGTCGATCATGCACACCTCCATGCAGCGGTTGCAGCCGATGCACTTCTCTGCGTTGAACCGCAGCGGCGTGGCAGGCGGTGTCTGACGGAAGCCGAATTCCTTGATCTCTTTCATGCCTGCACCTCCTTTGTCTTTTCTGCCATATAGTCCTGATTGTGCTTCTCGTAATTTTCCCTGATATCACCGGCGTAGTCAAGAGGCACTTCACGGGCTACCACCTTCTCGCCGTCGTTGTGGATGCAGATGAAGGGAGCCATGGCCTTGCCGTCGTCGTCGGTGCGGTAGAACTCCAGCTTGGGGCAGGTCTGGTGCCGCGCCAGACAGGCCTGCAGGATGATCTGAGCCACCGTCAGGATATCGAATACCTCCAGCAGACGCATCAGCTCGTGGGGATTGGCGGCGTAGGTGCGGGGCACGATCTCCTTTTCGTAGCGGTTCAGCAGATCCACGCCGGACAGCAGCAGCTCGTCCCGCTTCTGCTCGCCGCAGTAGTTCTGCATGGCCTTGGCGATGGCCTCGTTCAGCTCCTTCCAGCTGACGCCGTTGACGGGGTCGCCGCCCAGCGGCGCGTAAACGCGCTCCATCTCGTTCGCCACCTGGGTCTCGCAGGGAGCGATGAAGCCCTCCTGCTTCGCGGCGTAGGCTGCGGCCTTGCGCCCGGCGTAAGCGCCGGTGGAGGCGGCATGACCGAAGCAGTTGGAGGAAAACAGGGAGTCGCCCGCTACGAACAGGCCGGGGATGTTGGTCATCAGATCCCAGTCGTTCATGAAGCCGCCGGGCATACCGAACAGCTGGCGCTCCTGGGGCAGAAATTCGGCGCTGGTCCAGCCCACGCCGTAACACTGCAAGACGTCCTTGGTGGGATCGAAGCCCGCCTCGGTGAAGTTCTTGTATACGGGCACGTTGGTCTTGCCCTCCTGGCCCACCATCATGCCCCAGATGACCTTCCGCTCCAGCTCCGGCATGTTGGACAGGTCGGCGTAGAAGGGCAGCTTGTAGCCCATCTCCTTCAACTTGTCGTAGGGCAGGGTTTCCGGGCCGTCGTAGGCGTATTTGGCCTGCTCGATGTTGCCGCCCTTCAGGAAGTAGTGCTGCCCCTTGGCGGGCTGGAACCGCTGCTCCACGTCGGTAAGAATGTTGCCGTCACGGTCGGCATAGGGGATCTCCTTGCCCTCCGCGTCGATGAGGGAGGCGGGATACCAGGTGTTGTGGTTATTTCCCGCGGAATAGGGCGGGAAGGAGCGTCCGGCGGAGGAGAACTCGGCCCGGACAGATTTTTCCATCATGTTGAACTCCGCGCCGGCGCGCCAGCCCATGGCGTGGCCGTCACCGATGGTGCACATGGGGCGGAACTCGCACAGGCCGGGATAGGCGGCGGAGAACAGCCACACGCGGGCGGGGCGGCTCATGGTGATAATGGCCGCCTTGCTGGAGAACACATAGAACTCGCCGGTACGGGTGTGAACGCCGGTGGCACCCACACACTTGGCCCCGTTCTTGCCACCCTCAGTCAGCAGGGAGGTGACCATGACGCGATCCACGATCTTCACGCCCAGACGGCGGCATTCCTTCTCCATCGCGGGCTTGAAGGTAGTGCCCCAGATGCGGATGGTGAACTTGTTCTTATAGTCATAGGCGAACATCAGCTTGGTCTTTTCGTCCCGGAAGGCCGCGCCCTTGAACTCGTCCTCGGTGTCCCGGATCTTGCCGCCCATCTTTTCGATGTCCTGCAGATGATCCCAGCCCTCGCGGCACTCTATATAATGAGAGATGCCGTTGTTGTAGCCGTCGTTGTCGTCCAGCATGGCCTGCACCAGATCCTCCGGAGAAACACCGGAGCAGGGGTTGGTGGCGGCGCTCTCCCAGTGGTCGCAGCCGCTGCCGCCCGCGCCGGAACGCTTGGTCGCGCCCTTTTCCACCAGGATCACGCTCTGGCCGCGTTTGGCGGCGTTAATAGCGGCCATGCATCCGGCGATGCCGCCGCCCAGCACGATCACATCCGCCTCCATGCGGTTGACTTGGCTCACCTTGGCAGGATAGGGCCATTTCATTTCGCTCATGCTTTCGCTCCTCCATTCATTCATTCATTCGTGATAAGACGGCTGCCGCAGGAAGCACTGCCCTGCAGAGAGGCCGCCTCGGTTAACGATGATTTTACTACACGAGTGTATGTTATCAAATGTTTAGATATTTTGCAACATCTTTTTGAAAAATTTTATAAAATAATTGACAAACTTTGCAAGATGGGTTATGCTTTGAAATACAAACGAAGGGCAGCTGCGGCGCTGATGCCTCCGCGTCGTAAAACTGATCCCTCGACAGATCCGCAAGGAGGAAAAATTATGTACAAATACGTTATCAAACGAATACTCCTAACGATTCCTGTCCTGCTGGGAGCGGTGTTTCTGGTGTTTACCATTATGTACCTGACTCCCGGAGATCCCGGCACGCTGATCCTTGGCATCACTGCTAAGCCAGAAGACATCGCCGCGCTGAACCACAAGCTTGGCGCAGACCTCCCGTTCTTTGAGCAGTTCTTCAACTATCTGAAAGGAATTGTTCTCCACTTTGACTTCGGAACATCCTACCGCAGCGGAAAGCCGGTGTTTGATTCCATCCTTTCGCGCTTTCCCACCACGTTCCAACTGGCGTTGTGGTCCATGCTCCTCAGCTCTGTATTAGGCATCGCGCTGGGTATTATCTCCGCTGTGAAGCAATACTCCGTGCTGGATAACGCGCTGACTACACTGGCCATGCTCCTTTCCGCTATGCCGGGCTTCTGGCTGGGTCTGATGCTGATGGTGCTTTTTGCGCTGAAGCTGGGTTGGCTTCCGTTTGGCGGCGTGGACACCTGGCAGGGCTATATTCTTCCTGTAATCACACTGTCGTTGGGAGCAGCAGCCAGCGAGATGCGTCTGACACGCTCTACCATGTTGGAGACCATACGGCAGGATTATATCCGTACCGCACGCAGCAAGGGCGTGCCGGAAAAAACGGTGATTTGGAAGCATGCGCTGCGCAACGCGCTGCTGCCCGTTGTCACGTCCATGGGGATGAATTTTGGCGGTAGTCTGGGCGGTGCAGTCATCATCGAGACGGTGTTTGGTATGCCCGGTGTCGGCATGCTGATCGTTGAATCTATCCGGCAGAAGGATACGCCTGTTGTTATGGCGGCCACCATGTTTTTGGCGGTGCTGTTCTGTTTCGTCATGCTGGGCGTAGACATCCTTTATGCGTACATCGATCCCCGTATCAAAGCAAAATACAAGTCCTGACAGGGAGGTGACGGAAAATGAACGAGAAGAGAAACCGCAAGAGCAAGAAAACCAATCAGATGAAGGAAATATGGCGCCGCTTCCGCAAGAGCAAAACGGCCATGCTGGGGCTGTGTCTTTTGATTTTTGTCCTGTGCATCGCCATCTTTGCCGATGTAATCACCCCCTATGAAAACGCCATTTCGCAAAGCGCCAACCGTCTGGACGGCCCCAGTGCCGCACATATATTCGGCACAGACGAGTTGGGACGCGACCTGTTCGCCCGCATTGTCCATGGCTCCCGCTATTCGCTGCTGATCGGTGTTTCCACCAGTGTACTGGCGCTGGTCATCGGCGGCTTGCTGGGTGCTATCGCGGCCTATTACGGCGGCTGGGTAGATAGTATCATCATGCGCTTGACGGACGTGGTGATGACCGTACCGCCCATTCTGCTGAGCTTGGCTGTAGTTGCCGCGTTGGGCGGAAGCCTTCGAAATCTGCTGATCGCCATTACCATCTCCTGCGTGCCCAGCATGCTGCGTCTGGTTCGTTCCGTGGTGCTGGGCGTCGTAGATGAGGACTACATAGAGGCCGCCAGATCCTACGGCGCCAGCGACATGCGCATCATCCTCAAATATGTCATTCCCAATGCACTGGGGCCCATTATTGTGACGACCACCATGAATGTCGCCAATATGATCCTCTCTGCTGCCGGCCTTTCCTTCCTGTCTCTGGGCGTTCAGCCGCCTGCTCCTGAATGGGGCGCGCTGCTGTCCGATGCAAAGACCTATATGTTTACCGCACCGCACCTGCTGTATATTCCCGGCATATTTATCGTGATCGCGGCGTTGAGCTTCAATTTGGCCGGCGACGGTTTGCGCGACGCTCTTGACCCGAAGCTGAAGGATTGAGGAGGAACGGAAAATGAGTGAAGTATTGCTGAAGATCCGTGACCTGCAGATCGATTATAAAACCGATCTGGAAACGGTCCATGCCGTTAACGGTGTATCCCTGACCCTGAATAAGGGAGAGACCTTGGGACTGGTGGGCGAGACAGGCGCCGGTAAGACAACGACGGCGCTGTCCATTATGGGGCTGCTGCCGGAGCGCACGGCACGCACGAACCGCGGCTCTATCTGGTTTGATGAACAGGACATTCTGGCTGTCCGCGATAAGGACGGTGCCGCTGTTTCGGAGGCGGACTACATTGCTTCCCATATGCCGGAGTCTCCGGATGGCGAGATGGTGGAGGCACCTGCGGTGGAGGTGCCCGCGCCCACTTATCTCAGCAACAGGCAGCTGCAGGCCATTCGCGGCGAGAAGATCTCCATGATCTTTCAGGATCCCATGACAGCGCTGAACCCCGTGCTGACGGTGGGCGACCAGATCCTTGAGGCACTTTTGATGCACAACGAGGGACATACCCGCGCCGAACTGGAGACCCGTGTGGATGAGGTGCTGGAAATGGTCGGTATCATGGCCAGCCGCAAAAAGGACTATCCCCACCAGTTCTCCGGCGGCATGAAGCAGCGTGTGGTCATCGCCATGGCGCTGGCCTGCAACCCTATGCTGCTGATTGCCGACGAGCCGACTACCGCGCTGGACGTGACGATCCAGGCGCAGGTGCTGGCAATGATGATGGAACTGAAGAAAAAGCTGAATACCGCCATGATTATGATCACACACGATCTGGGTATCGTGGCGCAGACCTGCGATCTGGTGGCTGTTATGTATGCGGGTGAGATCATAGAGTACGGCACGGTGGAGCAGATATTTACCGGCGACAAGCACCATCCCTACACGGTGGGTCTGTTCAACTCTATCCCCAATCTGGAACTGGATGAGCGGCGTCTGCACCCCATCGACGGCATGATGCCCGACCCGACGAATTTGCCGGAAGGCTGCGCGTTTTCGCCCCGCTGTCCCCATGCGACGGAGCGCTGCCGCCGGTGTCACCCGGAGCAGTATGACGTAAACGGACTGCGTATCAGATGCTTTCTGTACAACGGAGAGGAGGGACAAGTATGAGCCAGCCCCTGATCGAACTGAAGGAACTGACAAAATATTTCGATATCAGCAAGACCGCCAAGCTGCATGCGGTGGACGGCATTACACTGAACATCAATAAGGGCGAAACGTTAGGCGTGGTGGGCGAATCCGGCTGCGGAAAGTCCACCCTGGGACGCACGGTGCTGCGGCTTCATGAGCCGACCTCCGGCACGATCCTTTTTGACGGAGAAGACATCAGCCATTGCCGTGCCCACAAGCTGACCAAGGTGCGCCGCGATATGCAGATGATCTTTCAGGATCCCTACTCCAGCCTGAACCCCCGCATGAGTGTGCAGGAGTTGATCGCTGAGCCGCTTCTGGTGGCGGGTCAGCACAAAAATAAGGCGGATATTTATGAAGATGTGGCACGGCTGATGGACACAGTGGGACTGGCCTCCCGCCTGTCCGGAGCATATCCCCATGAGCTGGACGGCGGACGCCGTCAGCGCATCGGCGTAGCGCGTGCGTTGGCTCTGAATCCCCGCTTCATCGTCTGCGATGAGCCGGTGTCGGCACTGGACGTGTCCATTCAGGCGCAGATACTAAACCTGCTGATGGATCTTCAGGAAGAACGCGGCCTGACCTATATGTTCATTACCCACGATCTATCTGTAGTACGGCATATCTCCAATCAGATCGCAGTGATGTATCTGGGGAAATGCGTGGAGTACTGTGACAGCAAGGGCTTGTTCAAACGCCCGCTGCACCCATATACCAAGGCACTGCTGTCCGCTATACCTGTGCCGGACATTACTATGCGCGGAAGGGAGCCGCAGCTGATACGCGGCGAGGTCACTAACCCGATCAACCCCAAGCCGGGATGCCGCTTCGCGCAGCGATGCCCCTATGCGACGGAGGCCTGTACGAAGGAAGATATTCCCTTCCAGGAGATAGAACCCGGACATTGCGTCGCCTGCCTGAGAGCGGAGGAGCTGATGTAATGATAAAGCATTTACAGGAACTTTTATCTATTGAGAGTGTAGCTAACCACGGAGAAGACGGTACCCTTTACGGTGTTGGGCCTGCTAAAGCGCTGGAGTATATGCTGGCACTGTGCGGACAGCTGGGCTTCCGTACAAAGAATGCAGACGGACGCTACGGCTACGCG
>CAMCSE010000008.1 GCA_945877515.1 uncultured Clostridia bacterium | reverse complement strand
TTCTTCATGGGCTTCCTGTGCAACGTGCTGGTGACCATCGGCGTGCTGCTGAGTCTGGGCGCCAAGGATACCATGGGCCGGTTTATCGGTGCGTGGGCGCCGGTGATGTTCTTCGTCACCTGCGGCTTCAACCACTCCATCGCCGACATGACCTACTGCACTATGGGTCTGTTTGCCAAGACGGTGCCTGCCTATGTGGAGACGGCGCAGGCGCTGGGCATGGATCTGACCGCTCTGACCTGGGGCAACTACTTTGTGGGGAATATGCTACCGGTAACGCTGGGCAACATATTGGGCGGCCTGTTTGTGGGCTTCACCATGTGGTTCGGCTTTTTGCGGAAAGCAAAGTAAAAAATAACCGCCATAACCTCCGGCAAAGCCGGAGGTTATGGGTTTTGTAAGGAGGCGTTTGCCTTGGACAAGAACGATACGCTGATCCTGTGCTGCGCCTCGGTGCGCCGCCATCTGGACGCGGCGCAGAAGAAAATGGGGACGGACTTCCCTGTGCGGGAACTGGACTGGGAGAATCACAAGGAGCCGGCGGTGATGCATGAGACGCTGCGGCGCACCATGGCGGCGCTGCCGCCGTCTGTGACCACAGTGCTGTCCTGCGTGGGCAGCTGCGGCGGCGTGTGGGAGGGCGTGACCCTGCCCTGCCGCACGGTGATGCCCCGGGTGGACGACTGCGTGACCATGCTGCTGCAGACCGACGATACGCTGCGCCCGGACGCCAAGCAGGAGGGGCACATCTATTTCCGGGACTGTGACCGGGGCGAGCACTCGGTGGCGGCCTTCAAGGATGAGATCTGCCGCCGCTACGGCATGGAGATCGGAACGTCCATCTTCGGCGGCTTCATGGAGGGGTATCACCACGCCGACATGATCGACACCGGCGTATACGACTGCTATGCCGAGGATTTTGTGGCGGAGATGCAGCGGTGCGCCGATCTGATCCGCTGCGATCTGGACTATGTGACCGGCAGCAACCGGGTGCTGGAAAATCTGGTGGCCGGGCGTTGGGAAACGCAGTTTCTGGTGCTGGAAACGGGACATACTGTGAAAGAAGCGGACTTCTTCCCGGAGGGTGAGCCGGGCCGGAGACTGCTGTACTGATGGAAACAGGAGGAATTTGCCATGATTATGGACGGCTGTCAGGGAAAACCCCGCACGCCTACCATCCGGGAGAAGATTTGCCCTGTGTGCGGCAGCACCATCGAGATCTTCTCCACCGATACGGCGGTGGCCTGCGAGCATTGCGGCTTTGTGGCCTACAACGACGCCCTCAGCTGCGTACAATGGTGCCAGTATGCCCGGAAATGCGTAGGCGACGACATGTATGAGAAGATGATGGAGATCGCCCGGCACCAGAAGGCGGAAAAGGAGAAACGGGAAATGACCGTGACCGAGAAAAAACGTGCCCTGCGGCAGAAGCTGCGCACCATGGAACGGATGCTGCCCCAGGCCTATCGGGACGCCAGCGCCGCGGCTATCTGCCGTCAGGTCATGGGCCTGCCGGAGTATGAGGCGGCGCAGGTGGTATTCGCCTTCGTGGGCACGGAGCGGGAGATCGACACCACGGCGCTTCTGCGCCATGTGCTGCAAAGTGGAAAAACGTTGTGCCTGCCCCGGTGCGGTGCGGGACATACCATGGACCTGTGCCGGGTGGACACGCTGGAGCAGCTGGCGCCGGGGACTTACGGCATTCTGGAGCCGGTGGAGAATTGCCCGCTGCTGGAGGCGGAGGACATCGATTTTGTGGTGACCCCTTGCCTTTCCTGCGACCGGCAGGGCAACCGGCTGGGACAGGGAGGCGGCTACTATGACCGCTTTTTTGCCCGCTATCATGGCCCGGCGGCCCTGCTGTGCCGGGAAAAGCTGGTGTCGGAGAAGATCCCTGTGGAGGGCCACGACAAGCGGTTTGATCTGATCGTGACGGAAAACGCTGTGTACCGCATATAAAAAACACCGCTGTGCAGCAGGCACAGCGGTGTTTTTTATGGGAAATTACTTCAATTCGCCGTTGGCGGCGGCAGTCAGGTAGGCGTTGATGAAGCCGTCGATATCGCCGTCCATCACCGCCTGGATGTTGCCCATCTCATAGCCGGTGCGGGTGTCCTTGGCCAGCGTGTAGGGCATGAACACATAGGAGCGGATCTGGCTGCCCCACTCGATCTTCATCTGCACGCCCTTGATGTCGCTGATCTTCTCGGCGTGCTGCTGCAGCTTCAGTTCCGCCAGCTTGGCCTTCAGCATCTTCATGGCGTTGTCACGATTCTGAAACTGGCTGCGCTCCGTCTGGCAGAACACCACGATGCCGGTGGGCAGGTGGGTCAGGCGGACGGCAGAGGAGGTTTTGTTGATATGCTGGCCGCCGGCACCGGAAGAGCGGCAGGCCTGCATCTCAATCTCTTCAGGCCGGATCTCGATTTCACTGTCGTCGGCCAGCTCCGGCATGACCTCCAGCGCGGCGAAGCTGGTCTGGCGGCGGGCGTTGGCGTCAAAGGGGCTGACGCGGACCAGGCGGTGGACGCCGTTCTCGCTCTTGAGGTAGCCGTAGGCGTTCTCGCCCTCGATGAGGATGGTGGCGGACTTGATGCCCGCTTCTTCGCCGGCTTCATAGTCCATCAGCTGATAGGTGTAGCCATGGCGCTCGGCCCAACGGGTATACATGCGGTAGAGCATCTCCGTCCAGTCCTGAGCCTCAGTGCCGCCGGCACCGGCGTGGAAGGTGAGAATGGCGTTGTTGGCATCGTATTCGCCGGACAGCAGCGCCGCCAGACGCCGCTCGCTGATCTCCTTTTCCAGCGTGTTGTAGCCCTCAATCACGTCGGGCAGCTGAGAGGCGTCATCCTCCTCCTGTGCCATCTCGCACAGGGTCAGGGTATCCTCCCATTCGCTGACCAGACGGTCATGCTTCTTGATCTTGTTCTCCAGCCGCTTGATCTGCTGGCTTACCTTCTGGCTGCGCTCCAGGTCGTTCCAGAAGCCGTCCTGCTCCGTCTCCTTCTGGAGGGCGGAAAGCTCCTCCCGGGCCTTGGGGATGCCCAGCGCCTTTTCCAGCTCGCCCAGAGTGGGCTCCAGCGCCAGCAGCTTCTGCTTATATTCGTCGTATTCGATCACTGCCATATGTGGTAATCTCCTTGTTTGTGGATTTCAGTAACTAAACTATTATATCCGGAAAACCGGTATCTGTAAAGGGGGAAATCAAAGGGTTTCCGGCATTTCCGGGGCATTTTCCGCGGAATACTCCTCCGAGGACTGGCGGTGATGCCGTAGCAGCATAGCGGCGTGCTCCTCCTCCCGCAAATTGCGGAACACCCGGCGCATCATCACCAGTGTCAGGGCAAAAGAGCCTACATCTGCCATACTCTGGGCCAACTGCACGCCCCACTGGTCCAGCCAAAGAGGCATCAGCATCACGGCGGGGATGAAAAACAGTCCCTGACGGGCTGCCGCCAGAATGGTGGCGGGCAGGGTTTTTCCCATGGTCTGGGTCATCATATTGCTGACCAAGGCGTAGGCGGCCAGCGGGAAAGTGATACACTGGCACCGCATGGCCCGCGTGCCGAAGGAGACCACCTCCGGATCGTTCCGGAAAACGGCGATCAGCTGGGGAGCAAAAATCAGTCCCGCTGCGGCGACCACGATCAGAAAGACCGTGCCCCATTTGACACAGAACCGGAAGCCCTGACGGACCCGGTCATAGAACTTGGCGCCGTAGTTGAAGCCGCATACAGGCTGGAAGCCCTGCCCGAAGCCGATCAGCGCGGAGTTGGCGGTGGTCATCACACGGTTTACCACGCTCATGGCGGCAATGGCGGCATCGCCGTAATGTCCGGCAGCCACATTCAGACAGATGGTGGACACCGCCATCAGACTCTGACGGCACAGGCTGGGAAAGCCACCCCGCAGGATTTCCTTGAAAATGTGGCGGGTAAAGCGGATCTTTTTGGGGTGCAGCCGCAGATTGCCGCCCTGCGTACAGCCCAACAGCAGCAGGGCAAAGGAGCACAGCTGGCCGATAATGGTGGCCAGCGCCGCACCGGTAATGCCCATGCGGAAGGTGAAGATCAGCAGCGGGTCCAGCCCTACGTTGATGACGGCGCCGGCTACAATGCCGATCATGCTGTATACGGCGCTGCCCTGGAAGCGCAGCTGATTGTTCAGCACAAAGGAGGCGGTCATGTAGGGGGCCCCCAGCAGGATGATGCGCAGGTAGTCGCAGGCATAGGGCAAAATGGTGTCCGTTGAGCCCAGCAGCAGCGCCAGCGGCCGCAGAAAGATCTGGCCCAGCACCAGCAGGACCACGCCTGCCAGAAAGGCCAGCGCCACGGCGGAGATGGCCATGGTTTCGGCGTCCTCCGTCTGGTGACGGCCCAGCTGGCGGGAGATGTAGTTGCCGCTGCCCTGACCGAAGAAAAAGCCGGTGGCCTGGATAATGGCCATCAGCGAAAAGACCACGCCCACCGCGCCGGTGGCCGCGTTGGAATGGAGCAGACCCACAAAAAAGGTGTCCGCCAAATTGTAGGCGGCAGTCACCAGCATGGAGATGATGGTGGGAACTGCCATTTCACATACCAGCCGTCCCACCGGTTCGGTGGTCAGGTGATGGTATTTTTCCTCCTGCAAAAGATTGGCTTCTTTCAGATGCTTCGTCTCATGGAGATGATGGTTGTGATACATATCCGCCTCGGTTTCTGTGGTTTCTTTACTTATTTTTTATGATACCATGGATTTTTCTGTAAATCAAGCCCATTGACCGGCGGCGGCGACTGCACTATAATAGCAACCAGGAGAACACTTTTTCGTAAAGGAGCTTAACTGGTATGAACGAGATCTATGTGACCGGCCATCGCAATCCGGATACCGACTCCATTGTGGCCGCCATGTCCTATGCGGCGCTGAAGAACGCGCTGGGAGAGAAGGAGTATGTGGCGGTGCATTTGGGTACCATCAGCGACGAGACCAACCGGATGCTGAAGCACTTCGGTTTCAAGCCGCCCCGCTTTATTCAGAACGTGCGCACACAGGTGCGGGATCTGGACTTTGACCGTCCCCCCTGTCTGGACGCCTCTGTTACCATGGACCGGGCGTGGCAGCTGATGCGCAGCCAGAAGATCTCCGCCATTCCCGTGACCAACGAGGACGGCACCTTGTACGGGATGCTGTCCGCCGGCGACATTGCCACCTTCAGCCTGAACACCATCGCCAATCCGGTGGTGGAGGAGGTGCCCATGTTCAACCTGCTGAGCGTCATCGAGGGCCGCGTGGTGGGCGAGGGCGGTGATCTGGTGGACAGCCTGTCCGGCAGCGTGTCCATCGCCCTGCCCCAGAACTGTGAAAACCTGCTGTTTGACAGCTCTGACAGCATTGTGCTGTGCGGCAGCCAGCCGGATATGATCCGCCGGGCGCTGGACATGCAGGTGTCCTGCCTGATCCTGTGCCAGACCGACGTGGATCCGGAATGGGTGAAGGACGCCGGCAAGACCTGCATTATCTCCACGCCCTTTGACGCCAGCCGCGTTCACCGGCTGATCTATCAGGCCATCCCCATCTCCCGGCCCTGTGCCACCGGAGATCTGATCTGCTTCCATCTGGATGACTACATAGACGACGTGCGGGAGGTGGTGCTGAAAAGCCGCTATCGCTGCTATCCTGTGCTGGACGAGGAGGAAAAAGTGGTGGGCACCCTGTCCCGTTACCATCTGCTCCGTCCCCGCCGTAAGCAGGTGGTACTGGTGGACCACAACGAGCTGGCCCAGACAGTGCCCGGCATTGAGCAGGCGGAGATCCTGGCAATCGTTGACCATCACCGCCTGGCGGATATCCAGACCCGGCAGCCCATCAACGTCCGCAACGAGCCGGTGGGCAGCACCAACACCATCATCACCTCCATGTATCAGGAGCACGGCGTCATGCCCTCCCCACACATGGCAGGCCTGATGGCGGCGGCGATTCTGTCGGATACGGTGATGTTCAAGTCTCCCACCTGCACCAAACGGGATATTGCCATGGCCGAGCGGCTGGCCCGTATCGCCCATGTGTCACTGGAGGAACTGGGACGGGAGCTGTTTGCCTCCGGTGCGGTGGACAGCAAGACGGCGGAGGAGCTGCTGCGCAGTGACTTCAAGGAGTTCCATATCGCCGAGCAGAACCTTGGCGTGGGTCAGGTGACATGCATTGACTCCGAGCATCTGATGCAGCGCAAGGAGGATCTGCTGAAGGCCATGGAGAAGATGCAGAAGAACCACGGCTACGATATGGTGATCCTGATGCTGACCGATGTTTTGCAGGAGGGCACGCAGCTGCTGTTTATCGGCAGCGATGACGCCATCCGCAATGCCTTTGCCGTGGAGCCAAAGGACAACACGGTATTTTTGCCGGGCGTCATGTCTCGCAAAAAGCAGGTGATCCCCATGCTGACAACCCTGTGGGGCTGAGAAAAAGAAAAGAAACGTCCGCTGCGGAAGACTTCCGCGGCGGACGTTTTGCGCTGTTGGGGAGAAATCCACGTTAAAATACCACAGAACCACGCCGGAATGTCCCATCTGTTTTCGGGAAACCCTATACAATAGAAGAAGCTTACGGAGAAAACAGGGAGGAGCCTATGCCGATTTGTGTCAGAAGTGAAACGGGAACGCTGGAGCAGGTGCTGCTGCACCGTCCGGGGGCGGAGCTGGAGCAGCTGGTACCCGGCGAATTGGAACGGCTGCTGTTTGACGATATTCCCTATTTGCAGGCGGCACAACAGGAGCACGATGCCTTTGCGGAGATGCTGCGGCACAACGGAACGCAGGTGCTGTATCTGGAGGAACTGATGACCCAGACACTGGCCGCTGATCCGCAGGTGCGCCGCCGCTTTGTCCGCCAGTTTATCGAGGAGGGCGGCCGTATCGCCCGGCATTTCCAACCTGCGCTGTATGAGTATCTGACGGCGCTGGAGGATGATGAGCTGGTGCGCCGCACCATGACCGGCGTCAGCATGGAGGAATTTTTGCCGGAGGGACAGCGGGGGGCGCTGGTGTCATTGACCAGGGGCAGTCACCGGTTCGTGCTGGATCCGATCCCCAACCTGTATTTTACCCGGGATCCCTTCGCCTGCATCGGGGAGGGCGTCAGCCTCAACGCCATGTATTCCCCCACACGCCGGCGGGAGACCATCTACGGACAGTATATTCTGAAATACCATCCCGATTTCGCCGGGCAGGTACCATTTTACTACCGCCGGGAGGACCCGTTCAGCATAGAGGGCGGCGATATTCTGAATCTCAGCCCGCGGCTGCTGGCGGTGGGCATCTCCCAGCGCACCACGCCGGAGGCCATCGAGATCCTGGCCCGGAACATCTTTCGGGATGAGACCGCCGAAATCCGCACCATTCTGGCGCTGGATATCCCCAATCTGCGGGCCTTCATGCATCTGGACACGGTGCTGACCCAGGTGGACCGGGACACCTTCACGGTGCACCCGGAGATCCTGAGCAGTCTGCGGGTTTACCGGATGACTTCCGCCGGACGGGACAGCCTGCAGGTGACGGAGCGTACCGGTACTCTGGAGGAGATCCTGGCCGGGGAAATGGGGCTGCCCCGCGTGAAGCTGATCCGCTGCGGCGGCGGAGACCGGGTAGCCTCGGAACGGGAACAGTGGAATGACGGCTCCAACACCCTGTGCATCGCCCCCGGCAAGGTGGTGGTGTATGACCGCAACTATGTGACCAATGCCATTTTGCGGGACAACGGCATCCAGGTGCTGGAAATGCCCAGCTCGGAGCTGTCCCGCGGACGGGGCGGTCCCCGCTGCATGAGTATGCCGCTGCGGCGGGCCGCTGCCGAATAAGCCGAAAATACAGAGAAAAGAGGAGAGAACCATGGCGTTTGTTTTGCCTGAATATCATCATCCCGATTTTACCCGGCCCTGCTTTACTGACGCGCCTGACGTTTGCTGGCAGCGTGCGGAGTGTGACGGTGTGGCGCCGGAGAACTTTCACAGCACGTCCATGTACCCAGAGTACTTTAAGATCGACGGGCAGTGGCGTCTGGCGGAGGAGAGCCGAATGGACGCCTGTGTGGTCATCGGGGACGACGGCTGTCTCCGCACGTTGGAGGGCCGCAATCTCAAGGCCGGGGATCGGGTGATCCTGGGCCGTACCGAACGGGGAGAGGAGGGGATCTACCTCCACTGTGACGGCTTCACGGCGGCAAAGGAGGCCAACGACGATCAGTTTGTGTTCCGTCAGGGCCGCAGCCGGGAGACCTCCTATGCCAAGGACTACGACGATCTGGCGGCGCTGCTGCGCCATGAGCGTGACCATGGCCGCATCGTGTGGGTCATGGGGCCGGCCTTCGCCTTCGACGCAGGCGCACGGGCCGCCATGGAGGCCGTGATCGCAAACGGCTATTGCCACGGCCTGCTGGCAGGCAACGCACTGGGCACCCACGATCTGGAGGCGGCGCTGCTGCACACGGCGCTGGGGCAGGACATCTACACCCAGCGTTCCCGGCCCAACGGCCACTATCACCATCTGGACGTGCTGAACAAGGTGCGCCGCAGTGGCTCCATTCCCCGGTTCATTGAGGACTATCACATCGACAACGGCATCATGTACGGCTGCGTCAAGCATCACGTGCCTTTCGTGCTGACCGGCTCCATCCGGGACGACGGGCCGCTGCCGGAGGTGTACGCCGATGTATATGAGGGGGCTTCCGCCATGCGTGGGCTGGTCCGGGGAGCGACTACGGTAATCTGTCTGGCCACCATGCTGCATACCATCGCCACCGGCAACATGACGCCGTCGTTCCGGGTGATGCCGGACGGCACCGTGCGTCCTGTGTATCTCTACGCGGTGGACGCCGATGAGTTCGTGGTCAACAAGCTGCTGGACCGGGGCAGCCTCAGCGCCACTACCATGGTCACCAACGTACAGGATTTCATCACCAAAGTGGCCCGGGATCTGGGCGTCATCGCGTAACAAACAGGCGGGACATTTCGTGTCCCGCCTGTTTGTTATAATGTATTTTCCTGCAGGGCGATCTCCTGCCGGAAGGCGCTGGGGGACATGCCCCGAAATTTGAGAAAGTTGCGGTTGAAAGTCTTGACGGTGTTGTATCCCACCTCGAAGGCGATGTCGGTGACGCTGCGGCTTGTGGTTTTCAGCAGCGTACACGCCCGGTTGATCCGCAGAAAGTTGAGAAAATCGGAGAAATCCTTCTCCACCTGATACAGAAGCAGTGTGTTCAGTTCTCTGACCGACAGGCCGAACCGCTCCGCCGTGCGTTGGGGCAGCAGCTCACGGGCATAGTTGTGGTAGAGATAGGACACCACCTCATAGGCGGTGGGATCGTCCCGGATGCCGCACAGGCCTCCTACCCGGCGGTAGACCTCCCGGAATTCGCTGGCTTTCATACCCAGCCGGGCGGAGAATACCTTACTGATATGGGAACTATCTACAAAGCCCAAAATCTCTGCCAACTGCTCCATAGTCAGGTCGGTATACAGCAGAAAGCTGATGGATCTGCCGATGCGCATTTCTCCCAGCAGGTCGAAGAAGGACAGCCCTGTGGTCTGGGTGATGTAAGCACTGATGGCGGATTCACTGAGGAAGAATTGCCGTGACAGCTGGGAAAGCGTCAGCTTTTCACTGAGATGGGTATACATATAGTGGAGGATATCACTTTTCTCCGTGGCCTTCTGTGCCGGCTGACCCCGGCGTCGCCCCAGCCGCAGGAAGGTGATCACCACCTCTGCCAGCTTATTGGCGGTATACAGCTCCTGCAGGGCATCGCCGTCCGGCCGGACAGTTTCCTGCCGCAGCTGCTCGAACAGCAGCCGCAGGGCCTGTGCTTCCTGGGAAGAGCACTGCACCACCGGCGCGGCGGCCATGTCCTCCATCAAATGCAGCGGCGTATGGCCTGCCTGCCCCAGCGCTTTCACCGCCATGTTTACGTTGTCAAAGTAGTAGGTCAGCAGGTAGTACTGCAGCGGCTCCGTTACCTGCACCACGTCGGAGATCTGCCAGGGCAGCACCGATACCATCGTGCCGGGACCTACCTCATACTGCCGGTCCTGCAGCGTGATCGTGCCGTGTCCGCCGGTGAACAGCCAGAACCGGGACATTTGGTGGATCAGCGGCGTGGTAGGCGCGTCAATGGCCTCCACCGTTACCCGGCAGACCTGACTGTAATCTGCCTGAGAGCAGTATAACTCCTGTATTGGCAGCGCTTTACCGCCCATCTGCTCACCCCTTTTCTGCTTTTCAGTGTACCATACCCCATGGCGGATTGCAACAGGGGTATCACAGCGATTGACATGCACTGTTTGTCACGCTACAATATGTAGTGTTTGATGGAGGAGACGGTGCGGCGGCAGGTCTGGCGGATTGCCGGTATGCGGACGCGCTGCAACAAGGCTGAACGAGAAAGCAGGTTTTGTCACCCATGTCTCCGCTTTTCAAAAAAGCTGCGAAAAAACCTTACGCTACGCAGCGTAGGGTATTGCTTGTGACGCTGCGTTATGTGGTACAGTGGCGTCATAAGGAGGTGAAACGCTATGTCAAAATACACCACAGGCGAGCTGGCAAAGCTGTGCGGCGTTACCGTGCGGACGGTACAATACTATGATACCCGGGGTATCCTGATCCCCAGCGAACTGTCCGAAGGGGGACGGCGGCTGTATACCGACGGTGATCTGCGGCGGCTGAAAATCATCTGCTTTCTGCGGGACATGGGCCTGCCCATCGACGCCATTGCTCAGCTGCTGGAGGAGGAAGAGCCGGGTCGGGTCATTACGCTGCTGCTGGAGCAGCAGGCACAGACCCTGCACTGTGAAATTGCGCAGCAGCAGGCCAAACTGGAAAAGGTAGAGGCGCTGCAGCGTCAGGCGAAGCAGCAGGAGCAGTTCTCTGTGGAATCCATTGGCGACATAGCGCGTCTGATGGAGAAACGACAACAACTGAAGAGGGTGCATGGGATATTGCTGCTGACAGGGATCCCCATGTCGCTGCTGGAGGTAACGGGCATTGTCCTGTGGATCGCCATGGGGATCTGGTGGCCCTGTGTGCTGTATCTGCTGCTGTCCGTACCCTATGGCATATGGGGTAGCCGGTACTATTTCAGGCGGGTGGCCTACATCTGCCCCCAGTGCCATGCCGTGTTCCGGCCAAAATTCAAAGAGGCGTTTTTTGCCCGCCATACTCCCTCTGCCCGGAAACTGACCTGTACCTGCTGCGGGTATCACGGCTTTTGCGTGGAGACCGTTGGAGATGACGCGATATAAAACGACTTTTGACAAAATACCGGGCGGCGCTGCGGCAAGCTTATCGGTTTGACCTGCATAACGCCGCTGCACCGGAGACACTGCCGCCCCGGCGGACTATCTTTACATCACGCCAAAAGACGACTGACCATTGGTCAGCCGTCTTTTCCGCTTGTGGGATCATTCGTCGTCCAGACGGCGCAGACCCGCTACGTCAGACACCGGCAGGGAGAAGCTGATGGCACCCGCCTTGGTGGAGGGACCGGCCTCTTTATTGATGGCGTTCATAATGGCGGCTTTCTCTTTGCCGCTGGCTACGATGTAAATGACGTCCTTTTCGTCGGCCAGAGACACGCCGAAAAACTTCTCGGTGCCGATGCCGCCGGTGCCCTTGGCGTGCAGCACCGTACCGCCGCCGGCGCCTGCGCTGCGGGCCGCGTCCATCACCATATCGGAATGGCCTTCGTTCAGGATCACCACGATCAGCTCGTACTCAAAATTCATTGTCGGTACACCTCCGCTGGCGGCTTTGCCGCCGTCTGTCAGATAGGCAAGCGTCCGCCCGCTGCTGACGCTTTTCAGGGGTATGGCCAGCATCAGGCCGTTGCCGGGGATGTCAATAAACAGCTTGCGCTTGGCGGCGCGGAACAGCTGCTTCATCACGTCCGCACCTACCACCGCGCCGGTCACGGCTTTCTCTGTCCGGGACAGGCCGTACAGCGCCAGATGCTCAGGCGTGGCGGTGCCCCGGCCCAGCATGGTAGTGACCAGGTTCAGCCCGGCGTCCCGGTACAGCGCCGCCATATCCTCCGCCCGTTCACGGTCGGTAATGCTCATCAGGTAGTACAGTTCCATATCAGGCCACCTCCCACAGTTCGATGACGCCCTCGTCGCTGAGATCCAGCGCGGCATCCTGCTCCTTGACACGGCGGGTCTTGATGACGTAGATGGCGCCCATCACCTGCACGGTGATGAGAGGCATCATGGCCACCAGCGCCACCAGACCGAAAGCGTCCGTCATGATGTTGCCGCCCAGCGCGGTGGTGGCGCCCATGGCAAAGGGCAGCATAAAGGTGGCGGTCAGGGGACCGGAGGCCACACCGCCAGAGTCAAAGGCGATGGCGGTGAAGGTACTGGGCACGAAGAAGGACAGCCCCAGGGCAATGATATAACCCGGCAGGACAAACCACAGAATGGAGATCCCCGTCAGCACACGCACCATGGCAAGGCCCATGGCCGCCGCCACGGCGATGGAAAGGCTCATGCCCATGGCCCGGGAGGAGATGGCACCGGCGCTGAGCTCCTCCACCTGCTTGTTCAGCACATGGACAGCAGGCTCGGCATTGATGATGAACCAGCCCATCAGCGTGGCCAGCGGGATCAGCAGCAGGCCCAGTCCCCGCTCTACCATGACGCCGCCCAGCACATAGCCCAATGAAGAGAATCCGACATTTACACCGGTGAGGAACAGAACGAGCCCTACATATGTATACGCCACACCGATTAGGATCCGCAGCAGCGGCAGCTTCCGCAGGCGCAGGGAGAACACCTGAAACAGCAGGAAGAATACACAGATGGGCAGCAGCGCCACGGCAACCTCGCCCATCATAAGGGGAAGCTCCTCCAGATAGCCATAGCCTACGGTCAGCGTGGTCTCAAAGCTGTTGACCACTGTTTCAGAGGTGGCCGTGGTGGTCTCCGGATAGAGGAAGCCCAGCAGCAGAACCGCCAGAATGGGACCGATGGAGCACAGCGCCACCAGACCGAAGCTGTCGGCCTTGGCTTTTTCATCGCTTCGGATGGAGGCGACACCCACGCCCAGCGCCATAATGAACGGCACCGTCATGGGACCGGTGGTGACGCCGCCGGAGTCAAAGGCCACCGAAAGGAAGTCAGGGTCTGACAAGGCGGCCAGCAGAAACACGAGTCCATAAAAGATCAGCAGCAGCGTCCGCAGGGAGATACCCAGCAGGATACGCAGCATGCAGATGGTCAGGAAAATGCCCACACCGGCGGAGACCGTCAGAATCAGCATGGTTTTGTCGATGCCCGGCACATTTTGCGCCAGTACCTGCAGATCCGGCTCGGCGATGGTGATAGCAAGGCCTAAAATAAAGGCCAGTACCAGAATCAGCCACAGGCGGCGGGATTTGGTCATTTTCGCGCCCACCAAATTGCCCATCTGGGTCATGGACAGCTCCGCGCCCAGTGTGAACAAGCCCATGCCCACAATCAGCATCAGCGCGCCCACCAGAAAGGCCAGCATCAGTCCGCTTCCCACGGGGATGAAGAAGAAACACAGGACCGCCACGATGATGGTGATGGGCAGTACGGAATCCACCGCTTCCTTCAGTTTACTGTTGATAATTTTACGACTGGTCAAAATAACGCTCCTTTTCTGTCGGGTAACAAAGGGGCGCGCCGATCCCGGTGCGCCGCAAGGAAGATTATAATTACCAAATATTATATAATAAACGGGCGAAAGAGACAAGTTAAAACTCTGTTAAGAACGGCGTTAAGAACGGTGCGGCACAAGCAGGGTGCGGTTCAAAAGAACCAGCGGACACACCATGCCGCCGCCAGAAAGCCTACCAGATCCGCCGTAAGAGCGGCGGGAATGGTATAGCGGATCTTTTTGATGCCTGCCGCGCCGAAATAGACAGCGATGGTATAAAAGGTGGTTTCGGTGCAGCCCAGCATGACCGCTGCCGTGCGGCCGATGGTGCTGTCGGGGCCGTAGGTCTCCATCAGTTCACTGCCGGCGGCCAGCGCTCCGCTGCCGCTGAGGGGACGGATCAGCAGCAGCGGCGTTGTTTCCGGCGGGATGCCGATGGCTGTCAGCACCGGCGCAAAGGCCGTGGTGAGGAAGTCCAGCGCACCGGAGGCGCGGAACATATACACCGCTGTCAGCAGCGCCACCAGATTGGGAAAGATCCGCAGCAGCACCCGCAGACCCTCGGCGGCGCCGTCCGTCAGGGCAGTGTATACGTCCACATGCTTTCCCAGTCCCCATGCTGTTACCGCCGCCAGCAGCAGAGGGATCAACAGAGAGGTAAGGTCCATATCAGCGCCGCCAGACGGCCTGAAGCCCACGGGCTGCCAGCAGGCCCGCCGATACTGACAGCACCGAGGAGAGCCATACGGCAGGCAGAATGTCGAAGGGGGCCGCGCAGCCATGGGCACTGCGGACGGCAGCCACGGTGGTGGGCAGCAGTTGGATGGAGGCGGTGTTCAGCACCACCAGACGGCACAGCTCATCGCTGGCCACGCCGCTGCAGCCCTGCGCCATTCTGGTGGCGGCACGGATGCCCAGTGGTGTGGCGGCGTTGCCCAGTCCCAGAAGGTTGGCGGAGACGTTGGCGCTGAGAGCGGCCAATGTTTCACTGTCGCGGCTGGCGTTGGGCAGGATGCGGCGCAGCAGCGGACGCAGCAGAGCGGCAAGCTTTTCGCTGAGGCCGCAGCGGTCCATCAGCGTCATAACGCCGCTCCACAGGCAGATGGCCCCTGCCATGGAAAGGCACAGCTCTACCGCGGACTGCGCGCCGGTCAGGGCGGCGGCAGAGACGGCGGACAGCTGTCCTGTGGCACAGCCGAACAACAGCGAAAGGGAAAAAAGACCTGTCAAAAAGTAAGGCATCGCCATATTATCTCACCTCGGATAAACTATATGCACAGAAGGAACGGCGATATTTGTAAAAAAATTGGATATTATGTCGACGTACAGTTGACAAACTGGTAAAAATATGGCATGATGAATGGGCAAAGGAACTCACCCTGGGGTGAGAAGCAGAGCAGAGGAGAGGTTTGCGTGAAGTCGACCGGCATTGTGAGAAAGGTAGACGAACTGGGGCGGATCGTACTTCCCATTGAACTGCGCCGCACATTGGACATTGCTGAGAAGGATGCTTTGGAGATTTATGTGGATGGCTCTACCATCGTATTGAAGAAGTTTCGGCCCAGCTGTGTCTTTTGTGACAGCAGCAGAGATCTGGTGACGTACAAGGACAAGAACATCTGTCCCAGATGTCTCAGGGACCTGAAAAACAGCTGACACGCGAAAACATCCCCACCGCCGCGGCGGTGGGGATGTTTTTATTGCTTCAATGCCGCGTCGTACAGGGCGTTGCGGCTCAGGCCGGTGTCGTCGGCCACCGCCCGGACAGCGTCCTTCAGGCGCTGGCCCTCGGCACGGCGGCGCAGTACCAGCGCCACACCCTCCTCCAGCGTCAGGGCGGAGGCGGCAGCTTTCTCCCGGCCGGCCACCACCAGCACATATTCGCCCCTGGGCTCGTTGGCGGCGTAGTAGTCCGCTGCGGCGGACAATGTGGTGCGCACTGTCTCCTCGTGAAGCTTGGTCAATTCCCGGCACAGGGCAATGCGTCTGTCACCGCCCAGCAGCTCCGCCATGTCGCAGAGCGTGGCGCGGAGACGGTGGGGCGCTTCGTGAAAGATCATGGTGCGTGTCTCGCCGGACAGCTCCTGCAGCTGTTCCCGGCGCTCCTTTTTGCCGGAGGGAAGAAATCCCTCAAAGGTGAAGCGGCCTGTGGGCAGACCGGAGACGGCCAGCGCGTAGACGGCGGCGCAGCAGCCAGGGATGGCCTGCACGGTGATGCCGTTTTCGGCGCACAGACGCACCAGATCCTCACCGGGATCACTGATGGCGGGCATCCCCGCGTCGGTGACCAGCGCACAGGTCTCACCGGACAGCAGGCGGGTGAGAATCGCCTGTCCCGCAGCGGCACGGTTGTGCTCGTGATAGCTGACCAGCGGCTTTTTGATGTCGAAATGGTTCAAAAGCTTCACCGAAACACGGGTATCCTCAGCGGCAATGAAATCGGCGTTTTGCAGCGTTTCCACGGCGCGGGGAGAGAAGTCTCCCAGATTACCGATGGGGGTGGCCACCAGGTATAAGGTTCCGGGCATAATGGGTCACTCCTTGTCTCTGAAATAGGCGCGGCGGACATCGGGGGATTCGCTGCCGTCCGGCAGGCGCAGCAGCAGGGGCGGCTCTATGGTGAGGCCGGGCTTACCGCCCCGGCGGCACTCCAACAGCAGCAGCGAGGGGGCGCTCCCAGCGGTGTGCTGGACGAAACGCAGCCGCTTCGGCTCCAGACCGTGGGCCGCGGCGGCGGTCATCAGTGCCGCCAGCCGTTCCGGTCGGTACACCAGACACAGGCGGCCGCCCCATTGCAGCAGCCGTGCCGCGGCGGCACATATGTCATAGAGGGAGGCGGTGAGCTCAGCACGGGCCTGACCGCGGTGGCCCTCCGACACCGCGCCGGTGTGGGGCGCGAAATAGGGCGGATTGGACACCAACAGCCGGAACTGTCCCGACGGGAGACCGGCCCGGTTGCGCAGGTCGGCCTGCATGACCGACAGGGACAAGCCGTTGACAGCGGCGTTGCGGGCCATCATATGGCAGGCATGACCATCCAGCTCGATGCCGGTAAGCTGTAAGGAAGGCTCTCTTGCCAGCAGCAGCAGGCCCAGAAGGCCGGCTCCGGCACCCAGGTCGCAGACCCGTTCACCCCGCCGCAGCGCGGGAAAGCTTCCCAATAAAAACGAATCGGTGGAGGGCGGGAAGCACTGTTCATCATACCAATACTGCGGGCCATTGGGCCACAGCCGCTCCGCGCGTTCCATAGACAGCCCTCCTTTGTACGATCCAGTATAGCACAGTTTGGAATTTTTGCAATCCGATAAAAAAACAGCCGATGCATACGCACCGGCTGTTTTTCATGTACGCATCTTACTCAGCGGGGCTGATGGCGCCATTGGGGCAGGTGTCGCTGCAAGAACCGCAGTCCAGGCAGGCATTGGCGTCGATCACATACTGAGAATCGCCCTGGGAGATAGCGCCCACGGGGCAAGCATCTGCGCAAGCGCCGCAGCTGACGCAAGCGGAACCGATCTGATAAGCCATTTTGAGTACCTCCATTAAGATTTGTCAACGTTATTGTATCATGAAAATAAAAAAAAGCAAGACCTTTCTGCTGGGATTTCCGGCGAAAATTGTGGAAGAGCGTGAAATTGACACCATGGGGCCGATGTGATAGAATCGACACAGAATGAAATGAGGAGGCGTATCCATGGAATACACCTATGCTTACTTTGAAAAAAGCGCCCGATATGTTCGGGAAAAGCTGAATTTTCAGCCGGAGATCGGCATCATTTTGGGCTCCTCGCTGGGGCCTTTTGCCGCGCAGGTGGAAAACCCTGTGGTGATCCCTTATGAGGAGATCCCTCACTTTCTGCGTTCCACGGTGGCCACCCACGCGGGAAAGCTGATCTGCGGCACCATCGGCGGCAAGGGCGTGGTGTGTATGTCCGGACGGTTCCACTCATATGAGGGGTATGATTTCCCCCAGTTAACGGCGCCCATCCGGCTGTTCAAGCTGCTGGGCTGCCGGGCGGTGATCCTGACCAATGCCGCCGGCGGCGTCAATCTGGACTATAAGCCCGGCGATATCATGATCATCAACGATCAGATCATGTTCTCCGGCTGCTCACCCATGAGAGGGCCCAACATTCCGGAGTTTGGGCCGCGGTTTTTCGACGTGCAGAAGATGTACAGTCCCCGGCTGCGGGCCATTGCCCGCCAGTGCGCCGAAGGCAGCGGTCTTACCTTCCACGAGGGATGCTATTTCTTCATGCAGGGCCCCCAGTTTGAGACGCCGGCGGAGATCCGGGCCATCCGGACACTGGGCGGCGACGCGGTGGGAATGTCCACCGTTACCGAGGCGCTGACGGCGGCCCACTGCGGGTTGCCGTGCCTGGGTTTCTCCGTCATCACCAACATGGCGGCGGGGATCCTGGATCAGCCCCTGACCGATGAGGAGGTCAATGAGGTGGGCCATCTGGTGGCCGACAATTTCAGCGCGTACCTGAAAAAAGTACTTGCGAGGATATGAGAGGATGAAAACACTGCTGAAAAATGCCTGTATCTATACGCCGCAGGGCGTGATCCGCGACGGCTTTGTGGCCGTCGACGGCACGATGATCGCCGCGGTGGGTGCCGCCCGGCCGGAGGGGGACTTTGACCGGGAGAAGGATATGTCCGGAAAGCTGCTGCTGCCGGGATTGGTAAACGCCCACACCCACGCCGCCATGACGCTGCTGCGGGGCGTTGGCACGGATCTGCCGCTGCAAAGGTGGCTGTTTGACAGCGTGTTTCCCGTGGAGGCACGGCTGACCGGGGAGGATATCCGGATCGGTACGGCGCTGGCGCTGCTGGAGATGCTGGCATGCGGCACCACCAGCTTTACCGACATGTATTTCTTCCCATGGGAGACGGCAAAGCTGGTGGCGGACTCCGGTATAAAGGCCAATCTGTGCTATCCGGTACAGGCCTTTGACCCGGCGGACACCTATGACAAAAACGAGAGCGCCCGCAAGCTGGAGCAGTTTTATGCCGACTGGCACAACGCCGCCGGCGGGCGCGTCCGGGTGGACGGCTGCCTGCACGCGGAGTATACCTGCAACGCCGATGTGGCGGCGGGGACGGCGGCGTGGAGCCGCCAGGCGGGCGCGCAGATGCATATTCATCTCAGCGAGACAAAAAGCGAGCATGAGAACTGCCTGGCCAAGTACGGTAAGACGCCGGCCCAGTGGATGAACGATCTGGGGGTGTTTGACGTGCCCTGCACTGCCGCCCACTGTGTATGGGTGACGGCGGAGGATCGGGCGCTGCTGCGGCGCAGAGGCGTGTCCGTGGCCCACAATCCCACCAGCAACATGAAGCTGGGCAGCGGGTTTGCACCCATTCCGGAGCTGTTGGCGGAAGGCGTTAACGTAGCGCTGGGTACCGACGGCGCCGCCAGCAACAACAACCTGAATATGCCGGAGGAGATGCATCTGGCGGCCATCATCCACGATGGCTACCGGCAGGATACCTCCCTGCTGCCTGCCGCGCAGGTATTGGATATGGCCACCGTCAACGGCGCGCGGGCCCAGGGGAGAGAGGACACCGGCATCATCGAGGCCGGGAAGCGGGCGGATATGATAGCGATCGATCTGGACCGGCCCCATCTGTTCCCCCATCTGGATACGGCGGGACTGGCGGTGTACAGCGCGCAGGCGGCCGACGTGTGTATGACCATGGTGGACGGCCGGGTGCTGTATGAAAACGGAGAATTTCTGACGCTGGATCGTGAGCGGATCCTGTGGGACGCCCGCTGCGCTGTCAAGCGGCTGTATGGAGGAGAATAAGAGAGGTAGGAGAAGCGAGAAATGGAGAGAGCGGACAAGGGCCTTGCCTTTATGATGCAGTATGAAAATGTGGCGTGGTACGATGCCGGTGAGGTGCGTATCCTTGACAGGCGGGTATATCCCCGGCGGGTGGAGTTCGTTACCTGCCGTACCCACGTGGAGGTGACACAGGCGCTGACGGATATGGTGACCCAGTCCACAGGGCCGTTCACCGCCGCCGCTATGGGTATGGCGCTGGCAGCCTATGAGTGCCGGGAGCTGCCGGCGGCGCAGCAGGTGGCCTATCTGGAACGGGCCGCGGAAACCATTTCCCACGCCCGGCCTACCACCGTGGGGCGGATGCAGCTGATCTGCGGCGGCTGCC
Source organism: uncultured Clostridia bacterium (assembly GCA_945877515.1). Lineage (GTDB taxonomy): Bacteria > Bacillota > Clostridia > Oscillospirales > Oscillospiraceae > Vescimonas. The sequence goes on along the minus strand of CAMCSE010000008.1, from coordinate 35,368 downwards.
TTGAGGCGGCCAAGGCGGCCATTTCCCGAGGTGTGAGCGACGTGGCGCTGGCCATCCGGGACTATACGGTGGAGGCCAACAACCGCCGCTATTCCCGGGTGGGACAGATGGCCAAGCATCTGGTGGACAAGTTTCCCGATAACGGCACCGTCATGACCCAGTGCTTCGGCGAGACCATTGTGGCCATGATGCTGAAGGAGTGCCGGGAGCGGGGCAAGACCATCCGCCTGTTCTGCCCGGAGACACGGCCCTATTTTCAGGGGGCGCGGCTGACGGCGACCGTGTGCCGTGATATGGGCTTCGATGTGACGGTGATCACCGACAACATGCCGGCCTATGTGATGCAGCAGGAGCATGTGGACGTGTTCACCTGCGCCGCCGACGCCATCTGCTGCGACGGCTATGTAGCCAACAAGGTGGGGACTTTTCAGATCGCGATTGCCGCCAATTATCTGGGGGTGCCGGTGTATATCAGCGGTATCCCCGACAAGGGGCATCCTACTGTGGACAGCGTTCACATCGAGATGCGCGATCCCAAGGATACGCTGGAGGCCATGGGTGTCAAGACCGCTGCCGATGGGGTGAAGGGGTATTATCCCGCCTTCGATATTACGCCGCCTCAGCTGATTACCGGTGTGGTGACGGATCTGGGCATCTATTCTCCCTATGAGTTAAAAAAGTATCTGGAGGTCAGCCGGTTGGGCCCCTATGAAATGGTCATCTGAATTACTAAATGATTATTTTGTATTGCGGAGGGCGGTAAAATGGAGTATTCCCACAAGGAATTGCGGCAGGAAATGATAGATGTGTGTCTGGAGTCCCTTCATGAGGGGTTGTTTACCGGCACCAGCGGCAACCTCAGTGTGGCGCTGGGGGACGGCACCATGCTGATCACCCCTACGTCGGTACGCTATACGGTCATGCGGCCCATGGATATCGTGCGGTGCGATCTGGACGGCAAAGTGTTGGAGGGGGAATTGCGGCCGTCCAGCGAGTGGCGGATGCACGCGGCGGTGTATCGGGCGTATCCGGAGATCAGGGCCATCTTTCACACCCATTCCCCATATGCCACGGCCTTTGCGGTGGTGCACAAGCCCATTCCGGCGGTGCTGATCGAAACCATGATGTTTTTGGGAGGCGATGTGACCTGTGCCGAATACGCGACCCCCGGCACCTTTGCGGTGGGAGAGAACGCCGTGCCCTGCCTGAAGGATGGACGCGGCGGCTGTTTGCTGAACAACCACGGCGTATTGGCGGTAGGCAGGGACCTCAATGAGGCCCGTACCCGCGCCCAGTATATCGAGGACAGCGCCCGGATCTATCACTATGCTTTGCAGGTGGGGGAACCGGTGGCGCTGAAAAAGCTGTGACAGCTGTCGAAGCAAGCTGCTTTTCATCGGACTGTGTCGCTGTCTGACGGGGCATATGCCATATAAAAATCCGACATCAAAAAAGATGTCGGATTTTCTGAATGAGTATTTATTTAAGAAATGCCGGCCAACGCCGCCAAAACTCCCACGACTTCCCGACAGGCATAGCCTGCACCAAGGAACCAGGGGCTGAAGCATCCGGCAGATTTGGGATCAAGACCGGCCTGCCTGGCAAACAGCTGCCCCCGCAGCTGGTGAAAATTATCGCTGGCGATGGCCACATGGGTGTCCAGCCCGTGTTCCCGAATGATGGCGGCGGCGAATTGAAGGTTCTCCCGGGTGTCGAAGGATTTCTCCTCGGCGTAGATGCGTTCCGGGGCGATGCCCATGGCGATCAGCTCCCGGGCGGCGCAGCCGGCCTCGGTAAAGGGCTCGCTGTGTCTGTCCAGTCCGCCGGTAGTGATGCACACGGCGTTGGGATGAGCGGTCAGATAGTCATAGGCAGCTTCGATCCGGCCCTGCAGCATCAGGCTGGGTTTGCCATGATAGACCTGACAGCCCAGCAGCACCACGGTGTTGGGCGCGTTGTCCGCCTGCGGACGATTAGCAGCGGCAAGACCCATGGCGGTCAGCACTATCGCCGCCACGACCGATACGATGCTGACGCCGGTGATCAGTATGGCCTTCAGCCATTTGGGGAAGCGGCGGAACAGCTTGGGAAAAAAACAGTACAGCGCCGCCAGCAGCAGCAGCGCCGCCGGCCAGAACATGCCGACGTGGCACACGCCGATGGCCAGCGGCAAAAGAAAGTATACGACTCCCAGCAGGGAGAGAGTGCCGAGGATAGGTAAGAGCATGGTCAATTCTCCGCGATATGGCTGGCGATGCGTTGCATGATCATATCCAGCGCCACAAGATTATGGCCGCCCTCCAGCACGATGATATCGGCATACTTACGGGTGGGTTCCACGAACTGCTCGTGCATAGGCTTGACGGTGGTCAGGTATTGGGTCACCACGGATTCCAGTGAGCGGCCCCGCTCCTCCACGTCCCGCAGGGCGCGGCGCAGGATGCGCACGTCGGCATCGGTCTCCACAAAGATCTTAATGTCCAGCAGATCCCGCAGGGCCTTGTTCTGAAAGATCAGGATCCCCTCCACGATTACCACCTTGGTGGGCTGGATCTCCACCGTTTCATCAGTACGGTTGTGGATGGCGTAATCGTAGACGGGGCAGTGAATGGGCTCGCCCCGCTTCAGCGCCTGCAGATCGGCGATCATCAGCTCGGTATCAAAGGCGTCAGGGTGGTCGTAATTCTGCCGGCAGCGCTCCGCGAAGGAGCAGTTCTGCCGCTTATAGTAATTGTCGTGATGGACCACGCTGATATCGCTGCCGAAGCGCCGGGCCAGGTGCTCCGTCAGTGTGGTTTTGCCGGAACCGGTGCCGCCGGCGATGCCGATGAAAATGGTGTTCATTGGGATCCCTCCCCTATATTCTTCCCCTTTATTATAAAAAGCCATTCCGTGAAAAGCAAGAAAAGATGTAAAAAAACGGTGAATTTCCAGCAATTTCAGTTGACGGGACGATTGCTTTTGGGGTATCATGTAAAAGTATTATCAAGAGTATGTCCTTTGGAGGAAACAGCAACATGAGTCTGATCAAGTGTAAAAAATGCGGAGAAATGTTCTCTGACAGCTATAAAACGTGCCCGTTTTGCGCCGAAGATGAGGAGTACTACAACGGTAAAGTGAAAAAGCGGGGTCACCGGCAGGTGGAGAAAAAGAAAAAGACCCCCAGTGTGATCGGCCCCGTGCTGGTGCTGGTGCTGGTGCTGCTGGCGGCTGTTTTGGTATGGACCTTTGCCGGCGATACCATCAAGGGGTGGTTCGGCGGGAAGGAGCCGGACAGCACGCCGGACAATCAGCAGCAGGTAGTCACGCCGCCGGACAATGATAAGGACGATCAGCCGGAGACTACGGAGCTGAAGCTGAATCATCTGACGCTGATCATGGCGCCCGGCGCAACGGAGAAGCTGACGGCTACCGGCGGCAGCGGCGAGACCTATCAGTGGATCACCAGTGATTCCGGCGTGCTGAAGGTTGCCGATGACGGCACTGTGACCGCCATAGCCGAGGGCAGCGCTGTGGTGACCGTCACCTGCGGTGAGGAGAGTGCAGCCTGCGCCATCACTGTCAAGGAGAACGCCGACAGCAACACAAACACCAATACCAACACCAATACAAACACGAACACCAATACCAACACCAATACGAACACGAACACCAACACTAACACAAATACGAATACCAATACCAATACGAACACCAATACCAATACGGGCACGGGGACGACGCTGAAGGATGCGACGGTTAAGACGATATATGGCTCCTTGAGCAAGAATCCCAGTGGCCAGTTCGACCTGACGGTAGGCAGCGGAGAGTCCATCGACCTGACGGTTGAAGGCGTCAGCGGTACGGTAACCTGGAGCAGCAAGGACAGCAGCATTGCAACGGTCTCTAACAGCGGTACAGTAAAGGGTGTCTCCGGTGGGAAGAGCACCGTAATTACGGCTAAGGTGGGAAGCGGAACCGTGGAGATCCTTGTCCGCGTCAACTGATGTGAATAGCGACCATGAAAAGCAGCGGCATTGCCGCTGCTTTTCTCATTCCGACCGCCTTGTCAACGCTGCGGGAGTGTGATATAATCAGAAACTGGAAGATTATCATCAGAAAAGGAAAAGAAACATGACGACGCAGGACTATCGTACCCGCAGTCCGCTGCGGATCTTTTTAAGCTATTTCAAGCCCCATTGGAAGCTGTTTTCACTGGATATGGGGTGCGCGATTTTGATCGCGCTGGTGGATCTGGCGTTTCCGCTGGTATCCCGGACAGCGCTGTATCAATGGCTGCCGGAGAAAAACTACCGTGTGTTCTTTGTGGTGATGGCAGTCGTGGCGCTGGCCTTTGTGCTGCGGGCGGTACTGTACTACATTGTGACCTACTGGGGGCATACTTTCGGCATCCGGGTGGAGGCGGATATCCGGAGAGACCTGTTCCATCATATGCAGATGCTGGGCTTCGATTTTTATGACCGCAACCGCACAGGGCAGCTGATGAGCCGGCTGACCACCGATCTTTTTGAGCTGACGGAACTGGCCCATCACGGACCGGAGGATCTGACCATCTCCGTCATCACCATCGTGGGTGCGCTGGCCGTGATGTTCACCATCGAATGGCGCATGGCACTGATCGTGATGGCCATCATCCCGGTGTTTCTGGTGGTGCTGATGCTGCTGCGGGGCGGAATGAGCCGTGCTTCCGTTGCCGCCAAGCAGAAAACCGGCGCCATCAACGCCGAGATCGAATCCGGTCTCAGCGGCATCCGGACCGTCAAGGCCTTTGGCAACGAGACCATCCAGCAGCAGCGGTTCGACTGTGCCAACGAAACCTTCAAGACCGCCAAGCGGGGATTCCATAAGGAGATGGGGCGGTTCAACGCCACCATGGAGCTGTTCGTGACACTGCTGAACGTAGCGGTGATCGCCGGAGGCGGCTGGCTCATTATGGGAGAACGGATGGACTATGTGGATCTGATCACCTTCAGCCTGTATATCACCACATTCATTACCCCGGTGCGTAAGCTGGCCAACTTTGCCGAGCTGTTCTCCAACGGATTTGCCGGACTGCACCGGTTTATTGAGCTGATGAGCACCGAACCCACCATTGCCGACGCGCCGGATGCTGTGGCGATGGAACATGTTCGGGGTGCTGTGGATGTTAAGGATGTCAGCTTTACCTACGACGGGGCAGAGGAAGTACTGCACCATGTGGACCTGCATGTGGCGGTGGGCGAGACGGTGGCTGTGGTAGGGCCTTCCGGCGGCGGAAAATCCACCCTTTGCCAGCTGATCCCGCGGTTTTACGACGTGACGGAGGGTGAGATCGACATCGACGGCGTGGATGTGCGGCGGCTGCGGCTGGCCGATCTGCGGCGGGCCGTGGGCGTGGTGCAGCAGGATGTGTTCCTGTTTGCCGACACCGTGCGGGAGAATATCCGCTACGGGCGGCCTGACGCCACCGACGAGGAGGTGGAAGCCGCGGCGAAGCGGGCGGAGATCTACGACGATATTCTGGCCATGCCGCAGGGGTTTGACACCTATGTGGGCGAACGGGGCACTTTGCTCTCCGGCGGACAGAAGCAGCGGGTGGCCATTGCCCGTGTCTTTCTGAAGGACCCGCCCCTCCTGATCCTGGACGAGGCCACCTCGGCGCTGGACAGCGTTACCGAGGCCAAGATCCAGCACGCCTTTGATATGCTGGCCAAGGGGCGTACCACACTGATCATCGCCCACCGGCTCAGCACCATCCGCGGCGCGGACCGTATTCTGGTGGTGCAGGAGGGCTGCATTACCGAGCAGGGCAGCCATGAGGAATTGCTGGCGCGGCAGGGCGTATATGCCCGGCTGTATCATACACAGAATCTGGGGGAATATCACCATGAAGCAGGAAAAAATTGACCGCATCAACGAGCTGGCTCGCAAAGCTAAGACTGACGGCCTGACTGTGGAGGAGGAAGCCGAGCGGGAAGCACTGCGGCTGGAGTACAAGGAGGCGATCCTGGGCAGCCTCCGGGACCATCTGGAGCATACCTGGATCGTGGACGAGAAGGGGAACAAGCGGAAATTGCAGCACAAGGGGGAAAAGGCGCAATGACATTTGAGGATAACGACAACTTCCGGCCGGAGCAGCGGCCGTATTCCGGTGGACAGAACGGCGGCGGGAATCACGACAATGATTTCGGCGCGTGGCTGCTGATCGGCATTATGTTTCTGGTGGCGTGGCCGGTGGGCCTGATCCTGCTGATCAAGAAACTCAGCGATAACCCCCAGCGGACGAAGAAAGTGGTGTCCGACACGGCGGAGCATCTGCGTTCCAAGGCACAGGAGATGCGGCAGGAGCAGCAGAAGCAGCAGACCCGGAAAACACAAACAGGCAAGCAGAGTGCCGTGAAAAAGGTCACCCAGACGCCCCAACTTTCTGACAAAGGTGCCAAAGTCATGAAGACCATCGGTATCATACTGGCAGCGCTGGGCGGCGTAGCCATGCTGGGGGCAGTGGGAAACTGGCTGGGCTATGCCATCGAATACAACGAATGGTGGTACTTCCTGCGGCAGCTGTTCTACCCCACGGGACTGCTGGCAGGCGGCTTGGCGCTGCTGATCGGCGGCGGCGTTATGAAAAAGAGGATGCGCCGCTTTTCCAAGTACCTGGCATGCGCCGGAACGCGGGATGTGATCCCGCTGTCCCATTTGATGAAGGCCGCCAATGTGCGGGAAAGCAAGGCTGAGCGGGATCTGGAACTGATGATCGAAAAGGGCATGTGGGGCCCCACTGCCTATCTGGACCGGGGCAATGATATACTGTTCCGTTCACAGGAGGCAGCCGATGACTATTTTGCCGCCAAGCGGGCCGCCGCACAGAAGCAGACAGCCGCTGCTGCGGAAGCGGCTGCACCGCAGGGAAAAGAGGGCTATGAGAGCATGCTGCAGGCGATCCGCCGGGCTAACGACCGCATTGACGATCCGGTGCTTACCGCCAAGATCCACCGGCTGGAGGCCATTACCGGTCAGATCTTCAAGGTGATCCGGGAGGAGCCGGCCAAAAAGAACAAGGCCAATACCTTCCTGAACTATTACCTGCCCACTACCCAGAAGCTGCTGGACAGCTATGCCGACTTTGAGGAGACAGGCGTCAGCGGTCAGAATCTGGATCAGGCCAAGGTGCGGATCGAGGAGACCATGGACAACATCATTGCCGGGTTCGAGCATCAGCTGGACGAACTGTACCGGGATGCCGCCATGGATATCGACAGCGATATCCGGGTGATGGAGACCATGCTGCGGCGGGATACCGCCACCGCCGCCGATGACTTCGGCCTGGACGGCGGCACCGCCGTGCAGACGCCGGACACAGAGATTGAATAAGGACAGAAAACAGAGCGGCGGTGATCTTGCGCTGAATCTTGACAAGCAGTACTTTTCCCGATACAATAAATTTTCGAGAATAACGCGCGTTGCCGCGGGAATTGAGGTTATACATTATGGCTAAGGATCAGAGAAATGTGGAAGCGATCACTCCCATGGAGGAGGATTTTACCAAATGGTACACCGATATCTGCCTGAAGGCGGAACTGGTGGACTATGCCAGCGTCAAGGGCTTTTTGATCTTGCGCCCTTATGGCTACGCCATCTGGGAGAATATCCAGAAGTACATGGACAATGAATTCAAAAAGACAGGTCACGTCAATGTGGCGATGCCCGTGCTGATCCCGGAGAGCCTGCTGAAGAAGGAAGGCGAACTGGTGCAGGGCTTCGCCCCCGAGGTGGCGTGGATCACCCACGGCGGCAGCGAAAAGCTGGAGGAGCGTCTGGCTTTCCGGCCCACCTCTGAGACCATGTTCTGCGATCACTGGGCCCATGTGCTGCACAGCTGGCGTGAGCTGCCCATGCTGTACAACCAGTGGTGCAGCGTCATCCGCTGGGAAAAGACCACCCGCCCCTTCCTGCGCAGCCGTGAGTTCTGGTGGCAGGAGGGTCACACCATCCATGAGACCGCCGAGGAGGCCATGGCGGAAACGGAGCAGCAGCTGAACTGCTACGCCGACGTGTGCAAAAACGCGCTGGCCATGCCGGTGGTGAAGGGCCGCAAGACCGACAAGGAGAAATTTGCCGGCGCTGAGGCCACCTATACCATCGAGTGCATGATGAAGGACCACAAGGCCCTCCAATCCGGCACCAGTCACTATTTCGGGGACAAGTTCTCCCGGGCCTACGACGTGACCTTTACCGGACGGGACAACACCTTACAGTATCCCTTCCAGACCTCGTGGGGCGCCTCCACCCGCTTGATCGGCGCCATCATCATGACCCACAGCGATAATCACGGTCTGGTGCTGCCCCCTGTCATCGCCCCCACGCAGGTGGTGGTGATCCCCATTGCCCAGCATAAGCCCGGCGTGCTGGATGCCGCCGCCGCTTTGAAGGACCGCCTGACCGCTGCCGGTATCCGTGTATCCATGGATGACAGCGACCAGTCTGCCGGCTGGAAGTTCGCCCAGTATGAGATGAAGGGCGTACCCCTGCGCGTGGAGATCGGCCCCAAGGATATGGAGAAGGAGCAGTGCTGCATCGCGCGCCGCGACACCGGCGAGAAGGTGTTTGTGCCGCTGGCGGAGTTGGAGGAGCGGGTCAAGGGCCTGCTGCAGGAGGTTCACGACAACCTCTACAACATGGCCGCCAGGAATCTGGAGGAGAACACCTTCGATATGACCGACTGGCAGGAGGTCAAGGCCATGGCCGAGGGTAAGGGCGGTTTTGCCCGCACCAAGTGGTGCGGCAGCCTGGAGTGCGAACTGGCCATGAAAGAGAAGGCCGGTGTTTCCAGCCGCTGCATGCCCCTCAAGCAGTCCGGTACCGCCGGCAAGTGCGTCATGTGCGGCAAGCCCGCCACCACCGATATCTACTGGGGCGTGGCATATTAAAAGTTGACACGGTATGCGCAAAGCACCGCCCCGCGGGACGGTGCTTTGTTGCCGTTTTATTCAAATACAATCGGTGTGTGGTCACATATCTCCATGATTTTTTCCTGCAGACGCTTCAGATCCTCAAAGGTCTCCGGCTTCTTATGGGGGTCCCGCAGCAGGGCCGCCGGATGGTACAGCGCCATCATCAGCGTACCGTTGCGGTCAAAGAACTGGCCATGCTCCTGACTGATCTTGAAGTCCGGTTTGATCAGCTCCATGGCGCTGATGCGGCCCAGACACACAATGATCTTGGGCTTCATCAGCCGTACCTGCGCCCGCAGATACGCCCGGCAGGCGTCCTTTTCCTCTCCCAACGGATCCCGGTTTTCCGGCGGACGGCATTTGACGGAGTTGGTGATGTAGACATTCTTCCGGTGCAGGCCGATCATGGCCAGCATGTCGTCCAGCAGCTTACCGGCCCGGCCCACAAAGGGTTCGCCCTGCTGATCCTCATTGGCGCCCGGCGCTTCACCAATGAACAGCACCTCGGCGTTGGGATCCCCCACGCCGAACACCACCTGTGTGCAGCTCCGGCGCAGGCCGCAGGCCTGACACTTCAAACAGCTCTCCCGCAATTCCTCCCACGCAGTCATCCCAATCTCGCCTCCATCCAATTCCAGATATCCTGATATACGACAGACCGATGGGCCTTCTCGTTGAGCAGCTCATGCCGCAGTCCCGGGTAAAGCTTCAAGGTGCAGTCGGTCACGCCGCTGCGCTTGAACTCGTTGTAGGTCTGGCGCACACCGCTGCCCATACCGCCCACCGGATCATCCTGACCGGAGATCAGCAGAATGGGGATCTTGCCGTCCATTTTGTCCAGATGGGAGAACCGCTGGTTGAAGCGGATGCCCTTGAGCATCTCATAGAACAGTCCCACCGTGGCGTCATGACCGCACAGGGGATCGGCAATATAGGCGTCCACATTCTCCTCATCCACCGACAGCCAGTCGTAGGCGGTGCGGTTGGGCTTGAAGGTCTTGTTGTAAGCGCCGAAGGCCAGATTCGTCACCATGTCATTGGTGGCTGCCGGGTTTTTCCGTTTCAGTATTCCCGCCAGCGCAAGGCCACCGGTCAGGGTGGCGCCGCTCTGCCAGCCGGTACCCATCAAAATGGCGGCTTTCACGGTGCCGGGATAGCGGATGAGATAGGTGCGGCTCAGGAAGGAGCCCATGGAGTGTCCCATCAGCAGCAAAGGCAGATCCGGATACTGCTCCTTCAAACGGGTGTGCAGCACATAGATGTCGTCCACCGGAGTGTCCCATGTGTTGCCGTCGCCGAAATATACCGGTGTGCCGCCCTCCGGCAGAGACTCGCCGTGGCCCAGATGGTCATGGCCCACCACGATCACGCCGTGGCCGTTGAGAAACCGGGCAAAATCATCGTAGCGGCCCACATACTCCGCCACGCCGTGGACGATCTGCAAGACCGCCACCGGCGCTACATCCGTGGGGATCCATGAGATGCCGTGCAGCCGTGTTTTTCCGTCGCTGGAAAGAAAGGTGAAGTCCGTCTTTTTTGTCATGGCAATTCCGTCCTTTCTGTGATATACTGTTACTACTATCGTATTTATTCTATCACAGGAAATCACACTTGAAAAGGGGGAACTGTCATGGCTTCCTACATTCTGGCGCTGGATCAGGGAACCACAAGCTCCCGGGCCATCGTATTCGACAAGCGGGGAGACATCGTGGGACGGGGCCAGCATCTTTTCACCCAGTACTATCCCCAGGCAGGCTGGGTGGAGCATGACCCCATGGAGATCTGGCGCACGCAGGCACAGGCGGCCGCTGACGCCATCGCCGGTCTGCCTGCCGGCTCCATCGCCGGCATCGGCGTTACCAATCAGCGGGAGACCACCATTATTTGGGACAAGACCACCGGCGTGCCGGTGTACAACGCCATCGTCTGGCAGTGCCGCCGTACGGCGGAGCTGTGCGAGGAGCTGAAGCGCCGGGGGCTCAGTGAGCGCATCCAGTCTACCACCGGCCTTTTGATCGATGCCTATTTCTCCGCCACAAAGATCCGCTGGATTCTGGACAACGTGCCCGGCGCACGGCAGAAGGCGGAGCAGGGCCAGCTGCTGTTCGGCACGGTGGAGACGTGGCTCATCTGGCAGCTGACCGGCGCTCATGTGACCGACTACTCCAACGCCAGCCGCACCATGCTTTTTGACATCCACAAGCTGGCGTGGGACGCGGAGCTGTGCGGGATGCTGGGTATCCCCATGTGTATGCTGCCCCGGTGCGTGGGCAACTCCCAACTGTACGGCACGGTAAAAGAGGGCATCCCCGGTCTGGAGACGCTGGCCGGCGTTCCGGTGTGCGGCGCGGCAGGGGATCAGCAGGCGGCCCTGTTCGGCCAGACCTGCTTCCACGCCGGTGACGCCAAGAATACCTACGGTACCGGATGCTTTACACTGATGAACGTGGGACAGAAGCCCGTCCGCAGCCGGGCGGGACTGGTGACCTCCGTGGCGTGGAGCGTGGAAGGCGCGGTTACATACGCATTGGAGGGCAGCGTCTTTAACGGCGGCAGCACCATCCAGTGGCTGCGGGATGAGCTGCATCTGATCGACTCCGCCCCGGAGTGTGACCGGCTGGCCGAATCGGTGGACAGCAGCGGCGGCGTTATCGTGGTGCCGGCCTTTACCGGGCTGGGAGCGCCCTACTGGGATATGTACGCCCGGGGCGCGATCCTGGGCGTTACCCGGGGCACAGGACGGGCCCATATCGCCCGGGCTGTCCTGGAGGCCATCGCCTTTCAGGTGACGGATCTGATGCTGGCCATGCGGCAGGACGCCGGCTGCGACATTACCTGCCTGCGGGCTGACGGCGGCGCCAGCGTCAGCGATATCCTGCTGCAGATGCAAGCGGATCTGCTGCGCATCCCGGTGGACCGTCCCGCCATGGTGGAGACCACCGCTTTCGGCGCGGCGGCGCTGGCGGGCCTCAACTGCGGCATGTGGGGCAGTCTTGAGGAGCTGTCTGCCCTGCGCCGCAGCGAGCGGGTGTTCACGCCCCAACGGGTGCAGGCGGAGTGTGACGACGCCTACCGCATATGGAAGCGGGCCGTACAGCGCAGCGCCGACTGGATCGAGCATTGATGCCCCATTGATTAACAATTGATGAATTTCGCCCCAAACCCCTTGCAAAATTGTTTTCTGATGGCTATAATCAGCCTTGATAAAGCACCTATTTTACTTTGAAAGGAGCCTACTATGTCTTTTTTTGAGAATTTTACTGAGAAAGCCAAAATGTACGCCAATATGGCCGCGGAGAAGGCCAAGGACGTGGCCGAAGTGGCCGCCGACAAGGCCAAGGATGTCAAGGAGACCGCTCAGCTGACCATGGCCATCAAGAGCGAGCAGCGGGAACTGGACAAGAACTACCGCGCCATCGGCCAGTGGTTCGCCTCCGAGTATGAGGGTGAGATCCCTGACGCCATCAAGGACGTGATGGCCGCCATCGAGGCCAGCCGCGCCAAGATCGAGGAGATGGAAGCCGCGCTGGCGGAGAAGCCCGGCGCGGATGACGGAGATGCCGAGACCCCTGAGTTGAAGGTCTGTCCCGTGTGCGGCACCGCTACCAATTCCAAATTCTGCCCCGAGTGCGGTGCCGCTGTGGATGCAGCGCCTGTCAAGGACGAGGAGCCTGCCGAGCCCCAGGAGTAAAGTTTAGATTCTTTTTCTCTGTTGGAAAACGATCCCCCGGCGGATTGCCGGGGGATCGTTACGCTTTGGTATATTTCAGGATACCGGCTCCGCCATATGGAGGTTTTCGTACGCTGCCGAACTTTGCCCACTGTGTCAACAACCGCTCTTGCCTTTTCCTCCTGTTTCGTGTATGCTGAAAGGGAGAAGTGAGGTGTGCGTCATGACCCTTTTGCAGATGAGCTACATTCTGGAGGTGGATCGCTGTGGCTCCATTAACCGGGCAGCCCAGAACCTGTTTGTGTCCCAGTCGGCTTTATCCAGCGCCATTGCCGAGGTGGAGCGGGAACTGGGCATCACCATTTTCCACCGGTCCAACCGCGGCATCGCCCTGACGGAGGATGGCCGGGAGCTGCTGAACCAGATCATCCCCATCGTGGAGCGCAGCCGCAAGATCACCCGCTACTACAGTGAGCGCAGGGCGGAGAATCGTGTCACCCTGTCCATTGCCGCCCAGCGCTATCCCTTCTGCGCCAAGGCGTTTGTGGAGTTTTTACATCTGCGGGAGGAACCCCGCATCGAGGTCAGCTTCAAGGAGGTGGAGATGGCCTCTGTCATTGAGCAGGTGGCCCAGCAGCAGAGCGATCTGGGGGTGATCTTCGTCTCCGATATGACGGAGCGGTTCATCCGCCGTATTCTGGAGGGCCGTAATCTGGAATTCCACCAGCTGGCGCGCCTGCGACCCCATGTGTTTATGCGCCGGGGACATCCTCTGTCCGGCGAGACATCGGTGACACCGGAGCAGTTGCGGCAATACCCCTATGCCGCCTTCACCCAGAGCGACACCAACCTCAATTACGCCGAGGAGGTGGTGGCGGGTACCGCCGCCGACTTCAATCAGGTGGTCTATGTATCCGACCGGGCCACCATCTACAGTGTCATTGCCCACACCAACTGCGTTTCCACCGGCAGCGGCGTGCTGCCTGACGGCTTTGGTGATGACCGGCTGGTGACGGTGCCGCTGACGGGACAGCACGACATGCGCCTTGGGTATATCAAGCTGCGCTCTGTGCCGCTCAGTGACTCCGGCCGGGAGTTTGTGGAGATTTTGCAGCAGATCCTGAAAGAATTGGAGGAGTGACGCTCCTCCTGTTGATGTATCGTGCTTGCCGCCGCATTGCGGAGACGGTGTGCAGAAGAAAACCGGGAAGGACGACCTTCCCGGTTTTGCGTTATTCAATGGAGATGATATAGAAGTATACGCTCTGTCCGCCGGGGATGGCGGCCACCTCCGCATCAGGGCAGCGCTGGGCAAACAGCGCTTCCGTCCGTGCGCCCTCCTCCTCAGATACGCCCTCGCCGGTGTAGATGTTGATGTATTCCGCATCGGCTTCGGCGGCGTGCTGGCTCAGCTTCTCCAGCAGATCCTCCATGGAGCGGCTGGTGCCAAACAGCTTGCCGTCCAGCAGCGCCAGATAGTCGCCCTCATTGATGGCAAAGCCGTCAAAATCGGAGTTGCGGGCGGCATAGGTGATCTGAGCGGTGGACACCGTCTGGGCGGCAGCCACCATGGCCTGAGCGATGGTCTGGGGATCGGTTTCGTCGGGATCAAAGCTCATCATGGCGGTGATGCCCTGGGGCACGGTGGCAGTGGGGATCACCACGATCTCCTTCTCTGTCAGGCCCACGCACTGCTGGGCCGCCATGATGATGTTCTTATTGTTGGGCAGGATAAACACCACTTCGCTGGGGGTGCGGTTGACCTCCTTGAGAATCGCCTCGGTGGAGGGGTTCATGGTCTGACCGCCGGACACGATGGTGTCCACGCCCAGCGCCCGGAAGGTGTCCGCAAGACCGTCTCCGGCGCACACGGCCACGAAGCCATACCGCTTTTCCGCGGGAGCCACGGCGCTTTCCTGGTTTTCCAGTTCCTCCTCCACAGCGTCCAGATCGTCGGTGCTGTGGGCTTCACGACCGGCCGCCAGATCGTCCCGCTGGGTGCGCATATTCTCGATCTTGGCCAGCTCCAGCGTGCCGTACTTCTGGGCCTCCGTCAGGGCATAGCCGGGGATATCGGTGTGGACGTGGACCTTGAAGCACTCGTCATCCTCGCCGATCACCAGACTGTCGCCGATGCTGTCCAGATAGGCACGCAGGGGCTCCAGTGATTTTTCACCCATGGTTTTGCGGACGATGAACACCGTGTCGAAAGTAAAGGTGATCTCATCTTCCAATGCGGCGAAGTCGGCTTTTTCCTTGACCTCGGTCTCCTCGGTCACGTCGGGGATGGCTTCGCCCCGCAGGCAGCGCAGCATGCCGTCCAGAATAATGAGGTAGCCCTTACCGCCGGCATCCACCACGCCGGCCTTTTTCAGCACCGGATTCATCTCCACCGTCTCGGCCAGTGTTACTTCGCCGGCACGGATGGCCTCCTCCAACACGAATTCCACGCAGTTATTCTCCTGAGCGGCCTCTATGGCCCGCTGGGCTGCCAGACGGGAAACGGTCAGCACCGTGCCCTCGGCAGGCTTCATCACCGCGCCGTAGGCGGTGGCAACACCCTCCTGCATGGCGGCGGCCAGCGCCGCGCCGTCAGCCTCGGCGAGACCCTTGAGGGACTTGGACATACCCCGGAACAGCAGGGACAAAATGACACCGGAGTTGCCGCGGGCACCCCGCAGAAGTCCCCGGGCCGTTATCTTGGCGGCGTCGTCAATGGTGGCAGGCTCGGCTTTTTTCAGCTCGGCGCAGGCCGTCTGGATGGTCAGATACATGTTGGTGCCGGTATCGCCGTCGGGGACGGGAAAGACGTTCAGGTCGTTGATGGACTGCTTCTGCCCCGCAATGCAGGCAGCGCCGAAAAGTACCATCTCCTTAAAAGCGGCACCGCTGATTTTCTCTATCATCTTGCTGTGATCCTCCCTTAACTGTTACTGACGGAGTCCACGCAGACGTTTACGTCCCGGACCTCCACACCGGTGTTGCAGGTGACCACATACTTGACCTCGCTCATAATGGCACGGCAGACGGTGGCGATATTTACCCCGGCGTCCACCATGATATGCAGTTCGATGGACACGGTGTTGTCATCGTTGTAGGTGACCTTTACGCCCTTGCTCATGGCCTCCGGGCGCAGCAGATGGACAAGGCCGTCCGTCATGGAGCGGTAGGCCATGCCCTTGACGCCGAAGCAGTTGGTTGCAGCGGCGCCGGTAATGGTGGTGAACACTGCGTTGGAGATGGTGATATCCCCGTGCTCACTGTTGATCTTTATCATAGCAGCCTTCCTTTCTGTCGGAGGTGAGATATGCATAATAATGACATAATATTATGTATTATATACCATCCTCCTGCAAATAACAAGGAATATTTTAGACCGGTGTAAAATCTTCCGTTTGGCCGCCAACAGCTTTTCGGTTATAGGGGGTATCCATGCTGCAAAAATTTACAAAAGACAAAACCGGAGGGCTTCGTCCCTCCGGTTTTCTGCTGTATCAGGCTGCGTTACCGGCCGTTCTGACCGAAGTAGTAATTGTAGAAGTCACGGAACAGGTCGGAATAGTTTTCGTTCTGCTGGGGAGGCTGCTGGATGTCCTGCTGGGTATCCTCCCCGGTGGTCTGGGGCTGCTGGTCAAAGGTCAGCTCCAGCGTGATATACTCGCCGCCGCGGTAGACGGTCAGCGTCACGGTGTCACCGGCCTTATAGCCCTTTTTGGCCATGGTCAGATCGGTCATGGAGGTAATGGCGGTGTCATTCAGCTTGGTGATCACGTCGCCCAGCTGCAGGCCGGCCTTTTCGCCTGCGCCGCCGCTCTCGGTGGAGTAGACAAACACGCCCTCCGTGATGTCGATATCGTACTGGGCCGCCATCTGCTCGGTCATGGTACCGGCCTTGATGGCCAGATAGGCCTTACCGGTCACCTGACCGTTTTCAATAATGTCGGTGATGATGGCCTGAACATCGCTGATGGGGATGGCGAAGCCCAGACCCTCCACGGTGGTGTTGGAATAGCTGGAGTACTTGGCGGAGACAATACCCACCACCTCACCGTACAGGTTCACCAGCGGGCCGCCGGAGTTGCCGGGATTGATGGAGGCGTCCACCTGGATCATGTTGAAGGGGGTGCCGTCCACGTTGATGGCGCGGTCACAGCAGGAGACAATGCCCTGACTCATGGAGAAAGTTAGCTCACCCAGGGGGTTGCCGATGGCCAGCACCGTGTCGCCCACGTTCACGTCGGCGCTGCTGCCCAGCGTCACAGCGGGCAGACCACTGGCATTGATCTTGATGACGGCCACATCATAGTCGCTGTCGCCGCCGATGACGGTGGCGTCATAGGTATCGCCGCTGTACAGCGTCACCTTCACGGAGGTGGCGCCCTTGACGACGTGGTAGTTGGTGACGATATATCCGTCAGAACTGATAATAAAGCCACTGCCGGCACTGGCGGTTTCCACTGTCTGGCCGAAGATGTTGGTGCCGGCAGTGGCAGTGGTATTGATGGACACCACAGAGTTTACAGTGGAGGCGTAGACTTCAGCGGGCTCCATCTTGGTCTGGCCGTCTACCTGCTTCACAGACACGGTGACAGGGGCCCGGTCACTCTGCTGGAGGGTGACCGTCTGCCGGGTGGAACTGCGATAAAGCGCCGCGCCGCCGAAGCCGCAGCCGGTACCGATGATGGCGCAGGCCAGCACAATGGCGATCACCTTTGCCGCCGTGCTTTTGAAGAAGCTCTGCTTCTTCCGGGGCCGCTCCTCCGGGGAAACGCTGCTGCCGGAGGGCTGATAGTCGTCGGCGGGCAGATTGCTGTTGCGGCCATAGTGATACTGATTGTTATGGAAGCGATCAAATTCATCGTTATACATCATGGATTCCTCCTTTATTTTCGAAGCGAACTGTGATATCATTCATCTTGGTTACTATCTTATACAGTTTTCTTAATTGTACCTTTAAGTTTTTCCTTGAAAATATTAACTTTTTGTAACCATGTTGCGGAGGTGCTGTCATGCTGCGGCTGGAGGGCCTTAAGCTCCCACCTGAGGCGGGAGCGGAACAATTGAAACGGAAGGCTGCCGCCGTGCTGCGCTGCCGGGAGGAGGACATCGCGGCGGTGCAGGTACTGCGCCGGGCCATCGACGCCCGGGACGGCCTGCGGTTCGTGTATACCGCGGCGGTGGAGGTGAAAGACGAGGCGCGGCTTTTGAAGCGCTGTCGTGATACACACGTTTCCCGCTATACGCCGGAAGTGTACACCCTTCCGGGACCTGTGAAGGGCAGCGACTTGCCGACCGTTGTGGTGGGCATGGGGCCTGCGGGCTTGTTCGCGGCGCTGGTGCTGGCCAAATGCGGCGTGAAACCTATCGTACTGGAGCGGGGCCGCTGCGTGGAGCAGCGGCAGCAGGATGTGCGGCGCTTCTGGGAGAGCGGCATATTGAATACGGAGTCCAACGTCCAGTTCGGTGAGGGAGGCGCAGGCGCGTTCTCCGACGGAAAGCTGAACACCGGTACCAGAGATGTGCGGCACCGCTGGATCATGGAGAGATTGGTGGAATACGGCGCGCCGGAGGATATCCTGTGGGACGCCAAGCCCCATGTAGGTACCGATAGGCTGCGCATTGTCCTGCGGAACCTGCGGCGGGAGCTGCTGGCCTTGGGGGCCGATCTCCGGTTCGGTCACAAGCTGGCGGATATTACCGTAAAGGACGGATGCCTGACAGGTCTGACCGTGGAAACCGAGGAGGGAAGCTATATGCTGCCCTGCCGCCATGCGCTGCTGGCGCTGGGCCACAGTGCCCGGGACACGGTGGAAATGCTGTACGGCGCGGGGGTGGCTATGACCGCCAAGCCCTTTGCCGTAGGGGTGCGCATCGAGCATCGGCAGGAGGATATGGACGCGGCACAGTACAAGCAGTATGCGGGCCATCCCTGTCTGCCGCCGTCTACGTATAAATTGTCCTGCCATCTGGAAAACGGCCGCAGCGCCTTTTCCTTCTGCGTCTGCCCCGGCGGACAGGTGGTGGCGGCCGCTTCGGAAACGGGGCGGGTGGTTACCAACGGCATGAGTGAGTATGCCCGGGATCAGGAGAATATCAACGGAGCGCTGCTGATCAATGTGACGCCGGAGGACTACGGCGGCCAGACTGATCCTTTGGCCGGTATCCGGTTTCAGCGCCAAATGGAGGCGGCGGCCTATGCACTGGGCGGCGGCGACTACCGCGCCCCCTGCCAGCGGGTGGAGGATTTCCTGCTGCACCGTCCCACCGCGGCGGCAGGACGTGTGTGGCCCAGCTATCGCCCCGGCGTCACCTATACCGACCTGCACCGGTGTCTGCCGCCTTTCGTGGCGGAGGCCATGGAGCAGGCGCTGCCTCTGCTGGAGCGGAAGATCCGGGGCTACGCTGCCCCTGACGCGCTGCTGACGGCGGTGGAAAGCCGGTCGTCCTCCCCGGTGCGGATCGGACGGAATGAAATGTACCAATGCAATATCCGCGGACTGTATCCCTGCGGCGAGGGAGCCGGTTATGCCGGTGGGATCCTCTCCGCCGCGGCGGACGGGATGCGCTGCGCGGAACAAAGGATAAAGGAGATGTGACCATGAAAAAGATCGCAGTCGTGGAAAGTTTTTTCGAGCCGCACCACAAGCAGCAGATTGAGGCGGCCGCCGCAAAATGCGGTTATGCGGTGGACTACTATCTTGACGGCGTGCTGCCCAGGGAACGGGCCGGGGAGTATGAGATCGTATACGGGATGCCTGACCGATCGGCACTGAAGGATATGACGCAATTGAAGTGGTTCTGCGCCAGCTTCGCCGGAGTAGACCGGTATGTGGATGAGGCTCTGTATCCCAACAGCGCCGTGTTGCTGACCAACTCCGCCGGGGCCTATGGCGTGACCATTGCCGAGCATATCATCATGGTGACGCTGATGCTGCTGCGGCAAATGCAGCCCATTCAGGAGGCTGTCCGCCGTCGGGAGTGGCTGCCGCCGCTACCCATGCGTTCCATCTGCGGCGCCAACATCACTATGCTGGGTACCGGCGACATCGGCGCTACCTTTGCCCGTCGGGCCAAGGCCATGGGCGCCAGGAGCATCTGCGGCGTGCGCCGTACCCTCAAGGATGCTGACCCCGCCTTTGACCATGTGATGACCATGGCGGAGTTGGAAACGGTGCTGCCGGATACCGATATTCTGGTGATGGCGCTGCCCGCTACCAGCGAGACCGCCGGCGTATTGAACCGTGAGCGCATTGCCCTGCTGCCGGCTCAGGCGGTTGTGGTCAACGTAGGCCGGGGCAGCGCCGTGGATCAGGAGGCGCTGGCGGAAGCCCTGAATGCCGGACGCATTGCCGGCGCGGCACTGGATGTGTTCGTGCCGGAGCCGCTGCCGAAGGAGTCACCCCTGTGGGAGACCAAAAATCTGCTGATCACCCCTCATGTGGCAGGCAACATGTCTCTGGGCTATACCCGCGACAAGGATGTGGAGATGTTCTGCGAGGATCTGGATAACTTCGTGGCAGGTCGCCCCCTGACGCATTTGGTGAATCGCAAGCTGGGGTACTGATCAATTATCGATTATTTGAATAGTGATTTTTGCCGAAAACAGCCGTAGAAATGCGGCTGTTTCGCTTTACTTCCAGAAAAAGGAAACGATATACGGAAAGGATCAGGGATATCCGATCAGGACGGAATGATTTGATATAAATAAAACAGATAACCAGACATCGACTTTAAGAAATACCACATGGCTTGGTAAATGTGATACATTTTGTAGAGGAGAGATTTTCAAAAATAGGGAAAAATCAACAAAATTTTAGATGCAGGAGGAACTATTATGATGAACCCCAACGTTGGTCTTGGTACCAAAGCCATCCACGCCGGTAATGTGAAGGACGCACAGTACGGTGCGCTGACGACCCCCATCTATCAGACCTCCACCTTTGTTTTTGACAGCTGTGAGCAGGGCGGACGGCGCTTTGCCGGAGAGGAAGCCGGTTACATCTATACCCGCCTGGGCAACCCCACCGTCTCCATTCTGGAGAATAAAGTGGCGGCGCTGGAGGGCGGCGAGGCCTGCGTGGCAGCCGCTTCCGGTATGGGCGCCATTTCCTCTGCCCTGTGGACGATTGCCGGCGCCGGCAAGCACATTGTGGCCGACGGTACGCTGTACGGCTGCACCTTCGCGCTGCTGAATCACGGCATGACCCGCTATGGCGTAGAGGTCAGCTTCGTGGACACCTCCGATCTGGACGCCGTGAAGGCCGCCCTGAAGGAGAACACCTGCGCCGTGTATCTGGAAACCCCTGCCAACCCCAACCTGAAGATTGCCGATATCGCCGCTGTGGCGGAGATCGCCCATGCCTATAACCCCGACATCAAGGTGGTGTGTGACAACACCTTTGCCTCCCCCGCGCTGCAGACCCCGCTGGCGCTGGGCGCCGACGTGGTGGTTCACTCCGCCACCAAGTACCTCAACGGCCATGGCGACGTGATCGCGGGCTTTGTGGTGGGTTCGGCGGAATTCTGCATGAACGTCCGGATGTTCGGCCTGAAGGATATGACCGGCGCGGTCATGGATCCCTTCGCCGCCTTCCTGATCCTGCGCGGTCTCAAGACGCTGGAGATCCGTATGGAGCGCCATTGCGCCAATGCCAAGGCCATTGCCGAGTTCCTCGACAAGCATCCCGCTGTGGAGAAGGTATACTATCCCGGCCTGAAGGATCATGTGGGTCACGACATCGCCGCCCGTCAGATGAAGGACTTCGGCGGTATGCTGTCCTTCGAGGTCAAGGGCGGCAAGGCGGCCGGCATGAAGCTGGTGAACGCCGTGAAGCTGATCACCGTTGCCGTCTCTCTGGGTGACGCCGAGACGCTGATCGAGCATGCAGCCTCTATGACCCACTCTACTTACACAGAGGAGGAGCTGGCCGCTTCCGGTATCCCCGCCGGTCTGATCCGTCTGTCCGTGGGTCTGGAGAACGTCGAGGATATCATCGCCGATCTGGAGCAGGCGTTGGCACAGCTGTAAGAGAATCGCTTCTGTCTATCCGTATATAAGCAAAAAAGAGGCCCTTGGGGCCTCTTTTTTTGCTTATAAATAATGCGATTTACAATGCCGCCATGGCCTCGTTGATGCTCTCCTCGCAGCTGCGCATGGCCAGAATGGTCTTTTCCATCAATTCCTCCAGCGTCCAGCCAAGGCGCTCGGCACCGGTGGTGATCACGTCACGGGAGCAGCCGGCGGCAAACTTTTTGTCCTTGAACTTCTTTTTCAGGCTGCTGACCTCCATGTCCATGACGCTCTTGCTGGGGCGCATCCGGGCAGCTGCGCCGATCAGCCCCGTCAGCTCGTCGGCGGCAAACAGGACCTTTTCCATCTCATGTACCGGCTCCACGTCGCACACCAGACCGTAGCCGTGGGAACACACTGCGTGGATCAGATCGGTGTCACAGCCTGCCTTTTCCAGCAGCTCCGGCGCCTTGAGACAATGCTGCTCCGGCCACATCTCAAAGTCGATGTCGTGGAGCAGGCCTACCGTGGCCCAGAAATCCGCGTCCTCGCCGTAACTCAACTCATTGGCATACCAACGCATCACGCCTTCTACCGTCAGCGCGTGCTGGATATGGAACGGCTCATGATTGTACTCCTTCAATGCCGCCAAAGCGGCGTCCCGGCTGATAACTTCCTTCATTGCGGCAAGCATCCTTTCGTATATATTTTGGCGCATTGCGCCTGAAATGATGCCCTATTGTAACACGTCAGACGGCGCTATGCAAGGGCATTTTCCAGTACGTGCAGTACTTCCTGCATATGCCGCAGCTCCTCCTTCAGCAGCGTTTGGTATACAGGCGCGGGAGCGTTGGCTCTGGCGGGCGCCGCCGCTGAGACGCGGACCTCCGGGTAAGGGTTCTCCTGGGGGTTGACCCGTTGCCATACCTGATCGTATTTGCGATAGTCGTACAGTTCATCATCCATGAGGGCTTCTCCTTTCTTTTTTCGGAGGGGTCTCCTTTCTGCGGGATACGATCCCTGCGTGCGAATCATGCATGTATGTGTGGCCCTTATGACATACTATGCGCAGCGTCCTTGCAGGGCTACCGCCCGATCTACCTGTTGACACGGTAGGCAAAAACGCCTATACTGAAACAAACATGAAGGGCAGGTGATCGGATATGATGATCTCGACAAAGGGGCGCTATGCGCTGCGGGTGCTGGTGGACTTGGCGGAGCACCGTCAGGAGGGCTATATCCCCCTGCGGACGGTGGCCCAGCGGCAGGGGATCAGCCAGAAGTATCTGGAGAGCATCATGACCACGCTGTCCAAGGCCGGGTATGTGGACGGCACCCACGGTCGGGGCGGCGGCTACCGGCTGACCCGGGAACCGGAGGCCTACCACATCGGCCCCATCCTGCGGCTGATCGAGGGATCGCTGGCGCCGGTGCAGTGCGTGGTGGACGCGGCAGCCCCCTGTGAGATGGCAGGGGAGTGCCGTACCCGTGCCCTGTGGAAGGGATTGGATCAGGTGATCCGGGACTATCTGGACAACGCCACACTGGCGCAGCTAATGGTGGAGGAAAATGACGAAGCGGATTGATTTCTGCGGTATGGTCTGCTATAATACACAATTGCGTACCCGATTTTGACAGAATATACCTCAAAGAGAGGAGAACGTTCCATGCTGGAATTGAAGCATATCTCATATCACGTGTCCACGCCCGAGGGAGAGATGGACATTCTCAAGGATATTTCCATCACCATCCCCGACCACCGGCTGATGGTGTTTACCGGCCCCAACGGCGGCGGTAAGACCACGCTGGCCAAGGTCATCATGGGCCTGGTGCAGCCCACCGGCGGCCAGATCCTTTATAACGGCGAGGATATCACGGGACTGTCCATTACGGAGCGGGCCCGCAGGGGCATCAGCTACGGCTTCCAGCAGCCGCCCCGGTTCAAGGGCATTACCGTCCACGACCTGCTGCTGCTGGCGGCGGGCGAGGAAAAACTCAGCAAGGACCGCTGCTGCGCCTATCTCACCAAGGTGGGTCTGTGTGCCAACGACTACCTTGACCGGGAGGTGGATGTGTCCCTGTCCGGCGGCGAGGTGAAGCGCATCGAGATCGCCACGATTCTGGCCCGCCACAGTGACCTGATGATCTTTGACGAGCCGGAGGCCGGCATTGACCTGTGGAGCTTCGCCCGGCTGACGGAGACCTTTGAGCAGCTCCATCAGGAGGGAAAGGCCACCATGATCATCATTTCTCATCAGGAGCGGATCATCCGCCTGGCCGACGAGATCGTGGTCATCGCCAACGGACAGATTGCCCACCGGGGCAACACTGAAGAGGTGTTCCCGCTGATTCTGGCCGACACGCTGGGCGGCTGTCCTGTTATCGAGAGAAAGGAGGCGTCGCTGTGATCACTGAGATGGACGCAAAGCTGTTGGAAAAGATCGCCGACCTGACCGGCAAGCCGGTAGGCGCCTTCAATATCCGCAAGGACAGCGGCTGCGAAGCACGCCAGTCCACCGAGCATATCGACATCAGCCCCCGTACCGACGGCAAGTCCGGCATTGATATCCGGTTCAAGCCCGGTACGAAGGGGGAGAAATGCTATATCCCTGTCATCATCAGCAAGACCGGCGTCAGTGAGCTGGTGTATAACGATTTCTACGTGGCCGACGACTGCGATGTGGAGATCGTGGCAGGCTGCGGTATCCACAATTCCGGCTGCAGCGAGAGCCGCCACGACGGCCTGCATACGTTCCATATCGGCAAAAACTCCCGTGTCCATTATGTGGAGAAGCACTACGGGGAGAAAGACGCCGGTCAGACCGGCGGCAATATCATGAACCCCAAAACCGTGGTGTATCTGGGGGAGAACTCCGTGATGCAGATGGAGACCATCCAGATCCGCGGCATCGACTCCACCAAGCGGGAGACGGATTTCTTCTGTGAGGCCGGCAGTGAGGTGGTGGTCACCGAACGTCTGCTGACCCACGGTGACCAGACGGCGGAAAGCGACATGACCATCCAGCTCAACGGCGACGACGCCAAGGGACGGGTCATCTCCCGCTCTGTGGCGCAGGACCGGTCCCGGCAGGTGTTCCATCCGGTCATGGTGGGCAACGCCAAATGCTTCGGCCATGTCCAGTGCGACTCCATCATCATGGGGGATGCCAGGATCCAGTCCATCCCCGCCATTACCGCCAACTCCACCGAGGCGCAGCTGATCCACGAGGCGGCCATCGGCAAGATCGCCGGCGACCAGCTGCTGAAGCTGGAGACGCTGGGCCTGACCTCCGAGGAGGCGGAGGACACCATCCTCAAGGGCTTTCTGGCGTGAAGTGAATGACATAGGCATAAAAGAAGATCGTCCCGGACGGGACGATCTTTTTTGCTATGCAAAAGCATAGCAAAAATACAAGATGCGCCATTTTCTCGCCCCTTCGGGGCAACCGAAAATGATGCGCAAAAACTTCATGCGCTCTGGCTTTTGCCCATGATCGTGGTGCGCAATACTGCGCATGAAGTTTTATGCCATATTCTTTTTCGCGGCCGAGAGCATCAGCTTGATGCGGTTGAGCTGATTCACCTCACTGGCGCCGGGATCATAGTCCACGGCGGCGATGTTGGCCTGGGGATAAGCCGTCTTCAGCGCCTTGATGACACCCTTGCCCACCACATGGTTGGGAAGGCATCCGAAGGGCTGAATACACACGATGTTGGGCACATCCTGCGTCAGCAGCTCCGCCATCTCGCCGCACAGGAACCACCCTTCGCCGTATTGATTGCCCAGTGACAGGAAGGGCTTGGCCAGATCGGCGATATGACGCATAGGCGTAGGCGGCGTAAAACGGCGGCTGGCCTTCAGCGCCTCCACCGCCGGCTTGCGGACGGCCTCGATAGCGGCAGTGCCTGCCTTGGCCAGCAGGGAGGAGGTCCACGGCGTGCCCAGATAGTCGTGCTTATAGCTTTGCTGGTAGATGCACTCGATGAGGAAGTCGGTGAGATCGGGCACCACCGCCTCGGCGCCCTCCTGCTCCAGCAGATCCACTAAGTAGTTGTTGGCAAGAGGCATGTACTTTACCAGTATCTCGCCCACGACGCCCACCCGGGGCTTGCGCACCGTCTCGTTGAGGGGCAGAGCGTCGAAGTCCGCCACGATACCCTGACAGATACCGCGGTAGGTATAGCCGGTCTTTTCGCCCATGGCGTAAGCGATGGCGATGTCCCGCCATTTGGCGTGGAGGGCGTTGGCGGAGCCGGGAACGGCCTCATAGGGCCGGGTGCGGTACAGGCACCGCATCAGCAGGTCGCCGAAGGTCAGCTGCCGCAGGGCCGACAGCAGCATGGCCGGCGGCACACGGAACCCATCGTTTTTCTCCATGCCGTTGAGGTTGAGGGAGATGACGGGGATATGCCCCAGGCCCGCCTTGTCCAAGGCCCGGCGGATAAAGGCCACATAGTTGCTGGCCCGGCAGCAGCCGCCGGTCTGGGTCATGATGAGAGCCAGCTTGTCGGTGTCATACCGGCCGGAGAGAACGGCCTCCATCAGCTGCCCCACCGACAGGATGGAGGGATAGCAGGCGTCGTTATTGACGTACTGCAGGCCCACATCCACCGCCTTGCGGGTGGCATTGTTCAGGATCTCCACATGGTAGCCGTGACGGCGGAACACCGGCTCGATCACATCAAAATGAATAGGGGACATCTGAGGCGCCAGAATGGTATAGCCCTCGTCAAACATCCGGCGGGTGAACTCGGTACGCTGATAGGAGAGCGGCTGGGGCCGGGCGCAGATGTGCTGCTTCTGCCGCATGTTGATGGCCGCCAGCAGACTGCGTATCCGGATGCGGGCCGCACCCAGATTGTTCACCTCGTCGATTTTCAGCACAGTATAGAGCTTGCCGCACTTTTCCAGTATCTCACACACCTGATCGGTGGTGACGGCGTCGAGACCGCAGCCAAAAGAGAACAGCTGCACCAGCTCCAGATCGTTCCGGTGTCCCACAAATTCCGCTGCCGCGTACAGCCGGGAGTGGAACACCCACTGATCCACCACCCGCAGGGGACGCTGGGGCGATGTGTCCAGCGGCAGACTGTCCTCGGTGAACACATACAGGCCGTAGGAGGCAATCAGCTCCGGAATGCCATGATTGATTTCCGGGTCAATGTGGTAAGGCCGGCCGGCCAGCACCACGCCCTGCTTGCCCTGCCGCTCCATTTCGGCAAGGCAGCGGCGGCCCTCAGCGCGGATGTCATCCTTGGCACGGCGCTGCTCCGCCCACGCCAGACGGGCGGCGGAGCGAGCTTCCTTTTCCGGGATGTCCCATACCTCCCGGCACAGCTTCACCAGCCGGTCCTCCGCCGTTTTCTCGCTGGTAAAGGCGATAAAGGGGCGGATATACCGCACCTGCCCGGTGGTGATGGCCTCCACGTTGTTTTTCAAGTTCTCCGGATAGGACACCACCATGGGACAGTTGTAGTGGTTCTGCGCGTCAGGGGTCTCCTGATACTCATAAAAGACGCAGGGGTGGAAGATGGTGGTAACGCCGTGCTGGGCCAGCCACTCCACGTGGCCGTGGGCCAGCTTGGCGGGATAGCACTCCGACTCGGAGGGGATGGACTCCATGCCCAGTTCATAGATGGCACGGGTGGAGAAGGGGGAGAGCACGACCCGGAAGCCCAGCGCCCGGAAGAACGTGGCCCAATAGGGGTAGTTCTCATACAGGTTCAGCACCCGCGGGATGCCGATGACGCCGCGGGGGGCCTCCTCCGGCGGGAGGGCGGGATAGTCAAACAGCCGCTGGCGCTTATAGGCCATGAGATTGGCGCCCGGTTCCGCCGCCGCAGCGTTTTTCACCCGCTTTTCACAGCGGTTGCCGGAGATGTACCGTCCGCCGTCGGAGAAGGTGCTGACGGTCAGCAGGCAGTTATTTTCGCAGCCGCCGCATCGGGCGGTCTTTGTGGTGAAGGTCAGGGCGGCAACATTGTCAAAATCCAGCATGGTGGTGGGCTGGCCGCAGTAGCGGTCACGGGCGATCAGCGCCGCTCCGAACGCACCCATCAACCCGGAGATATCCGGACACACCGCGTCCACACCGGCGATGCGCTCGAAGGCACGCAGCACCGCCTTGTTATAGAAGGTGCCGCCCTGTACCACAATGTGCTGCCCCAGCTCACGGGCGTCGGCCAGCTTGATGACCTTGAACAGGGCGTTTTTGATGACGGAGTAGGCAAGACCGGCTGAGATATCCGATACCGCCGCGCCCTCCTTCTGGGCCTGCTTCACGTTGGAGTTCATGAACACGGTGCAGCGGGTGCCCAGATCCACCGGATGCTGCGCGAACAGGGCCTCGTCAGCAAACTGCGCCGCCGTAAAGCCCAGAGAATTGGCAAAATTCTCTAAAAATGAACCGCAGCCTGAGGAGCAGGCTTCGTTGAGCATCACGCTGTCCACAATGCCGTTTTTCAGGCGGATGCACTTCATATCCTGCCCGCCGATGTCCAGCACGCAGTCCACCTGCGGGTCAAAGAAGGCCGCCGCCGTGGTATGGGCGATGGTCTCCACCTCCCCCTCGTCCAGATGGAGGGCGGCTTTCAGCAATGCCTCACCGTAGCCGGTGGAGCAGGAGCGGGCGATACGGGCGGTAGGCGGCAGCAGCGTGCGCAGCTGGGCCAGCGCGTCCATAGCGGTATGAATGGGGCTGCCGCTGTTGTTGGCGTAGTAGGACCACAGCAGCTCGCCCGCCGCGCCGGTCAGGGCCAGCTTGGTGGTGGTGGAGCCGGCGTCGATGCCAAGAAAGCAGTCGCCCTGATAGGTGGTAAGTTCGGCCTTGGCCACCACCGCCCGGGCGTGACGGTCACAGAAAGTATCATATTCCGCCTTGTCGGCAAACAAAGGCGGCAGGCGCTTGATCTCAAAGGCCATGGCGACGCCCTGAGACAGACGGTCGATCAGCTCACCGATAGGGCGCTGCACCGCGTCCTGATCGGTTTCCAGCGCCGCGCCCATGGCGGCGAACAGGTGGGAGTCCTGGGGGTCAACAATGTTCTCCGGGGTGAGACGCAGCGTGCGGATAAAGGCCTTTTTCAGCTCCGGCAGAAAGTGCAGCGGGCCGCCCAGAAAGGCTACGCAGCCCCGAATGGGCTTGCCGCAGGCAAGACCGGAAATGGTCTGATTCACCACCGCCTGAAAGATGGAGGCCGCCAGATCGGCCCGGGTGGCGCCCTCGTTGATAAGAGGCTGAATATCGGTCTTGGCGAACACGCCGCAGCGGGCGGCAATGGTGTACAGCTCCTTATAATCCGCCGCCGCGTCGTTTAACCCGCGGGCGTCGGTTTGCAGCAGGGCCGCCATCTGGTCAATAAAGGAACCGGTGCCGCCGGCACACACGCCGTTCATGCGTTCCTCCAGTCCGCCGGTAAAGTAGATGATCTTGGCATCCTCACCGCCCAGCTCGATGGCCACATCCGTCTGGGGGTAGCAGCGCTCCAGCGCCGAGGCGACGGCCACCACCTCCTGCACGAAAGGAATGTCCAGCGCCCGACCCAAATTGATGGAGCCGGAGCCGGTAATCGCGGGCCGCAGGGTGCAGTCACCCAGCGCCGCCCGGGCTTCCTGCAGCAGCTGTGACAGTGTTTGCTGGGTGTGAGCCTGATGGCGGCGGTAGTCGCCGTACAGGATGTTGTCATTGTCATCCAGCACCACCAGCTTAACGGTGGTGGAGCCGATGTCGATACCGGCGCGATAGGTGTTCATATGATGCCTCCATGGAGATTCACGCAATTTATCTACATACCATAACACATTTTTCGACATTTTTCTGTTAAGAATCCGTTAAGAAAACGGAATAATTTATTTCCAATCATTGTATGTGCTATAAGTAAAATCAATGAACCGCACATAACTTTCCGAAAAACCACTTGAGGGCCGTGGGCGTATCTGCTATAATGGTACATCAAGACAGAACACACCGAAGGAGATGCATGATATATGAAGCTGGGTATCGTGGGATTACCTAATGTAGGAAAAAGCACGCTGTTTAATGCCATTACCAACGCCGGGGCGGAGAGCGCCAACTATCCTTTCTGCACCATCGAGCCGAATGTGGGTGTGGTGGCTGTGCCGGACGCACGGCTGGACAAGCTGGCGGAGATGTATGAGCCGGACAAAAAAACCCCTGCCGTCATTGAGTTTGTGGACATTGCCGGTCTGGTGAAGGGTGCGTCTCAGGGCGCGGGACTTGGCAACAAGTTTCTGGAAAACATCCGCCGTACCGACGCCATTGTTCATGTGGTGCGCTGTTTTGACGACGAGAACATCATGCATGTGGTAGCTGACGCCAGCCAGAACGTACCGGTGGACCCGCTGGGCGACATTGAGACGATTGATCTGGAGCTGATCATGGCCGATCTTGAGATGGTGAACCGCCGGGTGGAGAAGGCCACCAAAGCCGCCAAGGGCGACAAGAAGTTCCTTCACGAGGCCGAGGTGTTCAAGGCGCTGGCGGAGCATCTGAACGCCGGGAAGTCCGCCCGCACCTTTGACTGCGGCGACGACCGGGCTATTATCGAAACAGCGGATCTGCTGAGTCTGAAGCCCATCATCTTTGCCGCCAATATGGACGAGGAGGGCTTTGCCCACTATGAGGACAACCCCTATTTCCAGTCCGTCCGGGATCTGGCCGCCAAGGAGGGCGCACAGGTGCTGCCTATCTGTGCCAAGCTGGAGCAGGATATTGCGGAGCTGGACGATCCGGAGGAGCGGGCCATGTTCCTGGAGGATCTGGGCATTGAAAAATCCGGTCTGGACCGCCTGATCCAGTGCTCCTACGAGCTGCTGGGCCTGATCTCCTTCCTGACCTACGGCAAGGACGAGTGCCGGGCGTGGACCATCCGCAAGGGTACCAAAGCGCCGCAGGCGGCCGGTAAGATCCACAGCGATATCGAGCGTGGCTTTATCCGGGCCGAGACCATCAACTTTGACGAGATGATGGCCTGCGGCGGCAGCGTGGCCGCCGCCAAGGAGAAGGGCCTGCTGCGCTCTGAGGGCAAGGAATATGTGGTCAAGGATGGAGATATGATCTACTTCCGGTTCAATGTATGAGACGGAGATTCCCCTTTGCAGGGGGTGAAATGCAACACAGGGAAAACAACGGATGGTACCTTCAGGGTACCATCCGCTATTTTCTTTTAAAGAAAAAATTCACCGAATAGTTTGGCGAAATAGGACGAATATTCTATAGACAGCAAGAAAAAATTTCCTTTAAGGAAAAAAGAGATCTGCGAGCGAAAGGGCGGCATATGTCTAAATTACACAAAATCATTCGGTGAAATTCTACTTTTGAAGTGAAAATAGTGCTTGAAACCGCAGGAAAGACATAGTATACTCACATACGTGGATTGTGAAAAGAAAGACGATCTTGTTCACAATTAAGGAAAGTGAGAAAGGAAAGTAATTACTATGGAAAAACGGTATAACCTGCCTGTCGCCATTGCGCTGGTGGTGGGCACTGTCATCGGTTCCGGTATCTTTTTCAAGGCAGAAGCTGTCCTGACAAAGACCGGCGGTAATCTGAGCGTTGGTATTCTCGCGTTCATCATCATGGGCGTCGTCATGATCATCAGCGCTTACACCTTTGGCATCGTCTCCGGCCACTACGAGGGCGTGGATGGTCTGGTGGGCTTTGCGAAGGCTTCCTGCGGTAAGAACTTCAGCTATTACATCGGCTGGTTCATGGCCATCATCTATTATCCCTCTCTGGTATCCGTGCTCAGCTGGCTGCCTGCCCGCTATTTCGGCGTGCTGATGGGCTGGGACGACGCCGTGGTGGGCGGCCGCACCATGATGCTGGCCGGCGTATTCATGGTGGTCACCTATGCCATGAACGCCTTGGCGCCCAAGCTGGCCGGTAAGTTTGCTGTGTCCACCACCATCATCAAGCTGATCCCTCTGTTCCTGATGGCCATCGTGGGCACCATCGTGGGCCTGACCAACGGCATGACCCAGTTCAACTTCAGCCATGTGGTCACTGAGATGCCCTTCAGCACCGGACTGTTCGGCGCCATCGTGGCGCTGGCCTTCGCGTTCGAGGGCTGGATCTGCGCCACTTCCATCGGCTCCGAGCTGAAGGATTCCAAGAGAAACCTGCCCCGGGCCCTGCTGGTCGGCACCGTGATTGTGGCCATCGTATACGTTATTTACTATATCGGTCTGGCCGGCGCTGTGGAGTCCTCCGTTATGATGGAAGGCGGCGAGGCCGGCGCCAAGATGGCGTTCCAGAACATCTTCGGTCAGGTAGGCGGCGCTCTGATTTTCGTGTTCGTGGTCATTTCCTGCTGGGGTACCTGCAACGGTCTGACCATGGCCGTGACCCGTGCCATGTACGATCTGGCTGCTGACGGCGAAAACGAGAAGCTGGCCTGCTTCAAGAACGTGGATAAATCCACCGGCATGCCCACCAACTCCGCCGTGTTCGGCCTGCTGATGAGCGCGCTGTGGCTGCTGTATTTCTACGGCGGCGCCATTATGGAAGGCTTCGGCCCCTTCAAGTTCGACTCCTCTGAGCTGCCCATCATCACTCTGTACGCGCTGTATATCCCCATTTACATCGCACTGATGAAGGAAAAAACGCTGCCCACCTTCAAGCGCACCGTGATGCCCGTTCTGGCCATTCTGTGCTCTTTGTTCATGGTGTTCGCCGCCATCTACTCCCACAAAATGAATGTGGTGTGGTACCTCATCGTGTTCGTGGTCGTGGAAGCCATCGGCGCCTTCTTCAAAGGCAAGAAAGCGTAACAGCGCTTCTGAAAACCTATAACGCCGGACCGGCCTGTACTTTTTAAGTGCAGGCCGGTTTTTTTGATGGTTGCAATCTTCCTGCGCCTGTGGTATCATCGGGCGAAAGAAAAAACGGGAGGAGACGGCCTATGATATACAATACCTATCTGTTCGATATGGACGGAACGCTGCTGGATACGCTGGCGGATCTGACCGCCGCCGTCAACCACACACTGGAGCAGTACGGCTATCCCCGGCGGACCATAGAGCAGGTACGCAAAGGACTGGGCAACGGCGCGGTGAAGCTGATGGCCGCCATGCTGCCGCAAGGAGAGGAAACCCCCGGCTTTGCGGATATCATGCGGGATTACAGGGCGTGGTATCAGGCCCACGCCTGCGTGGAGACCTGCCCGTATCCCGGCGTACCGGAGCTGCTGGAGACGCTGCGGCAGCGGGGCTGCAAGGTGGCCATCGTATCCAACAAGCCCCACGGCGCCGCCTGTGAGCTGGCAGAACGGTTCTTCCCCGGTGTGCCCACCTTTGGAGAAAGTCCGGAAACACCCCGCAAGCCCGCGCCCGACATGGTGTTCCATGCGCTGACGGCGCTGGGCGCCGGGAAGGAGGGCGCCGTGTATGTGGGCGACAGCGAGGTGGACGTGCAGACCGCGCGGAACGCCGGCCTTCCCGTGATCGGCGTGGCATGGGGATTCCGGGGCCGTGAGGCGCTGGCGGCGGCCGGGGCGGAGACCATCGTGGATACAGCTGCGGAGCTGCTGTGATTCGGCATCACATGGAAAAAGCGTAAAATTTCCCCGTTGACAAGGGGGGAAAACGGCGCTATAATTTGAGAATCAAAAAGCA
This sequence comes from uncultured Clostridia bacterium, assembly GCA_945877515.1. Taxonomy (GTDB): domain Bacteria; phylum Bacillota; class Clostridia; order Oscillospirales; family Oscillospiraceae; genus Vescimonas. Next base: position 2,120 of record CAMCSE010000008.1, on the reverse strand, counting down.
ATGACGGAGAAGAAGCTGCTGTTTACGGCAAAAGAGAGGGACGTTCCGGCTGAAAGCGTCCTGCCTGCGGCGCAGCCTGTACCACTCCTGAGCCGCCTGCGAGGAGCAGGACGGGATTCTCCCGTTACAGAGAACACGAGCGACGGCACAGCGCCGTAAGCAGGGTGGAACCGTGGAGTAAAGTGTTTTTACCTCACCCCTGAAAAACATCAGGGGTGGGGATTTTTTTGTCCCGCCCCAAGACAAGGAGGAGCTTTTTATGAGCGAAGAAATGAACTACACCTTTGAAAACGAACAGTACCGCAAGACCTATTGGCATACCTGCTCCCATATTCTGGCGCAGGCCGTTAAGCGCCTGCACCCGGAGGTGAAGCTGGCCATCGGCCCCAGCATCGACAACGGCTTCTATTATGATATGGACGCCCCCTTTGCCTTTACCCCCGACGATCTGGCGGATATCGAGGCCGAAATGCGGAAGATCTGCAAGGAAAAGCTGAAGCTGGAGCGGTTTGAACTGCCCCGGGACGAGGCCCTCAAATTCATGGAGGAGCGTGAGGAGCCCTACAAGGTGGAGCTGATCAACGATCTGCCTGCCGACGCCCACATTTCCTTCTACCGGCAGGGCGAGTTCGTGGATCTGTGCGCCGGCCCCCATGTGGATTCCACCGGCCGCATCAAGGGCAACGGCATTAAGCTGACTGCCTGCAACGCCGCTTACTGGCGGGGCGACAGCAACCGCGAGACCCTCCAGCGTATTTACGGCGTGGCCTTCCCCAAGAAAGAGGAGTTGGATGAGTACCTGAAGGCCCGCGAGGAGGCCGTGAAGCGTGACCACAACAAGCTGGGCCGTGAGCTGGAGTATTTCACCACGGTGGACAGCATCGGTCAGGGCCTGCCCATCCTGCTGCCCAAGGGCGCCCGCGTGGTTCAGCTGCTGCAGCGCTGGGTGGAGGACACCGAGCAGAAGGCCGGCTATCTGCTGACCAAAACGCCTCTGATGGCCAAGCGTGAGCTGTATAAGATCTCCGGCCACTGGGATCACTATCTGGACGGTATGTTCATCATGGGTGATCCCGATGACGAGACCAAGGAGTGCTTCGCGCTGCGTCCCATGACCTGCCCCTTCCAGTATCAGGTGTATTTGAACCGCCAGCGTTCCTACCGCGATCTGCCCATGCGTCTGGGCGAGACGTCCACCCTGTTCCGCAACGAGGATTCCGGTGAGATGCACGGCCTGATCCGCGTCCGCCAGTTCACCATCTCCGAGGGCCATCTGGTGCTGCGTCCCGACCAGCTGGAGGAGGAGTTCAAGGGCTGTCTGGCCCTGGCCAAATACTTCCTTGGCACCGTGGGCATGCTGGACAAGTGCACCTTCCGCTTCTCCCAGTGGGATCCCGCCAACCCCAACAATAAGTATGAGGGTACCGCCGAGCAATGGGATCATGCCCAGTCCACCATGGAGCGCATCCTGAAGGATCTGGAGGTGGACTACTCCATCGGCATCGACGAGGCCGCCTTCTACGGCCCCAAGCTGGACATCCAGTACAAGAACGTGTACGGGAAAGAGGACACCCTGGTCACCATTCAGATCGACATGCTGCTGGCGGAGCGCTTCGGCATGTACTATATTGATGAAAACGGCAACAAGGCGCTGCCCTATATCATCCACCGCACGTCTCTGGGCTGCTACGAGCGTACTCTGGCCTATCTGATCGAGGAGTATGCCGGTGCGCTGCCTACCTGGATGATGCCCGAGCAGGTGCGCTTCCTGCCCATTACCGACCGCGCCGCCGACTATTGCACGCAGCAGGCGGAGGAACTGCGCAAGCAGGGCTTCCGGGTGGAGGTGGACAGCCGCAACGAGAAGGTCGGCAAGAAGATCCGCGAGGCCACGCTGGAGAAGATCCCCTTCATGCTGGTGGTAGGCGACCGGGATATGGAAGCCGGTACCGTCTCCGTCCGTACCCGCAAGGGTGAGGATCTGGGCGCCATGAGCCTCAATGATTTTGCGGCCAAGCTCCATGAGGTCGTGGACAGCAAGAGCCGCGACTGACCGTTTGCTGTGATACGCCATACCTGTCTCTTATACACATCTCCGAGCCCACGAGACAGGCAGAAAT
>CAMCSE010000007.1 GCA_945877515.1 uncultured Clostridia bacterium | reverse complement strand
TTTTTCACGGTGGTGATCACACTGTTGTGATCCCAGGAAGCGATGGTGTAAGCACTGTATTGCCATCACATGTTTCTCTGTCAAGAAAAAGGAAGGAGCATTTTGCTTTGCATGACAACACCCTATTGAAAGGTGTATTCAAAAGAGCTTACGAATATTAATGGGTAGGTAAAAGAGGGAAGGGGAGATTCCCAAAAGCACAAAAAAGAGCGTTCTGACGGAACGGCCGGAACGCTCGTTTTCCGGTGCTGAGTTCCACCGGATTTAATTGTTTTCTGCAAGTTAATTCAATGCCAACGGCTTCTCATTGAGGGAGCATATCAAAGTATTGAAATAGAGAGATAAGTCAACGAGAAAGATATAGTGGTGACGTTTTACCTCTGCGAGTTTGATGCAATACTGCAAATAAAAAAGTAAGGGGAAGAGACGGTGAACACATGGACGATTCTGATACCGATGTGGCGATCCTGCTGCATATGGGTGCAACAAAAGAGATACTTGAGCCGATATTAGACCCATACCAGTGATTTATGAGTTTTGTCAAGAAAAAGGATCATTCCCGTACATATTGCTGTTTTTTGCAATTGTATTGACAAGGTTTTATCTGTATAGTATTTTAACAACAAATGATTAATGCTTTTAATATCAAAATGAAGAAGAGACATAGCAATGAGATCCGGCGGTTGTCTGCTGTGTGAAGCCTATCTGGATGGATCACTGCGGCCTGCCATGGAACGGCGGATGTTGGGAGGTATCACATGCATACAGAAAAAAACACGCAGGAGCGTGTCATCTATCTGGCGGGCGGCTGCTTCTGGGGAATCGAGCATCTGATGCGGGCGATCCCCGGTGTGCTGGATGCCAAGAGCGGCTATGCCAACGGACGGCGTGAGGCAGATGCCAATTACGAAGCGGTCTGTGCCGGAGGAACGGGATTCCGGGAAACGGTGCGAGTGACCTATGACCCGACACAGGTGAGTCTGGAAGCACTGCTGTTGGCCTATTTTTACGTCATCGATCCTACAGAGGTCAACCGGCAGGGCATGGATCTGGGCAGTCAGTACCAGACCGGTGTGTATTATGCCGATGACGCCGCAAAAGAGACGGTGGAACGCATTGCCTCTATTGAGCGGGCTGCCAGCAAGCGCTTTTATGTGGAGATCTGCCCGCTGCGGAATTTCTATCCGGCGGAGGAGTATCACCAGAACTATCTGGAAAAGAACCCCAACGGCTACTGCCATATTCCTCGAAAGGAGATCGAGCTGTTTTCGCGGCTGCACATCCGCCCGGAGGAATATCAGAAATGCGCCGCACAGCTGGTACAGGAAAAGTTGGCGGCGGAGACAGAGCCAATGTGAGATAGCGATACAGGGAGAAGCACTCCCGCAATCCCGGCGGAACTGTAGACACATTGGTTGGCTCTTCTTGTCAGATACAGAAACTTGGCACTGGTTATAGTATCGATGGCGATCCCGATATGCTTATTGTTCCGCAGTACTTTTGTTTTACATGGCATGACAATGCTCCCCTATGAGAGACAGTTTGTTTACTGTCTCTCATAGGGGAGCATATCACAAAATGTCCCGCCACTCTTATCATGTTTCTGGCCGTTAGCCGGAATATTGATTTAGAGCGAGTCCTGCTCCTCAGAGGATTGTGGCGGCAGCTGCTCCTGCTCACCGTCCGGCTCCACAAGCGTGGGGATAAAGGCTTTTGCGATCTTACCCTTTCCCCGGCGTTTGATATAGAAATAACCGATGACACTGAACACCACCGCGCCGATGAAGTTGACAAAAAGGTCAGCCATGGTGTCGTACAGGCCGATATCAAGGTAACCGTTGAAACCTAAGTCTGTTCCATTAACGGCAACAGACGTGATGCCGTCAATGGTGACGGGAATATTTTTGTTGGTGGGGTCCAGCATAACAGAGGTAATGGAAGTGACCACGGTATCCTTCTGCATATCAAGAAGGAACAGCCGGTCCATCCCAAATTCAAAAAACTCCCACAGAACGCCGACCGTCATGGAAAAGCAGAACGCCACCAACGCCACATACACCGGCGAGAGGGTGAACTTGATCCTGCTGTTGCGGTTGAGGATGTCGATCAGCGCAAAGCCGGTAGCTGCGCAGAGGAAGCCGGTAACGGTATGCAGCATGGAATCCCAGTGGGGATAGGAGATAAAGTAGCAGCCCAGCTCGCCCAAGATCTCCGAGGCGAAAATAAACAGCAGAATGATGATCTCCAGCGTGGAGGGCAGCTCAATACCAAAGTTCTGCTGGATAAAAAACGGCAGCATGAACAGAACCAGCACCAACAGGCAAATAAACGCGTTTTCATATTCACCCCGCAGGATCGAGGAAATAAGCGTCCCCACGACGATCAGACGCAGTACCAGATACACAATGAACACAGACGGCTGGCGGTGGATGACCGCACCTAGATTACGGGCGTTTTTGGGGTCTCTGTGGTGTCGTTTCATAAGCGGGTTCCTTTCCGGTGAACAGTGCAGTACACGAAACAGGCGAGCATTCTGTATCACTATATAAAATTATTATAACACAGGAAGAGGAAAAAGCAAACAGAGAGTTGGAATAACGCATTGATATTGAATCAGAAGAATTGTTGTAGTAAAGAGGTAAAGAATAAAAGAACGGGGAAAAGCACGCCGGGCAGAACGGTCTGCCCGGCGTCTGAAACGTTTCTGATTCATTAAGAAGGACACGCCTTTCAAGCGTGTCCTTCTTACTGTTTAAGAGAGAAAACGGGTTTTACCGTGTATCAGGCAGCGGCGCGGCTGGGAGTGAAGTTCACGCGGGCATTGTTGCGGACTTCACGTTCACGCTCCATCAGGTTAGCCTTTGCGGTGCTCCAACTGAACACAGCGCCGAAAATCAGGGGCAGATATCCGCCAGCCTCACGGATGGGTGCGTCAGCGGCAGTCATCAGAAAGGCGGTCGCCACCACCAGAACGAGGGAGAGAATGGAGATCATAACGTAAGTAGAAATGTTTTTCATGGTAGTTTCCTCCTTGAAGTATTTGTTTGGAAGTGTTTTCCTTTTGTGATTATATAGTAGAATAATTAACAAGAAAAGTAAAGCTATAAAATATTACAACAAATATTAGAATTACTGTTAATAAAATGATAGGTATGGAACGGCGCCTGATCACAATTCTGAGAAAAACCGACAGAGAGTAGAGGAAAAACCGCTTGACAAGTAAACGAACGTTTACTATAATGGGGAAGGCAGGCGGCAGAATACGAATGGATCATTTATCTGTAACAGAAAAGAGGAAAGACATGGAGCAAAAGCATTACACGATCAGATGGGAAGAAAAGAAGGAATACCGCGAGGTGGAAAATCTCGTGCGTGAAGCCTTCTGGAATGTTTACCGTCCTGGCTGTCTGGAGCATTATGTGCTGCATCAGCTGCGCAGCGATCCGGCGTTTGTTCCGGAGCTTGACTTTGTGATGGAAAAAGACGGACAGCTGATCGGACAGAACATGTTTATGCGGGCAGTCATCAAGACGGATGACGGCCGGGATATTCCCATTATGACTATGGGGCCGATCTGTATCGCCCCAGAGTATAAAAGAAAGGGCTATGGAAAGATCCTGCTGGATTATTCTCTGGAGAAAGCGGCGGAACTGGGAGCGGGTGCGCTGTGCTTTGAGGGGAATATTGACTTTTACGGGAAAAGCGGGTTTGACTATGCCAGAAAATTCGGTATCCGTTACCATGACTTGCCGGAGGGAACGGACGATTCCTTCTTTCTCTGCAAGGAGCTGAAGCCCGGTTATCTTGATGGCATTACCGGGGAATATGCTCCACCACAGGGCTATCTGGTGGATGAAGCGGAAGCTGAGGTATTTGACAGAGCATTTCCCCCTAAGGAGAAGCAGAAACTTCCGGGGCAATTGTTTGAATAAAGCAGAAGAAGCGATGATAAAAACAGCAATTTATTCCTCAGATACATCGTCGATTCCCCACGGTAGGACGGATTGAACAGAAGCGGTACGCGAAAGCGTACCGCTTCTGTTCGTGGGAGAGATCGGGATTCTGCTTTTTGTGACAATGCGGATTACGGTTACTATATCCGCTTTCGTTGCCGTTCATTTTTGGTGATTGACAAATAATGGGTTATATCTAATAATAGAAAAAAACATCCCGAACGCCAGTTGCTGAGGGCGGATTCAGCAATCCATCTTTTGGCTATGGGGTTGAAGGAGAGGATACCGCAATGGACGCAGAGTTTGTGAATTTGACGCCGGATAATCTTGCACAGGAGCATCTGTGCTGCATAATCCGCACAAAAAAGCCCCATCCGGGCGTGGAAGCCAAGCGGACATGGCTGGCGGAACGGCTGAAAGAAGGGCATATTTTCCGCAAGCTGAATATCAAGGGCTGCGTATTCATCGAGTATGCACCGCTGGAAACAGCATGGGTACCGGTGGTCGGTGACAATTTTTATTACATTTACTGTCTGTGGGTGCAGGGCGCTCCCAAGGGACAGGGCTACGGGCGGCAATTGATGGAGTACTGCATTGCGGATGCAAAAGCCCATGGAAAGTCCGGCGTCTGTATGCTGGGTGCGGCAAAACAGAAATCGTGGCTTTCTGACCAGAATTTTGCAAAGAAGTATGGGTTCCGGACAGTGGACACCACTGCCGACGGCTATGAGCTGCTGGCGCTCAGCTTTGACAGGACGGCGCCGCGGTTTGCGCCCAACGCGAAGAACCAGACCATCGACAGCCGGGAACTGACCATCTATTACGATGATCAGTGTCCGTATATTCCGCAGCGGATCGAGAAACTGCGGGAGTACTGTACGGAAAAGGACATTCCGGCAGCGTTTATTCATGTGGATACGCTGGAGCAGGCCAAAGGATTGCCCGGTGTGTTCAATAACTGGGCTGTGTTCTACGACGGCAAATTTGTGACCGTGAATCAGCTTGACGGTGCCTCTGTGGAAAAAATCCTGAAAAGATAACATCAAAGAAAAACAGATCAAAAACAAACTCCGTTTTTGTCGGATCACTTGAGGTAACGATATGATCTATACATGCGAATATGCTTTCCCGTTGGGAGCGATGACATTGGCCGGTGACGGCGAAGCGCTGACAGGCCTGTGGTTCAATGGACAGAAGTACTTCGGCAGCACACTTCATGCCGACTACATACCAAAGGAAGTGCCTGCGTTTGCAGAGGTGAAGCGCTGGCTGGACATCTATTTTTCCGGCAGGGAGCCGGGGTTCACGCCCTTGATGCGCTATGATACTACGCCGTTCCGCAAGGCGGTGTGTGACGTCATGCTGACCATCCCCTATGGGCAGACCATGACTTATCGCCAGATCGCACAGCGGATCGCCGCGCAGATGGGCCGGCCCCATATGTCCGCACAGGCAGTGGGAGGCGCTGTGGGACATAACCCGATTTCGCTTCTCATTCCCTGCCACCGGGTGGTGGGAACGGACGGAAATCTGACCGGCTATGCAGGCGGTATCGACCGAAAGCAAAAGCTGCTGGAGCTGGAGAAAGCAGATATGCAAGGCCTGTATGTTCCCGGGAAGTAGTGTGCGTACAGAGATCTTCTGATGGAAGGTGTAAAGGGTATGTGGATATTGTTTGCGTTTGGTTCGGCTCTGTTTGCCGGACTGACTTCCATTTTGGCAAAATGCGGGATCCGCCGGACAGATTCCACCGTGGCCACCGCCATCCGCACCATTGTGGTGCTGATCTTTTCATGGCTGATGGTATTCATCGTCGGTTCCCAGAGCCAGCTCAGCGAAATCAGCGGAAAGACCCTGCTGTTCCTGATACTGTCGGGCCTTGCCACCGGCGGCAGCTGGCTGTGCTACTTCCGGGCATTGCAGCTGGGCGACGTGAATAAAGTGGTGCCTGTTGACAAATCCAGCACCGTGCTGACCATTTTGCTGGCGGCCATCCTTCTGCAGGAGGGCATCACATGGACAAAAAGCGTGGGTGTAGTGCTGATCGCGGTGGGAACCTTTCTGATGATCGAGAAAAAGGAGAGCAGTGGTGCGGCGGCAAAGGATTCCCGCTGGCTGTGGTATGCCCTTGGTTCCGCTGTTTTTGCCAGCCTGACAGCCATCCTCGGCAAGATAGGCATCTCCGGCGTGGAGTCCAATTTGGGAACGGCGATCCGCACCGTGGTGGTTTTGGCCATGTCATGGCTGATGGTGTTCGTCACCGGAAAACGGGAGGCGCTGCACCATATTCCCGGAAAAGAACTGGTCTTTATCTGCCTGTCGGGCTTGGCCACCGGCGGCAGCTGGTTGTGTTACTATAAAGCGCTGCAGGATGGTCCCGCCAGCGTAGTGGTGCCTATCGACAAGCTGAGCATTCTGGTGACGGTGCTGTTCTCCTATGTGGTGTTTCACGAAAAGCTGGCGGCGAAATCCGCCGTCGGTTTACTGGGGATCGTGGCGGGTACGCTGCTGATGCTGCTGTGAGGGGGGGATTTCCCATGAAACTATTGTATTTGGAATGTAATATGGGAGCAGCAGGCGATATGCTGGCGGCGGCGCTGCTGGAATTGATGCCGGATCAGGAAAAGACGCTTGCGCAGCTCAATGGCATCGGCATTCCCCATGTGACGTATTCCCGGGAGACCGTATGCCGGTGCGGGATCCACGGTACCCATTTGGCGGTAATGATCGATGGGGAAGAGGAGTCGGAAGACATGCATGCCCACCGTCATCCCCATGACGCGTATCACCATCACAGCAGCCTGCACGAGATCGAGCATCTGGTCACTGAACATCTTGCGCTGCCTGACGCGGTGAAAGAGGATGTCCTTGCGGTTTACCGCCTGATCGCTGAGGCGGAAAGCGCCGTGCATGGCGTTCCTGTCACGGAGATCCATTTCCATGAGGTAGGCACCATGGATGCGCTGGCGGATATTGCGGCGGTCTGTCTGCTGCTGTATGAACTGGCCCCGGATCAGATCCTGGCGTCTCCCGTCTGCGTAGGGAGCGGACAGGTGAAATGCGCCCACGGTATTTTGCCGGTTCCCGCACCTGCCACCGCCTATCTGCTCAAAGGCGTACCCTCCTACAGCGGCGCCATTCAAACGGAACTTTGCACCCCAACAGGGGCGGCGCTGCTGAAGCGGTTCGCGTCCGCCTTTGGCGAACGGCCCACGATGCAGGTCGGCGCCATTGGCTATGGCATGGGAAAAAAGGAACTGGACGCCGCCAATTGTGTCCGCGCGTTCTGGGGCGAAACCACGGAGAGCGGCGGGAACGTGCGGGAACTGTCCTGCAATCTTGACGATATGACGGCGGAAGCCATTGCCTTTGCCATGGAAACGCTGTTAGCGGCTGGTGCGCTGGATGTGTGGACCACACCCATCACCATGAAAAAATCACGGTTGGGCACAATGCTGTCGCTCCTGTGCCGGGAGGAGGACAGGCAAAAGCTGGTGGAATTGCTGTTCCGGCATACGACCACCATCGGCGTGCGGGAACATGCCTGCCGCCGGTATACATTGGCCCGCACGGTGGATACGGTACGCACCCCATACGGCGATGTCCGCCGAAAGACCTCCTGCGGCTATGGCGTGACCCGGACAAAGTACGAATATGAGGACTTGGCACGGATCGCCAGAGACCACAATATGCCGCTGAGTGAAGCAATTTCGGCACTTCCGACAGTGCCATCAAAAGACATAGAATAAAGCGAAAAGGCATGAGAGATCATGCCTTTTCGCTTACTGCTTTTGCTGCTGTTTTCGGTATTCTGTGGGCAAAATACCGTAGGTATCCTTAAAAGTGGCCGTAAAACGGCTGGGGCTCTCATATCCCACAGCTTTGGCGATACCGGCGATATCCGTCTGCGAACTTCTCAGCATGACCGCCGCTTGCTCCATACGATGCTGCTTCATATGGGCGGCAATGGTGGTGCCATACACGGCTTTGAATGCGTTTTTCAGCGTGGTGGTGTTCATCAGAAATTTGCGGGACAGTTCCTCAATGGTGATCCGTTCGGAGAGATGCTCCATCAGATAGTCATGGACATTCCGGATGATGGTTTCCTGTGATGCTTGAAAATCCACGGCTTTTTCCGGACAGATGATCTCCATTACCTGTTCCACGATCTGGTGCAGCAAATGGATCTGCTCTGCCTCCGCGGCTTTGTAATAGACTTCTTTTCCGACGCGCCGGCTGACCAGCAGACCGCTTTCCGTCAAGGAGCGCAGGTGATGGGAAACGGCGGGGCTGGACATTTCCAGCATGGCGGCGATGTTGATAACACACTCCTCCTGATGGCTCAACAGCCAGAAAATGCGCACGCGAGTGGGATCGCTCAGATGCTTGAATACGTCGGAAACGGCGGAAAAATGCACGGTATTCATTAACTCTTTGTGCAGGCTGGCAGCGTGGGTGCTCTCTCCATGATGATGGGGCAGCGTAAATTCTGACATAAGGCATCCTCCTTTTATCCGTTTTGGAAATTCCCTTCGCCTTTTTAGAAGCATGGGCTGCAAATCGCTTGCTTTTTCTGAACAGTAACAGTATACTGCGGTTACAACAATTAAGCAATCCTTTAATTGTAAAAGGAGAAGCAGAATCCGGAGGGTTATCCTATGAAAAAAACCTATAAAATTGAAGTGGACTGCGCCAACTGCGCCAATCTGATGGAGGATGCCGCCAACAAGATCGAAGGTGTGGCCGGCGCCGTGGTCAACTATATGACCCAAAAGATGGTCGTGGAATTTGCTGAGGGCGCGGACGAGAAAGCGGTCATGAAAAATGTGCTGAAAGCCTGCAGAAAGGTGGAGCCTGACTGCGAGATCGACCTGTAAGCAGTACCCTGCGGGGCAGGCAAACGCAACCGAGTAGGAGAATACTACCATGACAAAGAAGCAAAGAGTAATGCTCACCCGTATTCTGATCACCGCAGCTATGCTGATAGCGCTGAAATTCATTCCGTTGACCGGGATCCCGCAGCTGATCGCATATCTGATGGTGTATTTGGTGATCAGCTATGATATCCTGAGAAAAGCGGCCAGAGGAATTATCAACGGACAGGCGTTTGATGAAAATTTCCTGATGGCGCTGGCGACGCTGGGGGCGTTTTTCCTGGCAGTGTGGACCGGAAGCGGTGACTATGTGGAAGGCATCGCCGTGATGCTGTTTTATCAGGTCGGTGAGCTGTTTGAAAGCTATGCCGTCGGCAAGAGCCGGCGGAACATCAGCGCCCTGATGGATATTCGCCCCGACTACGCCAACGTCGAACGGGACGGCACGCTGGAGCAGGTGGATCCTGACGAGGTGGCGGTGGGCAGTATCATCGTGGTGCAGCCCGGCGAGAAGGTGCCGCTGGACGGTGTGGTCATCGACGGCAGCGCCAGTCTGAACACCAGTGCCCTCACCGGAGAGAGTATGCCCCGTGATGTAAAGGAGGGCGACGAGATCATCAGCGGCTGCATCGACATGAGCGGCGTTCTGAAGATCCGAACCACCAAGGTGTTTGGCGAATCCACTGTCTCCAAAATCCTGGATCTGGTGGAAAATGCCAGCTCCCGCAAGTCCAGGTCCGAGGCGTTTATTTCCCGTTTTGCCAGGATCTACACCCCTGCTGTTTGTGCCGGTGCGCTGGTGCTGGCCATCGCCGTACCTCTTGTGCGGCTGCTGTTGGGAATGGACGGCCAGTGGACCGACTGGATCTATCGCGCCCTGACGTTCCTTGTAGTCAGCTGTCCCTGCGCACTGGTTATCAGTATCCCGCTTAGCTTCTTTGCCGGGATCGGCGGTGCCAGCAAGGAAGGTATCCTGATCAAGGGCTCCAACTATCTGGAGGCACTTTCCCAGACCCGCTGCATGGTGTTTGACAAGACCGGTACACTGACGCGGGGCGTGTTTGAAGTGACAGAGATCCATCACAATGCGCTGGATGAGGCGAAGGTTCTGGAGTATGCGGCGCTGGCGGAGTGTGCCTCCTCACATCCGATCAGCAAAAGCCTGCAGAAAGCCTATGGCAAGCCGGTCGACCGGAGCCGTGTCACCGATATTCAGGAGATCAGCGGTCACGGCGTCGTAGCGAATGTGGACGGCCATACCGTTGCGGTGGGTAACAGTAAGCTGATGCGGAAGCTGGAGGTGCATTATCGTGACTGCCGCAGCGTGGGCACCATCATCCATATGGCCATCGATGGTCACTACGCCGGACACATTGTGATCTCCGATGTGGTGAAGCCGAATGCCAAGGCGGCCATTGCCGCCCTGAAGAAGCGGGGTGTGGAAAAGACGGTTATGCTCACCGGCGATGCCAAGGCCGTGGCAGAGCAGGTGGCGGCGGAACTGGGAGTGGATGAGGTCCGCAGCGAATTGCTGCCCGGTGACAAGGTAGCTGAGGTGGAAAAGATGCTGGCGCAGAAGAGCAGCAAGGAAAAACTGGCCTTTGTGGGGGATGGGATCAATGACGCGCCGGTGCTGACCCGTGCGGATATCGGCATCGCCATGGGCGCCATGGGCAGCGATGCTGCCATTGAAGCTGCCGATGTGGTGCTGATGGACGATGATCCCATGCAGATCGCCAAGGCCATCGGTATTTCCCGAAAATGTATTGGCATTGTTAAGCAGAATATTGTGTTGGCGCTGGTGGTAAAATTCGCCTGCCTGGCCTTGACTGCCGTCGGTATTGCTGATATGTGGGCCGCGATTTTTGCCGATGTCGGCGTCATGATCATTGCAGTTCTTAACGCTGTGCGCGCGTTGACCTATAAAGAATAAGAATATACCGCAGAAAGAAAAGGACCGGCTATTGACGGTCCTTTTTCTCTGCCGTATGAAATAGGAAAACGGCCTGTTTTGGAGTTAGGGGTAGACAACCGAAGGAAAAAGTGTTATACTCCCTCCATAAGTTAGCGATAGCTAACTTATGGAGGGAGTATAACAGGGATAGCAAGCCTTGTTTTACGAATACTAAGAAAGCAGTGCAGCGAAAGGAGTCGGCATATGAGCGTTGTGATCCTGGGCGGCAACGAGTGCATGGAGCGCCGCTATCATGTGCCAAAGGAGTGATAACATGTCAGAAGAACTGGTGATCCGGCAGGGGGCACCCACGCTGGCAGGCATTAAGACCGGCAGCCTGTTTCCTTGCCCTTATGATGACAGGGAGGAGCTGCTGGCGGATATCCGGGGGCTGAACCGGATACTGTCACCCAAGGGGCTGTGCCTTTTGCCCATCCGGTATCGGGAGAAGCAGGCGCTTTTGTACCTGTATCGTCCGGCAGGATTGCGCCGTGATCTGAAAGACGGCCTTGCCTCGGAGATTCTGCGCCGGGAGGGGTATCCGGATGGCTCCTGCCAGCGCTGCGTGGCAAAGCTGATCCGCCGGTTCCGTGAGGCGGGGGAGTTTCCTCATGAGGTAGGATTATTTCTCAGCTACCCTCCGGAAGACGTGAAGGGCTTTATTGACCATCGTGCGGAACATTTCAAGTGTGCCGGTATGTGGAAGGTATACAGCGATGAAAACCGCGCACAGCAGCTGTTTGCGGCGTTCAGACGTTGTACGGAGACATACTGTGCCCTGTGGCGTTCAGGAGTTGACCTCCAGCATCTTGCCGTGGCTGCCGGCTGAGTGTTAATTGTCTTGTAACTGCTGAAAAAGTGTGATATAATCGAAAAAACGAGCAGATCAGTGCGGTGGGAGGGGAAAGCGTGTCGCCTGATTTCCGGAAGAAGATAGAGAAATATGCACCGCGGCTTGGCGTTATCGCGATTGCCCTGTTTATGGTGATCAGCAGTGTCATCGTGACCGTACAGAAACGGGAGGAGTACCGGCGCAGTACCTTTGACGTATATCTGGCGGAAGCGTCGAAAGAACAAACGGCGCAGCAGAGTGGAACGCAGGAGGCCCCGATTGAGGAAAGATCGGTGACGGAAGGGGAGGATATACACAGCCCCATATATGCCGCGCCCAGCGGAAAGCGCTATCACTATGACGCCCGATGTCCCGGCAAGAACAGCCGGGAGATCACATGGGATGAGGCGGAGCAGCGCGGGCTGACGCCCTGCAAGAAATGTGTGACATAGGAAAAAGGACGGCGTGGCCGTCCTTTTTCCTATGTGATCGGTCAACCCCGCCGTGCCCGATAGACCCGGACGGAGATGAAGTAGGAGAGGAGAAGCGCAACTGCGGCCACGGCCAGCAGGATCAGCGGTACGGTGGTGACCATCGCCACTTCGATGTCATTGGCCATATCCGCCAGCTTGCCGGCAAAATTGACGCCCGCCACAATGAAGGCGCAGGTCAGAAGAATGTAGATCAAACGGCCTTTCTCCACGCCGAGGTGGAACATGAAGGGCAGATTGATGGACATCAGGATCAGGGACAGACACGCAGTGATCAGCATCGCCATGGTGTTCTCGCCCGCAATGGGTGTACTGTGCACGATCAACCGGGACAGAACGGACAGGGCCAGAACCGGCAGTACCAGCAGAAGCCCCAGTACATACTTGCTGCCCACGATTTCCTTAACGGAATAGGGCATCATAGCGGCCAGTTCATCCCACTTGGCCCGCTCGTCATAGGCCAGCGCCGTAATGGGCATCATGGCGGCGTAAAACAGCGCGAACGCCGACAGATAGGTGCCGGGGACGCATGCCAACAGCGTCGTAATGGCCAGCATGACCTTCATCTGCTTCAAAAGGGTTTTCCAGTCCTTAAACAGTAAGCCTTTCATTCCTGCGTACCCCCCTTCGCCAGAAACAAAATGATATCCTCCAGATTGGTGTGCTCCAGCGGAAGGTCGTGGGGCACCATATCCCGCCTCACCAGCGCCCGCACGCCGTAGGGGTCGCTCTCCACGCCCACAACGCTGTTCTCCGGCAGGTCGGCCAGCCGTTCCCGGGACAGCCTTACCAGTGCGTACTCTTCCAGCAGCCGGTCTTTTTCCTCACACAATAACAGTTGGCCTTTATGAAGAAAGGCGATGTAGTCACAGATTTTCTCCAGATCGCTGACGATGTGGGAGGACAGCAGGATGGAGCGATCCTCCTGCCGGGTGTACTCGTTGAAAATGTCCAGAATTTCGTCCCGCACCATGGGATCAAGGCCGCTGGTGGCCTCGTCCAGAATCAGCAGCTTCGCCTGATGGGACAAAGCCACGGCAATGGCCAGCTTCATCTTCATGCCCCGGGAATAATCCCGAAATGCCTTATCCTGCGGCAGGCCAAACCGCTGGAGGTAATTCTCATACGTATCCGGCTCCCAATGGCGGTAGGTTTTTGCCATAACACATCCCACGTCGCGGCTGTTCAGCACCTCGGGGTAATAGGCCTCGTCCAGCACCACGCCGATATCCTCTTTTATGCCGGAAAAAGCACGGCTCTGATTATCTACACCCAGAACGGACACGCTGCCGGCATCCCGCTTGATGGCGTTCATGATCAGTTTGATGGTGGTGCTTTTGCCGGCGCCGTTTTCACCCACCAGACCCATGATGCTGCCGGAGGGCAGTGCCAGGTCAAGGCTCCCCAACCGAAAACCGGGGTATTCCTTGATCAGTCCTTTTAGTTCAATTGCATTCAAAATGTATCATCCTTTCCTTCATTTTCCCAAATCAACCGCAGCATCCGCACCGTATCCTCTTCGCTGAGGGAGCAGCCTGCCGCCAGAGTGACGATCTCGGTCATATGCTCCTCGATCTGCTTCAAATGTGCTTCCCGCACCAATTCCAGATTCTTCTCCGCCACATAGCAGCCCTTACCGGGTACGCGGTCGATAAAACCGTCCCGCTCCAGCTCGTCATAGGCTCTTGTAGTGGTGATAACGCTGATCCGCAGATCCTTGGCCAGTGCCCGGATGGACGGCAGCGCGTCGCCCGGCGAGAGTTCACCGGAGATGATGCAGTTTTTGACCTGTGTATAGATCTGCTCATAAATGGGCTTCCCGCTGGCGTTGCTGATGAT
Source organism: uncultured Clostridia bacterium (assembly GCA_945877515.1). Lineage (GTDB taxonomy): Bacteria > Bacillota > Clostridia > Oscillospirales > Oscillospiraceae > Vescimonas. The sequence continues at coordinate 41,488 of CAMCSE010000007.1, read as the reverse complement.
CAGATTCAAATGTTCGCCCCCGTTCTACTGTATATATTCGATATAGACAGTATAAGCATATGATGAGCATTTGTCAATACCTTTTCAAAAATAAAGAGATGCCTCCGGCGGTATCACCGGAGACATCGCTTTATCATGATTTCAGTGTTCAGAAAACGCGGCGTGCTGTCAGGTAACGGTTGGCGTAATAAGTCTCGCTGAGACTGGAGATGATCACGCCGCGGCTGGAGGACGCGTGGATAAACTGTCCGCCGCCGACATAAATACCCACATGGCTGGCTGCGGAGCTGGTGTTGTAAGTGCCAAAGAAGAACACCAGATCGCCGGGCTGCAGCTCACTCATGGATACGGCATAGCCATTGTTCAGCTGCGGAGTGGCGCCGTGAGCGAGACTGACACCAAAGTGGGAGAAGACAGACATGGTAAAGCCGGAGCAGTCAAAGCCGCCGGGGCCGGCGCCGCCATAGACATAAGGCGTGCCCAGATACTGCTGGGCAAAAGCGGCAACGTCACTGCCGGAACCGCTGACCACAGTCCCGCCGCTTTCACCTGTGCCGCCTGCTGCGGCAGTGCCGGTCTGGGGCTTTTTCGCCGTGGTCTTGGGCTTAGGCGCTTCCTTTTCCATGGTCAGATCCAGATCGTCACCGGTGACGTAGCCAGTCTTATCACCGCTCTTGACGGCAAACCAGCCGTTTTCAAGGCCGGTGACCTCCACACGGTCGCCGTCCTTCAGGGTAGCCAGTACCTCACTGTCACCGTTGGCTTCCTTCAGTAACGGCATTTCCTCGGCATCCACAACGCCATAGGTCTGGAAGGTTTCGCTGCGCTTGAGCAGTTCCACATACTCCGGAGAGACAAAGCCGGTGCAGTCGTTATAGCTGACACGGAACCAGTCGTCCAGATCCTCCATCACCGAAACGAGAGCATCCAGCGGGAGCAGAATATAAACGTTGCTCTCTTCGGTGGGGTCAAAGTAAAGTGGAATATACTTTTCCGTGATCTTGCCCACAGCCTTGACCTTTGTGTCGCTGGGCAACAGGCGGGGAAGCTCAGGCTTCTGTCCCTGTGCCTCAAGACCGGAGGTCAGGGCGTTTTTCAGAACCAGCGTCTCCTCTGCTGGGAGAACGACCGTATTGGTATTGCCGGAGGACGCCCAGGCGCATACAGTGGTATTGCATAGCATTGCCGCGGTCATCACAGCCGCGGCAAGCAGACGATGTCTATATGGTCTCACAAAGTCCCGCCCCCTTACAGTTTGCCGGCCAAAGCACGTTCCAACCAGATGGAACCCACATCCATGGCGGCGTACAAACTGCTCTTTTCGGATTTTTTCACCACGCGGTCGCGGGATTTCAGATCCGGATCCGTCAGCTGCAGTTGGACGGATACGCGGGTCGCCACGTTCATATCCTGTTCCTTTTTTGTCTCAAGGATCTGAAACATCACAATATATTTATCCGCCATGGAACCATAGTAGATCAGGTTGTCAACCCGCCGCAGGGGGTGGTTTTTATAAACAAGGCCTTCGCCCTTTTTTACATCTGCCATTGCGATGATTGCCTCCTGTTCGTAAGAATTGTTCCCTAGTATAGCACAAAAAGCCGCCCCTGTCAAATCAGGGCTCCCCCAGGGCCGGAAACTGCACAAAAATGAGGGAAAACCAAACGGTTTTCCCTCATTTTACACAAAAGAGCAATCAGATATCCAGATATCGCTTTACCAGAATCTGCAGCAGTTCGTCCCGGTCGATCTTGCAGATCAGTGTCCGGGCGCCGTTATGATTGGTGATATAAGTAGGATCTTCCGATAAAATGTAGCCTACGATCTGGTTTACGGGATCATATCCCTTTTCCTTCAGTGCCTCATATACCGAGGTCAGCACATGATGTACCTGGGAATCCCGGTCTTCTGCGGCATTAAACTTTCTGGTATAGTCGTCCATTGAGGCACCACCTTTCCGTATGACGTTCTTTTTCCTATTATACGACCAAGAAGATGAACTGTAAAGGACTATTTTTATTTCGTGCCAAAAATACGGTCGCCGGCGTCACCCAGACCGGGAACAATGTAGCCGTGCTCGTTCAGGTGATCGTCCACAGCGCCGGCATAGATTTCAACGTCGGGATGGGATTTTGTGATATGCTCAATGCCTTCGGGAGCAGCCACCAGCACCATCAGCTTGATGTGCTTGCAGCCCCGCTTCTTCATTTCGGCAATGGCGGCGTCAGCGCTGCCGCCGGTGGCCAGCATGGGATCAACGATCAGAATGTCGCGCTCGGCAATATCCTTGGGCATCTTGCAGAAGTAAACGTGGGGCTCCAGCGTTTCCTCATCGCGGAACATACCAATATGGCCGACACGGGCGGAGGGCACCATGCGCAGCACGCCGTCCACCAGGCCGAGGCCTGCACGGAGGATGGGGACAACGGCGAACTTCTTGCCGGCCAGTGTGGGCATTTCCGCCTTGCACAGGGGAGTTTCGATCTCCTTGGTAGTCAGGGGCAGGTCACGGGTCGCCTCATAGGTGATCAGCATACCGATCTCAGAAACCAGTTCCCGGAAATCCTTGACGCTGGTGTTCTTGTCGCGCATGATGGTCAACTTGTGTGCCACCAGAGGGTGATCCATAATGTGTACTTTTTCACTGAACATTGCATTTTCCTCCGTCAAATATATATTTACAAGTTTACTTGCTTCCCTGACGATCAATGGTAATAGGCAGCCCCTTGGCCAGTCGCTCCCGCTCCGCCTGACTCAGGCGCAGATAGACGGGGCGCAGCTCCTGCGCCGTTACGGTGCGGCCCTCCGCAGCCATACGCTGTGCGACAAATCCCACGCCCGACGCCTTCTGGTACAGGCTGTCGGCCGCGGCCATGCGGCAGGAGATGCCCTTATCCAGCAGATAAGTATAGCACAGCTTCGCGCCGTCGCCAACTATTATTTTCCTGTTTTTATCGTTTATTATATCTTCTGTCAGGACCTCCAGCGCCACGGCCCGATCCTCGCACCGGCGTGACAGCACGCCATCCTGGCAATCGAACACCGCGTTGTAGATCTGCTGACGGCGGGCATCCATGGCACAGATCACGGTGCCGTCGAAATCGCGGAGATTCTCCGCCATGGCCTCTAATGTAGACACACCGCAGCAGGGCAGATCCAGCGCCCAGGCAAGTCCCTTGGCGGCGGATATGCCGATGCGCAGCCCCGTAAAGCTGCCCGGCCCGGCGGCCACGGCAATCAACCCCATGTCCTGTGCCGTCAAAGCGGCGTGCTGCAGCATGGAATCTACCAACGGCATCAGGGTGACGCTGTGGGTCAGGCCGATGTTCTGATAGGCGCTGGCCAGCACCATGCCATTCTCCACCACGGCGGCGGACACCGACTTTGCGGAGGTTTCCAAAGCCAGAATTTTCATGCGATTTTGCCTCCTGTTACGGTGATGATCCGGTCTTCGTCGGCCTGCCCCCGTTCGATGGTCACCACGACGGCATCCGGCGGCAGGGCGTCCGCCACATTTTCGCTCCATTCCACCACGCACACGCCGCCGCGGTCCAGATAGTCCTCCCAGCCGATGTCAAACAGCGCGTCGCTGTCATCCAGCCGGTACATATCAAAGTGAAACAGAGGCGTTTTGCCCAAATACTCGTTGACGATCGTGAAGGTGGGGGAGGTGACGCGCCCGGTGTAGCCCAATCCCCGGGCAATACCCCGGGTCAGCGCGGTTTTGCCCATTCCCAGGCCGCCGCGGCAGGCCACCACCGTATTGGGCTGCAGCTGCTGCGCCAAACGGCAGCCGAATGCTTCTGTATCGGATACACTGTGGGAGATATACTGCATAGCAGACGTCCTTTCGGAACAAGGAATGGCCCTGCTGCACCATTCTCTGAATAATCGATTTATTCTATCACAGAAAATTCAAAAAGAAAAGGGGGAAGGACAGGTTTACACCGAAAAGTTCTTGTGGTACAATGTACAAAATCATTCTGGGGCAATAGGCCTCTGAACAGCCACCACGGAGGGACCATTCATGCAGCGTGTGCGGGAATTTATACGGGATATCTTGCGGCAGACAGATCTTGTTCTGCTGGCGCTCTGCTGCACCGCCACGGCTTACGGTATTTTGATGATTTACTCCGCTACCCGCTATATGGATACGATGCGCCTTGTGCTGGTGCAGACTGTGGGCGCGTTGATCGGCGTGGTGCTGTTTTTTGTGTTCTCCATGATCGACATCGGTGAAGTAATGCGCAAAAAAGGCTGGCTGTGGCTGACGGTGTTCAGCATCGGATTTATCCTCCTGCTGAAAACACCGCTGGGCCGGGCGGGCGACACCGGCAATCTGGCATGGTTGGATTTTCCGTTCTTGCCCTTCATGGTGCAGCCTTCTGAGGTGGTGAAGCTGACTTTTATCGTGGTATTGGCCTGGCAGCTGGTGTGGTTACAGGAGAACCGCACCCTGAAGAAGATCCCGGATGTGTTGTTTCTGGGTGCGCACCTGATGGTGATCTTTGGCCTGTACTATGCCATATCCTCCGATATGGGCAGCGGACTGGTGTTCGTGTTCATTTTCATCTGCATGTGTTTTGTGGCGGGTGTGGCGGCCCGGTGGTTCATCGGCGGCGGTATTGCCGCAGTGCTTGCGTTTTATATCCTCTGGGAGGAGGATATGATCAAGCCGTATATGAAAGACCGCTTCATCGTGGTTTTTGACCACAGCTATCAGCCCCTGAACGTTGGCTGGCACCAGACCCGCAGCCTGATGACGCTGGGCGGCGGCAAGCTGACGGGTATGGGCCTGTTCAATGGTGTCCAGACCCAGAGCAAGGACAGCTCCAGCCTGCCCAACCGCCATACGGACTTCATTTTCTCCGCCATTGGTGAGGAATTGGGCATGGTGGGCTGTATTCTGGCGTTGGCGATTTTGGCAGCCATTATCCTGCGCTGTATCTATGTGGCCCGCAATGCCCAAAACAAGCTGGACGGCTACATCTGCGTAGGTGTGGTGGGGATGCTGCTGTTTCAGGTGCTGGCCAACGTGGGCATGTGTCTGTTCGTGATGCCGGTCATCGGCCTGACCCTGCCGTTTTTCAGCTACGGCGGCACCTCGATCGTCATGGTTTTCGCGGCCATGGGTTTGGTCTCCGGTGCCCACAGCCGCTCCCGCCCGGACTGGCTGCGGCAATAGAAGAGAGAACAAACGCCGTACCGCCCTTTGGGACGGTACGGCGTTTGTTATGTTGCTGCGGCAGACGTGGATGAGGTGTATCGCCGTCCATACAGTGTGTTCAGTCGGGGATACATGTCGGCCTCGCCGTCATATCCTATCGTGACCACGCGGCTGCCCAGCCGCAGCAGCAGGATCTGTTGCTGCCAGTCAGGTGTTTCCGGAAGCTGGTCGCTGCGAAACTCCTGACGCAGATTGGTAGTGTACCGGCGGTACATGGCCTGATCCCAGCCCTTGACCTGAACCGCCTGCCAGTCATCGCGGGCGGCCACCTGTTCGGCGTAGTACTTTTCCGCCAGCGATTCGCTGTGGATATCCATAACATTGACCCAGTAGCTGAAAGGAATATAACCCCGCCCCACACCTTCGCCCTCCGGCCAGATGGTGGGGCCGTCCTGCCGGTAGGTGGCAAAAGAGTACAGCAGATACTTGCCGGCGATGCCGAAGGGGGCGTTACCGTATTCATTGTTATAATCCAACTGTGCCGCTTCCTCCGGACAAAGGGATTCCAGCAGCACCACGGGACAGTCGGAGAGGGGAACGTCCTGCAGTTTTCCGGAGGAAGTGAAGATCACCACAACGAGGATCAGAGCGCTCATGCCCCACAGCGCCAGCAGTACAATGCGGATCCGTTTCCGTTTGCGCACCTCAGGATCAGGGTGGTAGCTTCTGTCCAGCAGATAGCGCTGCCGTAGCCGCACTGACCGGAGGATACCGAAAACGGCCATTACCAGCCAGAAGATGGCAAGTAGCGCCACGGAAACCGCCAGCAGGGCGGAGCCGTCCAGCAGCATATCATAAATGCCGTCGTAATGCTTCATATACTGGAGATTATTCCTGACCATGAAGGGAATCATCATGATTATCAAAAGACTGGAAACAAGTTCCAGCCGGTTGGCGGAGCGCAGCGTGTCCCGCAGTGCCTCTTCATCGGTGTTGATCTCCACCGCATCAGGCCGTGCGGCCCGGTAGATATCAGCCCGGTAGTTGAGTTGGTCCACATACTCCCAGCCCAGCTCCCGCATGGTTTCCCGATATTCCTCCTGCCGTGTATAGTACCCGTCCTTGGGCTTTATATGGACACGATAGCGGGTGGGACCATCGGTGTTTTCCTCAAAGATGCACTGTTTTCCAAAAATGCTTTTGACGCCTGTCAGCCGCAGGCCCTGCTGCACCTGTTCATCCAGCCACGCCTCCACTGCATCGACCTCATACCATGCGAAGGGAAGCTCCTTACGGATCGCCATATTCATGCCTCCTTTTTAAAAGGGAGACGGTGCTCGTCACCCTCCCGGTCAATATCCCGTACGACCTGTTGCAGACGTTGACACTCCGCTTCGTACAGCATGCCGCCTTTTTCTGTCATTGTATAGGTCCGCTTGCGGCCTTCGGTGCCGACCTCCTGCAAAATGCCCTCATCCGTCAGCTTGGGCAGAATGGTGTACAGCGTTCCGGGGCCCAGCGCCACCCGTCCCCCGGTCTTTTTATTGACCCATGTCACGATGTCTGCGCCGCACAGATTTTGCCGGTGCAGCGCCATTAGGACATAGAACATCGGTTCAGATAAGGCTTCCAGTGGTTTTTTCGGCACAATTGGCATCTCCTTTCGCTTAAATATCGTTTCACGATATTACTATAACATCGTGAAACGATATTGTCAACAGAAAACTCCAAAATACCTTTTTGCGGAAAAAGACGAAAAAGGTCTTGCAATTGAAGTTTCTCTGTGCTATACTTCCTCCATCAATTGAACAGCGCCCGATGAACCTTTCAGAATCCAATGGGAGACTGAAAGGGGAGGGGACTCTGGAGAATCCCGTTGAATCGGGTGCCGAAGGTGTAAGGCGTCAAGGCGCTGAATCTCTCAGGCAAAAGGACAGAGAACGCACGGGTTTCCGTGTGCCTTGTTTCTCCGGAGTCGCTGCTTTGCAGCGGCTCTGTTTTTGTGTCAAAAAAGGAGAGTAGACATTATGCAAGCAATTGAATCCGTACTGTTTCCCGTCGTCTGTAAGATCAACGAATACCTCAGCAATTACATTCTGGTGTTTTTGCTGGTAGGCGTGGGCCTGTGGTATTCCATTAAGACCCGCTTCGTGCAGGTACGCTGCTTCGGCGAAGGTATGCGCAGAGTGTTCGGCAACCTGACCCTGAAGGGCGGCAAGCAGGAGTCCGGTATGAGCTCCTTCCAGGCCCTGGCCACCGCCATCGCCGCACAGGTGGGTACCGGCAACATCGTGGGTGCCTCCGGCGCCATCCTTACCGGCGGCCCCGGCGCTATTTTCTGGATGTGGGTCATCGCGTTCTTCGGCATGGCCACCATCTACGCGGAGGCTACGCTGGCCCAAAAGACCCGTATTGTGGATCCTGACGGCACCGTCCGCGGCGGCCCTGTGTACTATATCACCACCGCGTTCAAGGGCGGCTTCGGTAAGTTCCTGGCCGGCTTCTTCGCTGTGGCGATCGTGCTGGCGCTGGGCTTCATGGGCTGCATGGTGCAGTCCAACTCCATCGGTTCCACCATGAATACCGCCTTCGGCATCCCCACCTGGGTGGTGGGCGTCGTGCTGGTGGTCATCTGCGCCATCATCTTCCTGGGCGGCGTACAGCGTCTGGCCTCTGTGACTGAGAAGATCGTCCCTGTTATGGCCTGCATCTTCCTGCTGGGCAGTCTGGTGGTGCTGGTGGCCCGTATTACCTATATCCCCGCCACCATTGCCATGATCTTCAAGTATGCGTTCCAGCCTCAGGCCATCATCGGCGGCGGCTTCGGCTATGCCATCAAGACGGCTATCAGCCAGGGCGCAAAGCGCGGCCTGTTCTCCAATGAGGCCGGTATGGGCTCCACGCCCCACGCACACGCTCAGGCCAACGTGGCCAAGCCCCATGATCAGGGTGTTGTGGCCATGATCGGTGTGTTCATCGATACCTTCGTGGTGCTGACGCTGAATGCACTGGTGATCATCTCCACCCTGTATACTGCGGACGGTCCTCTGGCCGAGTGCGGCGCTGCCGCAGCCAGTACGGTGCTGACCAAGGCCAATCTGGCCCAGACCGCTTTCGGTACCGTGTTCGGCGAGAAGCTGGGCGCCATGTTCGTAGCCGTGTGCCTGTTCTTCTTTGCGTTCTCTACCGTCCTCAGCTGGAACCTGTTTGGTAAGATCAACGCCAACTACCTGTTCGGCAAGAAGAATCCCCATCGCTGCACGGTGGTGTACAGTATCATTGCGCTGGTGTTCGTATTTATCGGCACCCTGGCCAGCAACGATCTGGTGTGGGAGCTGACGGATATGTTCAATAACCTGATGGTGATCCCCAACGCCATTGCCCTGTTTGCGCTGACCGGGCTGGTGGTGAAAATGTGCAAGGACGGCGTTGCCGCTGCAAAGAAGTAAGCAAATTTTTGAGTAAAAATAAGGCTGCTGTGTGCCTCACGAGGCATACAGCAGTCTTATTTGTTGACAATCGCTCATTGGCAATATATAAATTATAGAAGGGGGTGTGCTTATGTACGAACTGAATCATATCAAGGGCAGCAGCTACTATATCCAAAGTCCCTCCAAAATGGGACTGGTGAAGCTGAACGATACGGATGTATGCCTGATCGACAGCGGCAACGATAAAGATGCCGGGCGTAAGGTGCGGCAGCTGCTGGACGCCAATGGATGGCGCCTGACCACCATCTACAATACCCATTCCAATGCCGACCACATTGGCGGCAACCGCTATTTGCAGGGTCAGACCAAATGCGGCATCTATGCCCCGGGCATCGAATGCGACTTCACCCGTCACCCTGTGCTGGAGCCGTCCTTTCTCTACGGAGGATTTCCGCCCAAGGATCTGCGCCACAAATTCCTGATGGCACAGGAAAGTGATGCAGATTATTTGACAGATGCGGTGCTGCCGGATGGGTTCGAGCTGCTGCCATTGCCGGGCCATTTCTTTGACATGATGGGATTCCGTACACCGGATAACGTGGTGTATCTGGCGGATTGCCTGTCCAGCCGGGAGACGCTGGACAAATACCAGATCGGCTTCATCTATGACGTGGCCGCCTATCTTACTACACTGGAGAAAGTCAAGGAAATGAAGGCAGACGCGTTTGTCCCGGCCCACGCCGAGGTGACGGAGGATATTGTGCCGCTGGCCCAGTACAACATCGATAAGGTGCATCAGATCGCCGATCATATCGTCATGTTGTGCGGCGAGCCGGTCATCTTCGAGGAACTGCTGAAAAAGCTGTTTGACGACTATGCCCTTACCCTGAATTTTGAGCAATATGTACTGGTGGGCAGCACCGTGCGGTCCTATCTGGCATGGCTGAAAGATACCGGACGGCTGACGGTCAGCTTCGAGGACAACCGTCTGCTGTGGAGAAAAGCGGAGTAATTACGACAGCTTCTGCTGCTTCATCCATACGTTCATCACCAGACTGTGAGGCAGGATCTTCGTCAGCGCCGCCTGAACGCGGGCCACAAAGCCATATTGACATACGTCCTTACCGCGCTTGGCGTCCCGCCATGTACGGCGCACGATGTCGTCAGGGTCATACATGGCGATGTATTTCTTGACGACCCTCTCACCGCTTGTCACAGCCCGGTCAAAGAACGCCGTCTTTGTCCAGAAGGGACACACCGCCATCACGCCGATACCCTGTTTGCGCAGTTCCCGGTTCAACGCGCGGCTGAAGCTGAGGACGAATGCCTTTGTAGCGCCGTAAATATCGATATAGGGGATAGGCTGGAACGCTGCCACGGAAGCGATATTGATGATCTGACTGCCCCGGGGCATGTAGGGCACCGTCAGTTGGCACATGGCCACCACGGCCTGACAGTTCAGGTCGGTCATATTCAAATTGACCTCCAGCGGGGTGTCCAGTACAGCGCTGAACTTGCCGAAGCCACTGCAATTCATCAAAAGGCCTACTTCCACCGGTTCTTCCGCCAGTGCCGCAGCATATACGCCGAAGCTGGCGCGGTCTGTCAGATCCATGGCAAAGACCCGAATCGGGAAGGGAACGGCAGCAGCCAAGGCTTCCAGCTTGTCCTGCTGGCGGGCGATGACCCACACCTCATCAAATGTTCCGTACTGGTCAACGGTCTCTGCAAAGCGCTTGCCCATGCCGCTGGAAGCGCCGGTGATGACTGCGATTTTCTTCATAGAGCATCCATCCTTTCTGGCCACTATTATGCCATGCCGTACCGCGTTTTGCAAGAGTTCGGTACAGTGCCTTGACAGCATGGGAGCGCTTTTCTATAATATAAAAAACAGGTATGGGGAGGATGCCATGGTCAGAAAAGGTACGGAAAAAGATATCTCGCAGGTCGCGGCCATCTATGAGCATATTCACGACGGTGAGGAGCGCGGTACGTCTACCGTGGGCTGGATACGGAACGTGTATCCCACGGCTGACACGGCCCGTGCGGCGCTGGAGGCCGGCGACCTGTTCGTGATGGAGCAGGAGGGCGCGGTGGTGGCGGCCGCCCGGATCAACAAGATACAGGTACCGGTATATGCCGATGTGCCATGGCGCTATCCCGATGTACCGGATGACCAAGTGATGGTGCTGCACACGCTGGTGGTGGAGCCTGCCTGTGCCGGGAAAGGCTATGGCACGGCGTTTGTCGGGTTTTATGAGGACTATGCCCGGGAAAACGGTTGTCCCTATCTGCGGATGGACACCAATGCCCGAAATCAGGCAGCCCGGAATCTGTATGCCCGTTTGGGTTATTGGGAAGCGGGGATCGTGCCCTGCGTATTCAACGGCATCCCCAGTGTACAGCTGGTGTGCCTGGAAAAGAAACTGTAAGCGATCCGGTGATAGCATGATAAAAAACAGGCAGCGCCGCTGCCTGTTTTTTATGCTCAGTTTGGATTTGTTTTGCGGTTTTCAGACGATCCCTCCAGCCGAATGTCACACCGTTCCTGCACACGAAAGGCCCTGAAGTACATCTCCTCAAACGGGATCCATCGCTGAGCGAACTGTACCGCCTTTTCGGGGCCGTTGCGCTTCTGAATCCGCCGCATTTGTTCATCGGGCTCTATGGATAGGAATATCCGCAGGTCATAGTGCTGCCACAGGGATGGGTGGCAGGCATACGAGCCTTCCACGATAGCGATTCGGCCTGCTTCCACCGTTACCGGCTGTCCCAGCTGCTGCTGGGCGCAGAGATAGGGACGGTATGTGATCACGGGCCGGCCATCACGAAGAGGCAGCAGGACTTCCTCCCAAAACCGCTCGTGATCCACATTCTCGCCGGGCTGCGACAGGCGCGCCTCTGTCCGCTGCTCCAAGCGGGGGAAAAAATCATCCATATGGAACACACTGCAGCACAGATCCTGTTGCAGCCGTGCCGCCAGCGTCGTTTTACCGGAGCCGCACCGCCCGTCAATGGCGACAATGAATCGTTCCTGCAGAGCCGACTGTTCCCGGATAGCTGTCAGCAGCCAGATATAGTCATCGTGTGTCATGCGCTTTCCTTGGCCGGCGCATTGCTGCGGGTGAAGCAGACCAGCTTTGTCCGGTCCAGCAGTACCATCACAGCGGGGATCAGCACCAGCTGCAAAGCGATACCGGGCAGGGCGTTCAGCAGAGCGCCGCCGATAAACAGCTCCCAGGTAAACACGCCGCCGCTCAGGCCCATCAATACCACCATCACACCGCCCCAGACCAGACGGCCTGCAAGCATAGCGGGAATCAGACACTTGTAGAGGGCCTTGATGCACTGCCACTTGCTGTGGGCGTACAGAAAACCGATCACGGCGCCGTAAACGGCCAGTTCAAAGGCCATGGATATGGCGTTGGGATACATGGCAGGGAAGCTGAACAGCAGCGAGCGCAGCAGGGGCAATACAAAACCGACGCCAAGCCCATACTGCCAGCCGCAGATCAGGCCACACAGCAATACGGGAATATGCATGGGCAGCAGCATTTTGCCGACAGCGGGGATCTGTCCGGTGAAGAAGGGAAGTACCAGACCGATGGCCAGGAACATGGCGGCCAGAACAAGATTTTTCAGGGGTGCGTGTTTCATCTTTTATTTCCTCTTTTTTCCTAATGACGTTATTGTATCATATACTTTTTCAAACTTCAATATTGCTTCAGAAAAGAAAAACTGGAAAATAGTATCTCCATGTATCATGTAAGTATGGGGAAATATAAGGGTCAAAAAACCGGCGAACTCACATATGGCGATTTGTGTCTGTATTTTATAATTTAGGGGTTGTGCTTTCTATGGTTGTACAGTAAAATAGGGGGCAAGAGAAGAAACGCTTTAAAGTAAACGAAAAAATGTAAGAACAACTGATAGACAAGGGGAGGGATCATTATGGAAACAGCACGGTGCAGAGCCTTTTTAGCGGCAGCGGAGACAGGAAGCTTTTCCAAGGCGGCAGAGGCGCTCAGCTATACTCCCTCCGGCGTGAACCAGTTGGTAACCGCGCTGGAAAAAGAGCTGGGATTTCCGGTGTTTCGCCGCAATACAAAAGGCGTCACGTTGACGGAGAACGGGGAGATGCTGCTTCCGGCAGTGCGGGAATTTTTGCGACAAGAGGATCGTATCTTTGAATTGTCTGCGGAGATGAATGGACTGCTGATCGGCAGTGTGACCATTGCTGCCTATTCCAGCATCGCCACCCACTGGCTTCCCGCGGTGATCAGTGCGTTCCAGCAGGACTATCCCCAGATCAGGATCCGCTTGATGGAGGGTATCTGGCAGGAGGTGTCCAAGTGGCTGGACGACCGCGCGGCGGATATCGGATTCTTCAGCTATCAGGAGGGGATGCCTTACGAGTGGATTCCACTGGCCGAGGACCCCATGCTGGCACTGCTGCCGAAGGATCATCCGCTGGCAGGAGCGGAGGCGTACCCGCTGAAGGAGTGTGCCAACGACCGATTCATTATGCCGGCATTGGGTTGCGATGACGATGTCACAGCGCTTTTTGCCAAAAACGGTATTGTGCCTAATGTGCAGTTTACCACGCTGGAAAGCTTTTCGGTCATGTCCATGGTGGAGCAGGGGCTCGGCATGAGCGTCATGAATGAGCTGATCACAGAAAAGCGCATCTGTGATGTAGTAAAGCTGCCCCTTGACCCGCCCTCTCAGATCACGCTGGGGATCGCCCTGCATTCCAAAGCGGATATTTCACCTGCGGTGCGGATGTTTTTAAAATACGCCGTCAGAATGCTGACCAAGAAGGCTGAATCATAAAACTACATCATATAAGCAAGAACCGCTGTGTACCTCGGTACGCAGCGGTTCTTGTTCGGGAAGCACATGATATTTCGGGAGAAGAGTCTGCCGAACACGGGCACCACACTTATCCGGCTATATAGAGAGGAGGGGCGGCAGTTGATACTTTTCCGCGTAAGAGCGAAAACGGCGGCGAAAGCTTTCGTCATCCTTGCGAATGGCATGCAGCGTTTCGTGGAGACTCAGGTTGTGCTGACTCGCATCGATGATGCAGCCGGCAATATTGGAGCAGTGGTCAGAGGTGCGCTCCAGATTCGTCAGCAGATCAGACCAGACAAAACCGGCCTCAATGCTGCAATGTCCCTGCTTCATACGCAGGATATGGCGGGTGCGCATATCTTCCTTCAGCACGTCGATAACCTGTTCCAGCGGTTCCACTTTGGCGGCTATGGTAACATCATTTTGTGTGAAAGCAGCCTCCGCCAGTGCCAGAATCTCCTGGATCGCCGCGGTCAGCGTGGCCAATTCAGCCTGCGCGTTTTCGCTGAAAGTCAGGTGCTTTGCCTGCAGCTCCTCCGCTGATTCCAAAATATTGACGGCGTGGTCGGAGATACGTTCCCAATCGCCGATGCTTTTCAGAAGTTCGGTGGCCTCCTCACTTTCGGCGTCCCCCATTTTGTGGGCGCTGAGCTTTACCAGATAGGTGCCGACGACATCCTCATAGTGGTCGCAGTGATCCTCCGCTTTCCGGATATCCTCCGCCAGTTCCGGCGTGAAGTGCGTCAGGCATGCCAGCGCGTTTTTCAGCGCCTGTACGGCACAACTGGCCATTTCAATGGTCACGGCTCGGCACTGGCGCAGGGCAAGGGAAGGGGTCGCCAGCAGGCGCTCATCCAATTCCACGGTCTGCTCGGCATGCCCGGAATCCGGGACGAGCCGGATGGCTAGCTTTTCCAATACGCCGCCTGCGGGAAGCAGTAAGGCGGTGCACAGTACGTTGAACAGAGAGTGCGCGATGGCGATGCCGTACATAGTGGCGGATTCATTGAGAATTGCCGGGGCAAAGACAGCCTTTACGATACAGAATACAACCAACAAAGCAACAACGCCGATAACATTGAACATCAGGTGTACCACGGCGGCACGTTTGGCGTTTTTCGTGGTGCCGATGGAGGAGATGATGGCCGTGACACAGGTGCCGATATTCTGACCCATGATGATGGGAATGGCGGCGGCGTAGCTGACCTGTCCGGTCAGCGCCAGGGCCTGCAAAATACCCACCGAGGCAGAGCTGGACTGGATCACGGCAGTCAGAACGGCACCTACTAGAACGCCCAGAATGGGGTTCTTGAACATGATGAACAGCTCTGTAAAGCCGGGAACATTCTTCAAACCTGCCATAGCGCCGCTCATGGTATCCATGCCGAACATCAGCGTGGCAAATCCCAACAGGATCATGCCGGTATCTTTTTTCCCGGTGTCCTTACAGAACATATAGAAGATGATGCCGATCAGTGCCAGTATCGGCGTAAAAGAGGCGGGCTTCAAAAGATTGATCCAAACATTGCCGCTGTCGATCCCGGCGAGACTCAGCAGCCACGCGGTGACCGTGGTGCCTACGTTGGCGCCCATGATCACATTAATGGCCTGCCGCAGCGTCATCAGTCCTGAGTTGACGAAACCCACCACCATTACGGTAGTGGCCGATGAACTTTGAATGATGGCCGTAACGCCAAGGCCGGTGAGAAAACCGGCAAACACATTGCTGGTCATTTTATCCAGCAGCGTGCGCAGCTTGCCGCCGGCACGGCGTTCCAGAGCCTGTCCCATCAAATTCATGCCGAACAGAAACAGACACAGTCCGCCGATCATGGTCAGTATCTTAAAAATATCCATTCTACGCTCTCCTCATTACAGTTACATTCATTTTACGTCCAATATAACAATACCAGACGAATGTCAAATCTGCTGTGCCGCTTTTGTAAAATCTATGTAAAATTCCGCAAAGTAAAGCTTGACAAACGGACTGTACCATGCATATAATACAGTTAAGAACTGTGTTATTCTGGTAGTACAGTTGTGAAAGGAGGCGGGAACTGTGATCGACTTCGCGGGCTTTGTCCAGACGGAGGGACAGCCCATCTATTTGCAGATCATGCGCTACATCAAACAGGGGCTGGCCGCCGGTACCATTGCCGATGGGGAGGAGCTGTCCTCACGCCGTGCGCTGTCGGCCTTTCTGACAGTGAACCCCAACACCGTCCAGAAGGCGTACCGTCTGCTGGAGGAGGAAGGGCTGGTACAGTCCCACGCCGGGGCGAAAAGCTTTGTCTGCGCGACAAGAGAGCAGCGTGACGCCCTGCGGCGGGAGCTGACGGAGAACGAACTGCGGGGCATGGTACGGGATATGAAGCGCATGGGCCTGACGGCGGCGGAGGCCATGTCGCTGATCGGAAAGCTGTATGAGGAGGAGAGCGAATGAACCGGTATCTTTCCACAGTCGGGCTGTACGCCCGGTCAAGTCTCTATAAAATACTGCTGATCACACTGGTGACGGCGCTGCTGGCGGGCGCTTTGGTGTACTACTATCCCGTGGGGCAGGAGGCAAATGCTTATTATGTGGATCCCGATGGCAACCGGATGCCTTATACGTACACCGAGCCCTATCTGGATGGCGTGATCGGGATCAGCCGCGCGCCGGTGGTATGCGCCGTGGGCTTCACGGCTATCGTGGCGGTCATGTGTCTGACCGGCTGCGGCTACGGCGTCAAGACGGACTACACAGTGCGGCGGCTGCGGGTGCGGGAAAAAACCGCCTGCATGCTGTGGGCAGGGTATCACGCGGCGCTGCTGCTGTTCTTCTGGGCGGTGCTGGCGCTGACGCTGTATGGCGTGATGCTGCTGCATTGCCAACAGGTGAAGGTGCCGGACGGGTACGTCTTGGAGTCCGGCCCTCAAACCATAATGTTGCTGTGCTATACGGATACGTTCCTGCACCATCTGGTTCCGCTGCAGGACGTGGCGATGTGGGGCCTGAGCGTTTCCTCCGTGCTGGCGGTGGCCTTTACCACGGTGCTGTTTTCCTACCGCCAGCGTCACGGGAGCTTCAGCCCGCTGGTACTGCTGGCACTGGGCGGCACCATCGGCAGCTTCTTTTGCAGCCTTGGGGAGAATACGAATTTCCTGCTGATGCTGCTTCTGCTGGGCGTGGCGGGCGCCTCGTTCTGCATACTGATAGGAGGTGACGATAATGCGGCCTGAACGGAAGCTTTCCCGACTGCTGCCGCCCAACATGGACGCGGCGCAGGTGAAGGGCTGGATCATCGCCTTGCTGACCATTGTGGCGCTGCTGTGCAGTATCCTGTTTTTGTGCAGATATCCGGAGGATTACCGGGACCTGTTCTGGTATTGGGGCTCAAAGTACCAGCGCATTATGCCGGGGGCGATCATGCCGCGGTTCGACCGGTATGCCATCCTCACGGTCTATGTGACCGGCGGCGCGCTGCTGCTGACGCTGGCCTCCACGGCGCTGCTGTACAGCTCCTACTATCAGGGCAGCCGCAGTATCTATCTCATGCGCCGCCTGCCGGATGGCCGCAGCCTTCTGCGCCGTCAGATCTGGAGCGTTCCGCTGCGGGTCATGGGCTTGCTGCTGCTTCTGGGCGTGGTGCTGCTGGCGGCGACGTGGCTGGTGTGGCGCTTCGTTACACCGGCGCAGTGCCTGCCCACGCCGGGGAACATTCAGCAGGCGATGAAAGATATCGCGGCTTCGCCGTATTCAAAACAGCTGCCATAAGGAGGGATGCCAGATGATCGAATTGAAGAATGTCAGCAAAAAGTATGGAAAAACAAAGGCTGTAAAGGAGATTTCCATCACACTGCCGCAGGGACAGATCATAGGCCTGTTCGGCGAGAACGGCGCGGGCAAGACCACGCTTCTGAAGTGTATTCTGGGATTGCTGTCCCATGAGGGCACCGTCACACTGGACGGCGCGCCCATTACCGAGAAGAACATTGAGCGGCTCAGCTTCGCCACCTGCGAGCACTCCTTTTTCCCGGCCCTGTCCCCCAAGGGCCACCGCGACTTCTATCAGGCCCATTTCCCCCGGTTCAACGACAAGCGCTTTCAGGCGCTGATGAAGTTCTTCGAGCTGCCCATGGATAAGCCGCTGCGGGCCTTCTCCGCCGGTATGAAGAACCAGTTCGAGGTAGTCATGGCCCTGTCGCAGGGTGCGGACTATATCCTGATGGATGAGCCCTTTGCCGGAAACGATGTGTTCAACCGGGAGGACTTCTACAAGGTGCTGCTGGGTATTCTGGAGGAGCACGAGACGGTGCTGCTGTCCACCCATCTGCTGGAGGAGGTCAAGGACTTCATCTCCCGCGCGGTGCTGCTGAACAAGGGTGAGCTGGTGGGTGACTGCACCGTGGAGGAGCTGGAGGCGCAGGGCAAGGACCTGATGACCTATGTGAAGGAGACGTATCACTATCGGAACGACCGGGTCAGCCGCGCCCTCAGCGATCTGACCGGCGAGGAGGGGTGACATGAAACGACGCATCCTGATCGCCGCGCTGGCGCTGGTGCTGGCAGTGGGCGGCATCGCGGCGCTGAACATCTATACGGCGAGTAAGGCCACCTCCGTCGAGATGCAGGTGATAAGCTCTACCGGAGACGCCAGCGCTGCCGAGGGCCTGCTGGTGGATCACCGCATCATGCTGGGCGGCAATCTGCTGTGGTACACCGACTATGTCCCGGCCACCGGCGAAAGCAACACAAATTTCTATGTGACGTACCGCAGCATACAGCAACGGCCCTACTACCGCTGGCAGGGGGAGAAGACCGACAAAACGCGGCTGATGTGCAGTGCGGTGGACGTCTATGATATGGACGATCCCATTGTGAAGGAGATGTGGGAGGAGTCGGAGGGCGGGTATGTGAGCCGCCGGGTCTATCCTATCGACTATTACGATACCTATCCTGTGTATCTGGCAAGCTGGTGGGATCAGGATGGCCTGAGCACATACTATGATGAGGCGTTGGCCTTTGATAAGCTGCGTATTCCGGTGGGAAAGTACGACTTTGCAGAGCTGTCCCTCGATTTTGGAACGGACGTCAATGGCGCGACCAAGGTGGATTCCATTGGTACCAGAGATCAGTATATGCTGAACCGTTTCACGGCCTATTGTGTCAACAGCGGCGACCGCATTCTGGTGACGGCGGGCTTCCCGGCGGATGTGCAGCCTCAGACGGACTGGGCGCCGGAGGGCTTTGGCCTGTGGGATATGCCCGTCCACGAGGTGCGGGAGACGGTCGGCGGCGGCTATGCGGTGCGGTATCTGCCTGCGACGGCGGAGAGCCGTCTGGTATATCCGCTGGACATCGAGACGCAGCGTGTGGCGCTGCTGGAGCAGAGCAGCGACGGCAAACAGATCCTGCTGGTAACGGTGGAAGAGGGTCGCTTCGTGCTGCATGTGCTGGACAGCGCCGACTATCATCTGATGCAGCGGCTGGATATCGACGGGGCAGAGGCGCGGGAATCATCCGACACAAAATACTATATAGAATACTATATAGATGGTTGGAGCGCTGGGTTCGGTGACTTCCGTCCGGTAGAGGAGGATTGGTCCGGCTACCGCATCAACCCGCCGCAGGATGAACAGGGAGTCACCTTCACCTGTGAATACCGGGAGTATCCATCGGTCAGCATGCGGCAGGGCGACGGCTTTCTGGTGCTGCTGATGGACAGCGCCCGTGTGGCGCTGCTGACGCCTGACGGAGAGGGATACAAGGGCGAATTTGTCTGCGACGCACCGGATTACAGCTATGTAGAAAACGAGGACGGCACGCAGAGCGGCCGCTACTTCCTGTACCACGACGAGCGGGACGAGGTGAAGTATTATGCCCTGTGGAGCGCGATCCCCACGGCGGATGCGACATATGCCATGGCCTATAACGGGCGGTATCTGGCCATGGCCGCCTACGCTGAGGACCGCGACCTATTGGTGAGCGTGTTCGGAAAGGATGGTCTGCAATACGCCGCCTATGTGCGCAGCAGCATCACTACGCAGCTGGGCGATGGAGCCTACAGCTTCTCGCCGGTGTGGAAGGATGTGAGCATAAGCGACGCGAACAATGACGCCCCGAGACCGGGCCTTATCTGGCAAAACTGAACAGAAAAGAAAGCAGTTGCTTACAGCGACTGCTTTCTCTTTTTGCGAAAAAATGTTTAGCTGAAAAAATTATGGAAGAAAAAGGAATATCTGGAATAAAATTTGTCAAATTGTTACAGTTTTGACAATCTCGATTTGGGCAAGCCGACAAAATTGATATTTTTTTAACGAAAGCGGTTGATATTTTTTTAACGAAGTAGTAAAGTATAGTACCAGAGAGGAAAAAACAGGGATAGAAAAGAAAGGAAACAGGAGGAGAATCAAAATGGCATTCGAAGAGTTTTTGGGGATGTATCGGTCCAAACTGACTACGGCAGATGAAGCCGTGAAAGTAATCAAGTCCGGTGATTGGGTCGATTATGGATTTTGTGCAACGCATCCTCGCGTACTGGACGAGGCCTTGGCCCGCCGTGCTCCTGAGCTGGAGGACGTAAAGGTCCGTGGGGGCATCGCGCTTTGGAAGCCGGCGATCTTTGATATTGAAGATCCCGTCCACCATATCATCTACAACGCCCACCACACCGGCGGCTTCGAGCGCAAGCACATTGATACCGGCGCTTGCTTCTATGAGCCTATGCGCTATTCTGAACTGCCCCGCTACTATTACGATCATATCAATCCGCCGGATGTCGCCATGTTCCAGGTAGCGCCCATGGACAGACACGGCTACTTTAACTTCGGCGTGTCGGCGTCCCATCTGAAAGCCATCTGCGATACGGCCAAAACCGTCATCGTGGAAGTCAACCAGAATATGCCCCGTTGTCTGGGCGGTTTCGGCGAGAGCGTACATATCACCGATGTGGATATGATCGTGGAAGGCCGGAATGATCCCATGGGTCAGCTGCTGTCCGCCGATCCCACGGAGATCGACAAGGCTGTGGCCAAGCAGGTGGTGGAACGGATTCCCAATGGCGCATGTCTCCAGCTTGGCATCGGTGGTATGCCCAATGCTGTGGGCAAGCTGCTGTGCGAGTCGGATCTGAAGGATATGAGCGTCCATACGGAGATGTATGTGGAGGCCTTTGTGGATCTGTCTCTGTGCGGCAAGATCAGCGGCGCCAACAAGAGCATCGACCATGGCCGTCAGGCATATTCCTTTGCCGCCGGCAGCCAGAGAGTCTATGACTTCCTGGATGACAACCGTATGTGCATGGCGGCGCCTGTCAGCTATATCAACGATATCCGTACTGTGGCGGCCATTGATAACTTTATGTCCATCAATAATGCCGTGGACATCGACCTGTACGGTCAGGTCAGCAGCGAGACCTCCGGTGTTCGTCATATTTCCGGCGCCGGTGGTCAGCAGGACTTCGTTTTGGGCGCCTATTTATCCAAAGGCGGCAAGAGCTTCATCTGCCTGTCCTCCACCTATCAGAAAAAGGACGGCACACTTGCTTCCCGTATTCGCCCCACACTGGCAGAGGGCAGTATTGTGACCGATACCCGTGTTAACACCATGTATGTGGTCACGGAGTACGGCTGCGTCAATCTGAAAGGTCTTTCCACATGGGAACGGGCCGAGGCATTGATTTCCATTGCGCATCCTGACTTCCGCGATGATTTGATCAAGGCGGCGCAGGAGCAGAAGATCTGGTATCGCAGCAACAAGCGATAATCCCGGTAACACTTCCAAGAGGAAGAGTAATATATGGTCAAAGGGCGCCGTTCTGCTGAACGGCGTTCTTTGGCGTTTAAGAGGATAAAATCCGAAAAAACTGTCCATTCTGTGAAAAAAGATTTTCTTTCCTTGAAAGACGGCAAGGAATCCGCTATACTATAAAAAAGAAAAGAGGAAACGTGGCAGCTTGAGAAAAGGAGGTGCGGTATGTATACCGTGGGCGAAAAGGTCGTACATCCCATGCATGGAGCCGGTGTGATCGAGGAGATCACAGAAGAGCGTATGGAAGGAACACTAAAGCGTTACTATGTATTTTCCGCACCCCTGAACGGCTTGACGCTCAAGATCCCGGTGAGCAGCAGCGGGGTAGTGGGGCTGCGGTATCCCATCACCCATCAGCAGCTGTCGGAGCTGTTTGCCTCGCTGCGGGAGAAGGAAGATGACTCGACAGAGAACTGGAATCACCGTTACCGTGAGAATCTGGACCGGATCAAAAGCGGAGATGTGCATAAGGTAGCGCAGGTTGTGAAGGGACTGCTGTGCCGCGAAGCACGGCGCGGCCTGTCTACTGTGGAGCGCAAGATGTTGCGCAGTGCCAAGCAGATCCTGTTGAGCGAGGTCATGCTGGTGGAGAACCTGACCTATGACGGAGCCGAACAGCTTTTGAGCCGGAGCTTGCTGGCAGAGTGAGGAGAAGATAAGGTATGGGCTTTTGGAATTCCGTACAAAAGATACAGGATAAGACGCTGCCGCTGTGCAGTATGATCGTGGCGGCGGCCGGTACCAGCACCCGCATGGGAGGGCAGAATAAGCTGTTCGCCCGGTTGGGCGGCGCCCCCGTGCTGATGCGTACCCTGTGCGCCATCGACCGCGCGGAGCTGGTCAATGAGATCGTTGTCGCCGCGCATGAGAGCATGATGAAGGAGATAGCCGGTCTTTGTGCCCGCTCCGGCCTGCGCAAACGGGTAAAGGTGGTCAAGGGCGGCGCGTCCCGTACCGAATCCGTGTTGGCGGCAGCACTGGAATGTGACCCAAAGGCGGAACTGGTCGCCATCCACGACGGCGCCCGTCCGCTGGTGCAGCCGGATATGATCGACGAATTGATCCGTTTAGGCTGGAAGACCCAGGCGGTGGCGCCCGCTGTTCCGGTGACGGATACCGTCAAGGTGGCGGATGAGAACGGGCTGGTGCTCTCAACACCGGACCGCAGCACTTTGTTTGCGGTACAGACGCCGCAGGTATTTCAGGCCAATATCCTGAAAGCGGCACTGCAGTCGGCGCTGGCAGCCGGCCAGCCGCTCACTGACGACTGTGCCGCGGTGGAGCGGTTGGGCAAGCAGGTCTGGCTGGCCGCCGGGGACGAGGGAAATATCAAGATCACCACGCCCACGGATCTGGCGGTGGCCGAAGCCATCCTGCGTCAAAGGGAGGCGGCTCTATGACAACGCTGCGGATCGGACACGGATATGACGTGCACCGATTGGCCGAAGGACGGCCGCTGATATTGGGCGGCGTTGCCATTCCGTGGGAGCGGGGACTGGACGGCCATTCCGATGCTGATGTGCTGACCCACGCCGTTATGGACGCGCTGCTGGGGGCGGTCGCCGCCGGAGATATCGGCAAGCTGTTTCCGGATGATGACGCGGCGTATCTGAATATCTCCAGTATGCTGCTGTTGGAGCGAGTTGGGGATTACCTGCGGCAGCAGGGCTATGCGGTGGTGAACATCGACGCCACACTGGTTGCGCAGGCGCCCAAGGTGTCCCCCTACCGAAACGCCATGCGAAAAAACATCGCCGCCGCGCTGAAAGCGGACATATCGCGGATCAGCGTGAAAGCCACCACAGAGGAGCATCTGGGCTTTACCGGAACAGGTGAGGGCATGGCGGCCCACGCCGTAGCATTGGTGGAAAAAGTGTAGGCTATATACGGTACATGAAGCGGAAGGCCATTTGTGACCTTCCGCTTTCCTTTTTCATACATTGGAGTGGAGGAGGTGTACCATGGTTCATTATCTTTTTGTGGTGCGATCTGCCACACAGGCACAGCGTATCGCTCGTATGTTGAGCAGCAGTGGTATTCGGAGTATTGTCCAGCGCGTGCCGGTGGAGTTTGCCCGGCAGGGCTGCACCTATGCAGTACGGGTGGAGGCGGCGGACAATGAAGCGGCGCAGCAGCGCTTACAACAGGCACATTTGATGCCGGAGCGTATCCTGCGCCATGACAACATTGGGTACAGCGAGGTGGCGCCATGATCTATTTCGATTCCGGGGCGACCACACTGGAAAAACCGGCGACTGTCCGCTGGGCCATGGCGCGTGCGGTCAACACCATGTCCTCGCCGGGACGGGGCAGCCATCAGGCGACACGGCTGGCGGAAGAGACGGATTATGCCTGCCGCACAGCGGCTGCCAGACTGTTTGGCGTGGAAGACGAATCCAATGTGATCTTTACCAGCAACGCAACCCATGGCCTGAATATCGCGATCCACACGCTGGTACAGCCGGGCAGCCGCGTGGTGATCTCCGGTTACGAGCACAACGCCGTGACCCGGCCGCTCCACGCTATCCCCAACGTAACGCTGACAGTGCTGGACACGCCGCTCTTTCAGCCGGAAAGAATGGTAGAAGAGCTGAAAGAGGCGCTGGGACACGGCGCTGACGTGGTCATCTGTAACCATGTGTCCAATGTGTTCGGCTGTATTCAACCGGTGGAGGAGATGGCGGTTCTGTGCCGGAACGCCGGGGTGCCGTTTCTGCTGGACGCTTCCCAGTCTGCCGGTATCCTGCCGGTACGAATGGATGTGCTGCAGGCGGCGTTCATCGCCATGCCGGGCCACAAAGGCCTGTATGGCCCGCAGGGAACAGGCCTGCTGCTGTGCAATCACGAAGTGTTGCCGCTGCTGTACGGCGGTACGGGAAGTCTTTCCAAGCTGCAGACCATGCCGGATATGCTGCCGGACCGGCTGGAGAGCGGGACCCACAATATGCCGGGCATTGCCGGTTTGCTGGAGGGTATCCGTTATGTGCAGCGCACCGGTGTGGAGAAGATCGCCGCCCACGAACGTCGTCTGACGGCCCAGGCGGTGGAGCTGCTGCGCAATACCGAGGGCATCCGTCTGTTCTGGTGCGACGGATTCCGCCATCAGACAGGGGTGCTGTCCTTCATCGTGGAGGGTATTGACTGCGAGGAAATGGGAGAGGCCATGGCCAGCCGCGGCATAGCGCTGCGTGCAGGACTGCACTGCGCGCCATTGGCACATCGCACGGTGGGGACGCTTAAAACCGGAACGATACGTTTCAGCCCCTCGGCCTTTAATACGCCTGCCCAGGTCATGCAGTTCGCACAGATATTGCAAAGCACGCTTTGTAAAATGTAACACTCTGGTCACAGAATTTTTGTTGCATTTTCCCAATATCTTTTATATAATGTTAATATCTATTGTTATGCGTAAAATTGCGCCCGGGAGGGATGAAGCACGCCATGGACAAAGTATTGACATTGATGGAAGATATTGGGAGATACTTATCTCTGCTGAAAATCACAGACCTGGTGGATGTAGCCATCATCGTCTTTTTGGTATATAAGCTGCTTTCTCTTGTAAAGAGTACCCGGGCGGAGAATATTCTCAAGGGCGTTGGCATTTTCCTTCTGGCGCTGTGGTTGTCCACGGCGTTGGAACTGCGGGCGGTCAGCTATATCCTCAGCCATGTGGTGGAATGGGGTATTCTGGCGCTGATCATCCTGTTCCAGCCGGAGATCCGGCAGATCCTGGAGCGGCTGGGCAGCAAGAATATACGGCTGATGCGGGTGTTCCGTCCGGAAAAGGAGATCACGGAAATGGAAAAGGCTATCGACCAGACGGTGGTGGCCTGCAGCGAACTGAGCCGTACCAAGACCGGCGTGCTGATGGTATTTGAGCGCAACATCAATCTGGATGATATCGTGCGCACCGGCACGGAGTTGGACTGCACCGTGGTCAGTGAACTGCTGAAAAATATCTTTTTTGTCAAGGCCCCGATGCATGACGGCGCGGTCATTGTCCGGCATGGCCGGATCATCGGCGGAGGCTGTATGCTGCCGCTGTCCAGAAACGTGAATCTGAGCCGCGATTTGGGTATGCGCCACCGCGCCGGTATCGGCATGAGTGAGAACTCGGATGCCGTGGTGGTCATCGTATCGGAGGAGACAGGCTCGATCTCCGTGGCGATCGGCGGTATGCTCAAGCGGCATCTGATGCCTGAGACGCTCAGCCAGCTGCTGCGCAATGAGCTGATGCCGCCTGAGGAGGAACCGGACAAGCCGCAGCGGCTCCCGATCCTGTCGTTCCTGAAGAAGCTTGGGAAGGAGGGAGACGACGATGGAGAAGAATAACAAGAGCCGTAAAGTAGCACAGATCATTATTGCAGTGCTGGTAACACTGGCGCTGTGGATCTATATGGAGGTATATGTGTCCCCTCCGGTGACGGTGGAGATCAGGAATATTCCCGTGGAATTTACTGATGAGGAGACAACGCTGGCCGAAAAAGGGCTGATGCTGCTTTCCGGTTATGATACGACTGTCGATCTGAAGCTGGAGGCTACCCGCAAGACCCTGATGCGGCTGGATACCGATAAGGTGCGTGTGGTGGCGGATACCAGCAGCATCAATTCTGCCGGGGTACAGACATTAAAATATAATGTGGTGTATCCCAATGATTTTTCCAGTTCAGGCGTGACGGTCAAATGGAGAAGCCTGTATAACATCACCGTGACGGTCGGAACCCTGTATTCCAAGGAGATCCCTGTCCGGACAGAGGTCAGAGGTCAGGTGGCGGACGGCTACTTTACCGGCGAAATCCAGACCGATCCCACAACGCTGATCCTGCGGGCCGAGCGGGAGGATATGCTCAATATCAGCTATGCTAAGGTGACGGTCAATATCGGCGGCGCGACAGATACGCTGATTGAGACGCTGGAATACACGCTGTACGATTACAATGATGTTCCGGTTTACAACGATAATATCCGCTCGTCTACGAAGCTGATCCAGGTGACCCTTCCGGTGCGTACCACCAAGGAGGTACCGCTGAAGGTGGATCTGATCGGCGCAGATCTGAAGGATTTTGTGGCAGTGGATATCCAGCCCAAAACGGTCACCCTGGTGGGCGAGGGCAGTATGCTGGAGAGTATCAATTCGGTGACGCTGGATAAGATTTATGTGGAGGATCTGGTGGCCGGACTGAACGGTCCGTATTCCTATACCATTAAATTGCCTGCCGGTGTGACCACCACTGACGGTACGACAGAGGCTGTAGTGACAGTGGCCGTCAATGGGACCACAGAAGGTACTGTGACGGTAAACAACATTAACTGCGAAAGCGTTGCTGACGGGCTCAAAGCAGAGGTTATGGAGCCGCTGGAGGTGTCTTTGTGGGGCAGCGAGGAGGCGATCGGCAATGCGTCCGCTGCAGACGTGCGGGTTCGTGTGGATCTGAGCGGCATTACCGAGGAAGGCGAGTATACGCTCCCGGCAGTGGTCACGACATCGACGGAATCCGGCCTGACGGTGCGCGGCAGCTATGAAGTGACGGTTCATGTTACAAAGCGGGAGACGCCTCCCGACAACAGCGGTGCCAGTAATGCTGCAGGAAACAACACCGGCACATAAGCGCTTCAGCCAAGAGATTTTCCCAAAAGAGGTAGGATCAAGATATGACACAGATTGCAACGGTTGAGAAAGATTTGGGCGGCGGTTACGCGGAGATCTCTGTTCCCCGCAAATCCGCATGTGGTCATGATTGTGAGGAGTGCGCAGGCTGCGGCATGACCGGGGCGGCTGTTAAGGCCAGGGCCAAAAATTCCGTCGGCGCACAGCCGGGCGACAAAGTGGTGGTGGAGAGCAGCACAAAAAAGATCTTCGGCGTTGTGGCGCTGGTCTATGTATTGCCGGTGGTGCTGTTTCTGCTGGGGTATTTCCTGTCGGAAGGACTGGCGGAGAGTACGCGATACGTCATCGCCATCGCCGCTTTTGTGGTGAGTTTTATTCCCTGTATTCTATATGACCGCCATGCCCGGAAGAAAGAACTGCTGACCTATCAGATCCTGCGGCTGTTCTGATGTTTGGTTATGTACGTCCTGCGTCCGACCGGTTGACGGCAGAGCAGCAGCGGTACTTTGAGGGGGCCTACTGCGGCTTATGTCATGCGCTGGGCAGCCGCTTCGGTATGGCGGGCCGCATGATCCTCAATTATGACCTGGCGTTTCTGGCGATGCTGCTGTCCGACGGCCATTTCGGCGGGTGTACGAAACGCTGTATGGCCCACCCGGTGAAGGGCCGGATGTGTGCCTGCGGTGACGGTGCCTTCGATCTGGCGGCGGATATGAGTGTGATCCTGACATGGTGGCAGCTTCAGGACGGGATTGCCGATCACGGATTCTGGCGCGGCTTGCAATACCGGGCAGCATCTTTGCTGCTGCGGCGCGCCTATCGCAAGGCACGGGCGATGCGCCCGGCATTTGACGAGAGCACCCAACAGCATTTGCGGGAGCTGGCCCGGCTGGAACAGGAAAACTGCCCCTCCATCGATGCGGCGGCGGATACCTTTGCGCAGCTGCTGACCGCGGCTGCCGATGAAACGGTTGATTCCGTCAAATGCCGCGTTTTAAAGGAGCTTTTCTACCATTTAGGCCGTTGGATCTATCTGGTGGATGCGGCAGACGATTTGAAAAAAGACATAAAAAGCGGCAGTTATAATCCGCTGCCCTTGCGCTACCGGTTTTCCGGCGATGCGCTGCCGGATGCGGCGCGGCGGGAATTGGCGCAAACACTGGACAGTTCGATTCGCGCCATGGCGGCCGCCTTTGAGCTGTGGGATTTTGGCGTGTACGGCCCTGTGATCGAGAGTACGGTCTATCAGGGACTATATGCGGTGGGGACCGGCGTACTGGACGGGACCTTCCACCGGCAAAAGCAAGTTCGACGAAAGAAAGGGGGACACCTATATGCGTGATCCCTATCAGGTGCTGGGCATATCCAGCACAGCGACAGACGACGAAGTAAAAAAAGCGTACCGGAATCTGGCCCGAAAGTATCATCCGGATAACTATCACGATAACCCTTTGGCCGATCTGGCACAGGAACGGATGAAGGAGATCAACGAAGCCTATGAGGAGATTCAGGCTCAGCGCAAGCGGGGTACTTCCGGCAGCGGCTATGGAGCGGGGGCTTCCACAGGCTATAACGCAGGCTATGGAACAGGTTATGGTGCAGGCTACGGCGCTTATCAATCCTATACCGGCCCCTACCAGCGGGTGCGTGCCGCGATCCAGCAGGGCAACCTGAATTTGGCGGAGGAACTGCTCAACGCCATGAAAGACCATGATGCTGAGTGGAATTTCCTCAAGGGCGTGCTTTGTACCCGCCGCGGCTGGATGGACGAAGCGAAACGGTATTACCAGACGGCGGTGCAGATGGATCCCGATGATGAGGAGTATCAGCGGGCCCTGGACATGGCGGAAGGCCGGCAGACAGCGTACCGTCCCAATGGATACGGCCCGGTCAGCACCGGAAACTGCCACATGAATCCGTGCCTGCCCATTTGCCTGGCACTGTCCTGCTGCCCCGGCGGCGGATATTTTTACTGTTGTTAATTATGGTGGCGGCATGACCGCCTGAAAGGGAGGATATACTGTGGTCAAGAGCATGACCGGTTACGGCAGAGCCCGGCAAACGCTGCACGGCAGAGACATTACCGTAGAAGTACGTTCCGTCAACAACCGCTATCTGGACTGCACTGTCAAAGTGCCCCGCACCTATATTTTCGCAGAGGATTCGGTGAAATCCCGTGTGCAGAAGGCTGTCTCCCGCGGTAAGGTGGATGTGTTCATCACCATTGACGCCACAGCCGCCGATGAGACAGTGGTGGCTGTCAATGAGCCGCTGGCCCGGGGCTATTACGAAGCCCTGACAAAGATCAGGGACATGTTTTCACTGGAGGGTGAATTGACCGCCGCTGTGCTGGCCAAATTCCCGGATGTGCTGACCGTCACCAAGGCGGAGGAGGATCTGGAGTCTGTCGCCGGCGATATCTGCGACGTGCTGGACGAGGCGCTGGAAGCCTACAACGCCATGCGGGCCGTGGAGGGCGTCAAGCTGTGCGAGGATATTGCAGGCCGCGTTACCACCATTGAGACGGTGGTGGGCAAGGTGGAGGAGCGCTCTCCGCAGACGGTAGCAGCCTATCGTGAGAAGCTGACGGCGCGTATGCAGGAGGTGCTGCAGTCCACTACCATTGACGAAAGCCGTATTCTGACGGAAGCCGCCATTTTTGCCGATAAGATTGCCGTGGACGAGGAAACCGTCCGCCTGCGGAGCCATATTGCCCAGCTGCGTGCCATGTTAAAAAGTGACCAGCCGGTGGGACGAAAGCTTGACTTCCTGATCCAGGAGGTCAATCGCGAGTGCAATACCATCGGTTCCAAGTGCAACGACCTGACCATCGCGCAGGATGTGGTGAACATGAAGGCCGAAGTGGAGAAGATCCGCGAACAGGTACAGAACATTGAGTGAGGTACCTATGATACAGTTGGTGAATATTGGTTTCGGCAATCTGGTGTCCTTACAGCGTCTGATCGCCATTGTCAGCCCTGATAGCGCGCCGGTGAAGCGTCTGGTGCAGGAATCCCGTGACCGCGGGATGCTGATCGATGCCACCTATGGCCGCAAAACGGCCTCAGTGCTGATTATGGACAGCGACCATGTGGTGCTCTCGGCACTGAGTACAGAAAAGCTGGCGCCCCGTCTGGGTATGACGCCGCAGGAATTTACAGAGGAAGAGGGATAATTTTGGCGAAAAAAGGCAAAACATTTATTATTTCCGGGCCGTCCGGCGTAGGAAAGAGTACGGTGCTGAGCGCCCTGTTTCAAGGGCGGAACGACCTGTACTTTTCCGTTTCCGCCACCACCCGGGCGCCTCGTCCCGGCGAAAAACACGGGGTGGACTATCATTTCATTGAGCCGGAGACGTTCCGCCAGTGGATCGTGGACGGCGAGTTTCTGGAGTATGCCGAGTATGTAGGCAACTTTTACGGAACCCCCAAAAAGTATGTGGACGCGGCCATGGAGGAAGGGAAGGACGTGATCCTGGACATTGAGATCCAGGGCGCCACGCAGGTCCATAACCTGCGCCCCGATGTGGTACGTATTTTTATCGCACCGCCCTCCTGGAAGGAGCTGGAGCGCCGCCTGACAGCCCGCGGCACCGATTCTCCGGAAAAGGTGCAGAAACGGCTGCTGCGCGCCAAGGTGGAACTGCAGACCGCCGATCATTACGATTACTTTGTCATCAACGATACGGTGGACAACGCCGTCCGGGAGCTGCGCGCCATCATGTTGGCGGAGCATTGCCGTCCGGCCGACCGTATCGCCGACCTGAACCAATAAATACATCGCCGAAACGGCAGAAGGAGATATGTTATTATGATGCTCTATCCCGCAATGAACCAGCTGACGGCCTATGTGCCCAACCGCTATATGATGGTCAACGTGGTGGCCCGCCGTGCCCGCCAGATCGCCGCTGAAGCAGAGAAAAACGGTGAACACCTGGAGGAAAAGCCTGTGACCATGGCCATTGACGAAGTGGCTGAGGGCAAGTTTGACGCCAGCACCATCGATTCTTCCATTCAGGAGTAAATCATCACCAGAGAGGAGCAGGGGATATGCAGATTGCGAAGATCGCTGTGGAAGCCGCGACATACGCCATCGATAAGCCCTACTCCTATCTTGTCCCCGCAGACATGGACGTCAGTGTCGGGTGCCGCGTATTGGCACCCTTCGGCCGCGGCAACCGCACCAGTGAAGGGGTAGTCCTGTCGTTGGAGCAGGGCGTGCCATCAGGCCCGTTGAAGGCGCTGCGCCTGAATCTGGACGATGCGCCTTTGATCTCCCAGCGGGAGATCAAAATGGCGTTATGGATGCGGCAGCGATACTTTTGTACCTTTTATGACGCCATTCGCACCATCCTGCCTGCTGCCGTGTGGTACCGCCATCAGGTGATATGGCAGCTGACGGAGCAGAGACTTCCGGAGGATCTTTCTGATAAAGAGCAGGCGGTGTGCCGCTTTCTTGCGGAGGAGCCGCATAAGGCGTCGGAACTTCAGGAAGCGTTTGGCGAGGGGATTGTGACAACATTGCGTACGCTGGAAAAGCGGGGTGTGGTCACGCAGCAGACGCTGAGCCGACGTACGGTACAGGACAAGACGGTACAGCTGGCCGACTTGACGCTGCCTGCTGACGATGCGGCGGCGTGGGCACAGTCCAGAAAGAAGAGTTCTCCCCGCATGTACGATGCCGTGCATTTCCTGCTGCAGCAGGGTGAGACGGCAGTTCATGAACTGTGCTATTTTACAGGTGTTTCGCGCCGGACGATCACCAATCTGGAAAAGCGTGGCGTGATCATGCTGCGCACACAGGAAACCTATCGGATCAGCCCAAAAGACTATCGTGTAAAGGCAGAAAACATTACATTAAATGATGAGCAGCAGCAGGCATATCAGACGATTCTGCAGCGTGCGCTGGCCGGAGAAGGCGGTGTGACACTGCTGCAAGGCGTCACCGGCAGCGGTAAAACACTGGTCTATATCCGTCTGGCTCAGGAGCTGCTGCAGCGGGGTAAGGCGGTCATGATCCTGGTACCGGAGATCGCCCTGACACCTCAGATGATGGCGCGCTTCACCGCTTATTTCGGAGACAAGGTGGCGCTGCTGCACAGCGGCCTTCGCGTGACAGAACGGTACGACCAGTGGAAGCGTATCCGGAAGGGTGAGGCCACAGTGGTACTGGGGACTCGCTCGGCGGTATTTGCGCCGCTGGAAAATCTGGGCCTGATTATCATGGATGAGGAGCAGGAGAGTTCCTATGAGTCGGAACGGGCTCCCTGCTACCATGCCCGGGATATTGCCCGATACCGCTCCATGACAGAAGGTTGCCATTTGGTATTGGGCTCCGCCACGCCCACGGTAGAGACGGCGTGGTACGCCAAAAACGGCGACTATCATCTTGCCTTGCTGCGGGAGCGGTATAATCGCCGGCAGCTTCCCGAAGTGATCCTGGCGGATATGCGTCAGGAGCTGCGGCAGGGAAACCTGACCGCTATCAGCCAGCCGCTGTATCAGGAACTGAAGGCCAATCTGGAGCGCGGTGAGCAGAGCATTCTGTTTCTCAACCGCCGTGGCAGCAGCCGCCAGCTGCTGTGCCCCAATTGCAGCTTTGTGCCGCAGTGTCCCCGATGCAGCGTGTATCTGACGTATCACAGCGCCAATCACCGCCTGATGTGTCATTATTGTGGGTATTCCGAGCGTGCGCCGGAGAATTGTCCGGAATGCGGAACGCCGCTGCGGCACATCGGTTTTGGTACCCAGCGGGTGGAGGAGGAGCTGCGGACGCTGTTTCCGGAAACGCCGCTGCTGCGGATGGATGCGGATACGGTGGGTGCAGGCCACGAGGCGATTTTGAGACAATTTGACGAGAAAAAAATACCGATCCTTATTGGTACCCAGATGGTGGCAAAGGGGTTGGATTTTGAAAATGTAACACTGGTGGGGGTACTGGCAGCGGATCTGTCCCTGTATGTGGATCACTACCGTGCCTCTGAGCGGACCTTCAGCCTGCTGACGCAGGTGGTGGGCCGCGCCGGACGGGGAAACAAGAAAGGCCGCGCTGTGATCCAGACCTATACACCGGATAATGAGGTGATTCAAGCGGCGGCCGCGCAGGATTACGACCGCTTTTACAGCAGTGAGATCCGCCTGCGGCAGCTGCGGCGGGATCCGCCCTTTGCCGACCAGCTGATGGTTACGGTAACAGGCCCGGAGGAGTCGGAGGTACGCCGTGGGATCCATGAGATCAGCGACAGCCTGATGGCCGCCGCGAAAAAGCCGCCTTACGACAAATTGGATCTGATGATTCTTGGCCCGGCGCCGGCGCCGGTGGTCAAGGTCAACAACCGGTATCGCTACCGGGTGACGGTGATAGGCCGTAACGACAAGATACTGCGCGGCCTGCTGTCGGCGTTTATGAAAGAGTTCTCAAAGCGCGGTGAAAACCGCAATATGCAGATATACACGGATTGTAATTTGATGGATTAGAGGTAAAGAACATGGCACTTAGGAAGATTGCATTGCAGGGTGAGGAATGCCTCACCAAGGTATGCCGTCCTGTGACGGAATTCAACGACCGGCTGCATACGCTGCTGGACGATATGGCGGAAACGCTGGAGGAAGCCGGCGGCGTGGGTCTGGCAGCCCCGCAGGTGGGTATCCTGCGCCGCGTTTGTATCGTGCTGAACGAGGACGACGAGATCATCGAGCTGATCAACCCGGAGATCGTCTATACCGAAGGGGAGGAGACGGCGCTGGAGGGCTGCCTCAGCGTACCCGGGAAATACGGCGAGGTGACCCGCCCCTATGTGGTGCGTGTCAAGGCGCAGGACCGTGACGGCCAGTGGTTTGAGGTGGAGGACGAGGGGATCACTGCCCGCTGCTTCTGCCATGAGATCGAGCATCTGGACGGCCACCTGTTTGTGGAACATACTGACCGCCTGATGGAAGGCGAGGAGCTGCAGGAGTGGCTGAATGAGCATGCCGACCAGTATGAGATCGAAGAAGAGGACGAGGAAGAATAATGCGGATCTTGTTTATGGGTACGCCGGATTTTGCGGTGGCCTCCCTGAAAGCACTGGTGGAAGCAGGTCATGAGATTTGCGGCGTGTTTACCCAGCCGGATAAGCCGAAAAACCGCGGCCACAAGCTGGCTTTCTCGCCTGTAAAGGAATATGCATTGACACAGAATCTGCCGGTTTATCAGCCCCTCAAGATGCGGGACGGTACGGCGCTGGAGCTGGTGCGTGAGCTTCATCCGGAGTTGATCGTGGTGGCCGCCTATGGCCGTATACTGCCCGAAGAACTTCTGAACACGCCGCCTTACGGCTCCATCAATGTCCATTCCTCCATCCTGCCCAAATACCGGGGTGCGGCCCCTATCAACTGGGCCATACTCAATGGCGAGAGCGTCACGGGCGTGACCATCATGTATATGGCCGCCCAGCTGGACGCCGGTGATATTATCCGCTGCGCGGAGACGCCTATCGACCCGGACGAGGATGCTCAAACGCTGACAGAGCGTTTGGCACAATTGGGAGCAAACACGTTGCTGCAGGCGGTAGAGGATCTGGAAAAGGGTACGGCTACCCGTACGCCGCAGGATCATACGCAGTTCACCTACGCCCCCATGCTGGACAGATCCCTCAGTCCGCTGGATTTCACAAAGCCAGCCCGGCAGCTCCACGATCAGGTTCGCGGCCTGATCCCGTGGCCCTGCGCGTCCATGGAGCTAAACGGCGGTGATGTCAAGGTCTATCGTACCGCTGTGGGGGAGGAGACTGCCGCTGCGCCGGGTACCATTGTGGAAGCCAATAAAAAGGGGATCGCCGTTGCCTGCGGAGACGGCAAGCTGCTGCGGATCCTGGAGCTGCAGCCTCAGGGCGGCAAGCGTATGCCCGCCGCCGCGTATCTGGCCGGACATCCGGTGAAGACAAACGTATGAACGAGAAACGAAAGGGTAATGCCCGCGATACCGCGCTGGAGGTGCTGCTGAGCATCTCCAGTGCCAACGCATGGTCGGACGGCAGCCTGAAGCGGACCATCGCCAAAAACGGCCTGGACAGCCGCGACGCAGCGCTGGCCAGCCGTATCGCTTACGGCGTGATCCAGAACCGCATGTATCTGGACTACTATATCAGTTTGTGGTGCACGCAAAAGGCGGAGCGGCTGGAGCCGCTGATCCTGAATATCCTGCGGATCGGCGCTTATCAGATCCTGTTTATGGATAAGATCCCGCATCGCGCCGCCGTCAACGAGGCGGTGGAGATGGCCAAGCGCCATGGCCGTCCCAGAGCAGCCGGCATGGTGAATGCCGTGCTGCGTAAATTCGTGACCAACTGGCTGGATATGCCGGAGCTGCCCCGGGGCAGCACGGCGGACTATCTGTCGCTGCGGTACAGTCATCCCAAGTGGCTGGTGTCCCGCCTGATCGATATTCTGGGCGCGGAGGAAACGGAGCAGTATCTGCGCTGCAATAACGCCATCGTACCCACTACCATTCAAACCAATACCCTGAAGACAACGCCGGAAGCGCTGGAGAAGGAACTGCGTTCCTGCGGCGTAACAGTGGTACCCCATCCCTGGATGGCAGGCTGCTTTGAGGTCAGCGGTACAGGCGATCTGGAAAGCCTCAGCGCCTTCCAGCAGGGGCTTTTCACGGTGCAGGACGCTGCGGCCCGGTTGGTGGCCACTGTGGCCGCCCCGGAAAACACCGCCCGTGTACTGGATGTCTGTGCCGCGCCGGGCGGCAAATCCTTTGCGCTGGCCATCGATATGAAGGATCAGGGTGATATCCTGTCCTGCGATGTTCATCCTCACAAGCTGAAGCTGATCGAAAACGGCGCGGCCCGTCTGGGACTTCATTCCATCCGTACGGCATTGGCTGATGGGCGGGAGCACCACGAAGCATGGACGCGGCAGGCCGATCTGGTGGTGGCTGACGTACCCTGCTCCGGCTTGGGGATCATCCGCAAAAAGCCGGATATCCGCTATAAGTCTCCCAAGGAATTGGCGAAGCTGCCGCAGGAGCAGCGGGCCATACTGGAGAACGCCGCTACCTACGTCCGTCCCGGCGGAACACTGATCTACTCTACCTGCACTGTCTTGCCTGAGGAAAATCAGGAGGTCGTGACATGGTTTTTGAAGGAGCACCCGGAATTCCGGCTGTCACCCTTTGTGCTGCCTGCTCCCATCGGCGGATGCGACGGCCACTTGACGCTGTGGCCGCAGCGATGGGGGACAGACGGTTTTTACATCTGCCGCCTGCAGAAGCAGGAATAAGGAATTGCCTATGACAGACATCAAATCGCTGAACCGACAGG
The DNA here is from genome assembly GCA_945877515.1 of uncultured Clostridia bacterium. Lineage (GTDB taxonomy): Bacteria > Bacillota > Clostridia > Oscillospirales > Oscillospiraceae > Vescimonas. Next base: position 5,326 of record CAMCSE010000007.1, on the reverse strand, counting down.
AGATCACGCAGCTGCTGCGGGACATGGGGGAACCGGCCTTTCGCGGCAAGCAGGTCTTTACATGGCTGCACCGTGGCGTGACCTCCTTTGAGGACATGACCGATCTCAGTAAAGCGCTGCGGCAAAAGCTGACAGAGCGCTGCTATATCACGGTTCCGACGGTGGAGCGTAAGCAGATATCCCGCCACGACGGCACAATAAAGTACCTGTGGCGCCTCGGTGACGGCAACTGCATCGAGACGGTGCTGATGCGTTACCACCACGGCAATACGGTGTGCATCTCCTCGCAGGTTGGATGCCGTATGGGCTGTGCGTTCTGCGCCAGCACAATTGCCGGCAAGGTAAGGGACTTAGCGCCGTCTGAAATACTGGATCAGGTGCTTTTCACCCAATTGGACAGCGGACTGAATATCTCCAACATCGTTCTCATGGGCATTGGCGAGCCGCTGGATAATAAGGACAATGTCCTTAAATTCCTGGAACTGGTCAACAGTCCGGAAGGCTTGAATATCGGTATGCGGCACATCAGCCTGTCCACCTGCGGCATTGTGCCGCAGATCGATGCACTGGCGGAACTGAATCTGCAGCTGACGCTGTCGGTATCTCTCCACGCGCCGGACAGTGAAACACGGTCCAGGATCATGCCGGTGAATCGTGCCTATGATGTGGAGGAACTGTTTGCCGCCTGCCACCGGTATTTTGAAAAGACGGGCCGCCGTATCAGCTTCGAATATTCCATGATCGACGGCGTTAACGATCACGACTGGCAGGCCGACCTGATCGCCCAGCGCATCCGCGGCATGCCGGGGCATGTGAATCTGATCCCGCTCAATGAGGTGACGGAAAGTCCCTTCAAGCCCAGCCGCCGCACAGCGGCGTTTCAGAAGCGGCTGGAATCTCACGGCGTCACCGCCACGGTGCGCCGCAGTCTGGGCGGCGATATTGACGCATCCTGCGGCCAACTGCGCCGCAAGGCCATGGAGGAGGAAAGAGCATGAGGATCTGGGGGATCACGGATACCGGTTTGGTGCGGCGTGAGAATCAGGACGCCTATGCCACCGCCGTTATCGCGGACTGTACGATTGCGGTGGTCTGCGACGGAATGGGCGGTACCAACGGCGGCCATACGGCCAGCACCATTGCCGTGAATACGCTTTTGCAGGAGCTGCAAACGGCGATCACGCCGTCCATGGATTGGCCCCATGTAAAGAGTGCGGTGCTGGACGGCATTTCGCAGGCGAATCTTGCGATTCGGGCGCGGGCTTCAGAGGACGAATCCCTTTCCCGTATGGGAACGACTTTGGTCTGCGCCGTATGCCGCGACGCAGAGTCGATGGTATTCAACATAGGAGACAGCCGCTGTTATCTCATCAGCGATGATGGGATCCGGCAGATCACACGGGATCACTCCGTGGTGGAGAACATGGTGGAACGGGGCGACATTACCCCGGCCCAGGCCCGCCGCCATCCCAGACGAAACCTGATCACACGGGCGCTGGGACCCGACGCCGAGGTGGAAGCTGACAGTTTCCGCGTGACGTGGAAACAGGGGGATTTCCTGCTGTTGTGTACGGACGGTCTGGTCAACACGGTGACAGACCAAGAGATGCTGTTCGAGGTCATGCACGGAAGTGATCTGGATAGCTGCCTTGACCGGCTGATGGCCGCGGCAAAAAAGCAGGGGGCGCCGGACAATGTTACGGTGGTACTGCTGCAAAATCTATGAAAGGAGATGACCGCAAATGGATCAGTACATTGGAAAAATGCTGGATAACCGCTATGAATTGCTGGAACTGATCGGTTCGGGCGGCATGGCCAATGTTTACAAGGCCAAGTGCCATCGCCTCAACCGGCTTGTGGCCATCAAAATTTTAAAAAGTGAGTTGGCGGAGAACGCGGAATTCCGCCGCCGCTTCCGGGACGAATCATTGGCTGTCGCACAGCTGAGCCATGCCAATATCGTGTCTATTTACGATGTGTCCAGTACGCAGGGCATTGACTATATCGTCATGGAGCTCATCGACGGGATCACACTCAAACAGTATATGGAGCGTCGCGGTCATATGGACTGGCGGGAGGCGCTGCATTTTATCACCCAGATCATGCGTGGTCTCAGTCACGCCCACAGCCGCGGCATCATCCACCGGGATATCAAGCCCCAAAACATCATGGTGCTGCGGGACGGCAGCGTGAAGGTGGCCGATTTCGGTATCGCCTGTCTGGCTGACGCCCATCAGACACTGGCACAGGAGGCGCTGGGCAGTGTCCACTATATCTCACCGGAGCAGGCTAAGGGCGAACGTCTGGATGCCCGCAGCGATATCTACAGCGCCGGTGTGGTACTCTACGAGATGCTGACCGGCCGGCTGCCCTTTGAAGGAGACAGCGCAGTTTCCGTGGCGATTCAGCACCTCAGCAGCGTACCTCTCAGCCCCCGGGAGATCAACCCCGATATCCCCGCGGCACTGGAGCTGATCTGCATGAAGGCCATGAATGCAGACCGCGATAAGCGCTATCAGAGTGCCGACGCCATGCTGATGGATTTGGAAAAATTCCGCAAGGATCCCACTGTGGATCTGGACTATATCCGCACCGAATTGACGGCCAGTGTGGATGAACAGCCTACCAGCAAGCTTCCCGTTCAGCGGGTAGCGGCTGCAGTCAAAAACCGTCAGGCCGAAGAGGAGGATGACGAGGACAGCGGCTCGATACTTGCCTATATTCGTGAAAACAAGAAGATGGCAGGACTTTTGGCGGCCGGTGTGGCCCTGATCGTGCTGATATTTGTGGTGATCTTTGCCGGCTTTGGCGGAAGCGGCGGCAAGAACAAGGCTTATCAGGTGCCCAATATTCTGGGCTACACGGTGGAGGACGCCAACGAACTGGAGACCATAAAGGATATTTTCACCATCGAAGTGGTGGGTACCATGAACGACAGCAACTACCAGCCGGGCCAGATCGTACAGCAGGATCCTGCGGCTGGTGCGGAGCGCCGCAGCAACTTTGTGATCCAAGTCTATGTCTGTGCCGAGCGACAGGAGATTACCATGCCCAACCTGCTGGGCAACGTTTACCAGAATGCGAAGCTGAAGCTGCAGCAATATGACCTGAATCTGAATATCATCCAGACAGAGGCGTTTTCCACTGAGTTTACTGCCGGTCAAATCATGGAGACTGAGCCTGCTGCGGGTACTGTGCTGAAAAAGGGCGATACCGTCACCCTGACTGTCAGTAAAGGCCCGGAGAGCATCACGGTTCCTACTTTTACCACCATGAAGTATGAAAAGGCCAAGGCGGAAGCGGAAAAGCTGGGCCTGAAAGTCGGCAAGCCGGAATACCGCTACTATGATCCCTTTGCAAACGAGGGTGATGTGCTGGCGCAGAGCATTCTGCCCGGGACACAAGTACAAGGCGGCACGGAGATTGTTTTCACGGTGTATGGCTCACAGGGCGATCAGACCAGAACGGTTCGGGTAGAGTATCTGGTTCCCGATGAGTTCAGCGGTGAGGATACCATCCGTGTTGAATTTATCATGGATGATCAGGTGGTGGAGACAAAGATCTTCAGCGGCAGCGACGCTACCGTGGGCTATGACTATGAGGGAAAGCCCGGAACAGCGTCCACCGTATACGCCCGCATCAACGGTGTGGCGACCGAGTCGCAGGTGATCAGCTTTTGAGCCGGGGCAGGATTGAGAAGGCCCTCAGCGGCTTCTATTATGTCAATACCGGCAGTGAGGTGCTCCAATGCCGTGCCCGGGGTAAGTTTCGTAAGGAAGGCATGAGCCCATTGGTGGGCGACTGGGTGGAGATACAGGAGCTGGGCAGCGGAGAGGGTATGGTGCAGGCTATTGAGCCGCGCCGCAATCAGTTCCAGCGTCCCGCTGCCGCCAATGTGGACCAGCTGGTGATCATTGCCTCCGCCGCCATCCCGGTGACAGACCCCTATCTCATTGACCGCATCAGCGCTATCGCAGTGCTGAAGGGCTGTCAGGTGTTGGTGGTACTGAATAAGTGCGATCTTGACAGTGCCGATGAGCTGTATGGGATTTACAGTGCGTCTGCCATTCCCGTGCTGCGGGTAAGTGCCATAACAGGGGAGGGCCTTTCTGACCTGTATCAGGCACTGCGAGGGAAGCTGAGTGTGCTGACCGGCAATTCCGGTGTGGGGAAATCCAGCCTACTTAACGCCCTTGCTCCGCATTTCAACTTGCCGGTGGGTGAGGTCAGTAAGGCGCTGGGCCGCGGCCGTCATACCACCCGTCATGTGGAGATGTTCCCATTGGACGAAGCAACATATGTCATTGACACTCCTGGTTTTTCGTCCTTCGACGCCCAGTCGCTGGAGTGGGAATTGAAGCAGCATCTGCCGGAGACGTTTCCAGAGTTTGCGCCTTACCTTGGCGGCTGTCGTTTTGTTGGATGCCAGCATGTCAAGGAGAAAGGATGTACGGTGCTGCAGGCAGTGAAGGAAGGGAAGATCCCGGAGAGCCGTCACCGCAGCTATGTACGGCTCTATGAGGAGCTGAAGCCCCTGAAAGAATGGGAGAAAGATCGCTGATATTTTCCGGGAAATGGATATCATGAAGGAGTGGCATGAAATGTTCATGTCACTCCTTCCTATGGACTGTTCAGTTTTCTCTTTGATGGAAATTTTGCCCTTGACAGAACTGTAAATACTCTTTATAATGGAAAGGCTGACGGGGTGTAGCGCAGTTGGTAGCGCGCTTGGTTCGGGACCAAGAGGCCGGGGGTTCAAGTCCCCCCACTCCGACCATGCAGAGTGTCCTTATAGGATCTGAGTATCCTGTAATGGACACTCTGCTTTTTTATTTCCTGAAAAGTTCATACTGCAACCTGTTCCGGGGCGTAGCTGAGTGCTACGCCTTTTCTCGTTTCCATGATAATGTCGGCCTCCGGGATCTTCCGGCGATCCGGCACATCGAAAGCGCCGATGCAGTTGTAGTAGATCACGACACGCTGATTGGTAACGCCGTCCTGCTTTTCGGCGTGGTACACCTCAATGTGGTCGATCAGCTCTGCGACCATACGCTTTGTAATGGTGGTCGCGTCCGTATACCGCCGCACCGTTTCAAGGAAATCGTCAATGTCCATGCGCTTGCTTTCGTCCTTTTTCAGTTCCAGCCGCAGCGCCTTGATCTTCTTTGCGTTCTCGCCCTGCTCCTGTTCGTAGCGTTTGGACATTTTGGCAAACCGGACATCGTCGATCTTGCCCGCCACATTGTCCTCATAGAGCCGTTCAAAGAGCATAAATAGTATAAATAAATGCGGCGGGGAGAAACAAGTTTCTCCCGCGCCGTTCAAA
>CAMCSE010000006.1 GCA_945877515.1 uncultured Clostridia bacterium | reverse complement strand
GCGAGGAGCAGCTCTCCACGCTGGACAGCGATGAGGAACTGGACCGGGTCTACGATCTGTTTATGGAACAGCTGATGGAGGACGAGGAAGAAGATTCCTGAGAAAAACTGCAAATTTCTCTTTTCTTTTTCCCTACTGCGTGGTATACTATGCGCAAGGTGAGGGCGTTGTATGACGTTTTCACCCCACACACGATGTATGCGGGTCTTTTTTATCCTCACATCTTGTTATAGGGGATGTCGGATCAGCGTGTGGTTTGCAGGCCTCCCGGCTGCCGTTTGCGGTTGGAAGATGGAAGCAGTAAAGCAAGCTGGAGACAACCCACCTGCTAGGAAACGGTGCAGGTTATAACTTGACCCGATGCAATTGAGAAGCAGCCGCAAGGCTGCTTCTCTCTATTTTGCGCTGCCGCCCCGGCGCTTTTGTGCCGATCGGTACGCAAAAGGCCGGAAAAATATAATACTTGCACATTCGGCAAATCTACTGTATAATAATCAGGTATTTTACGACCAAGGGCGTATTGCGCCTATCACTTGAGAGGACTGAAAACAAATGAGTGCATCCAGAGAAAAGAAAAACCGTCAGGAGCTGGCCGCTCAGGGCTATGTGGATCCCAAGACGGAGCGCGAGGCCAAGGAAGCGGCCGAGCGGAAAAAGAACAAACTTCTCTATGGCGGCATCGCCATCGTGTTTGTCATTGTCGCCGCCGTTGTGCTGCTGTATAACTCCGGCGTGTTCCAGCGCAATGCCACCGCTTTGACCGTGGACGGCAAGGATTTCACCGCCGCGGAAGTGGATTATTACTACTACGGCGCTCTCAACAGCGTCACTTCTTCCCAGTATGCCAGCTATATGGGGCTGAACACCAGTACTTCCATGAAGGATCAGGCCCTCAATGCCATGGCCAAAATGCTTCTGGGCGTGACGGACGAGGGCGACATCACCTGGGACCAGTTCCTGAAGGACACTGCCAAGAATAATCTGACCCAGACCTATCTGCTCAGTGAAAAGGCCAAGGCAGACGGTCTGGCCGATGACGAGCATATCTCGGAAGAGGTCAGCAGCACCGTTGAGACGGTAAAGGGCTATGCCAAGCAGAACGGTCTTTCCTATTCCGCCTATCTGAAGCGTGCCTTCGGTTCCAACATGACCGCCGGTACTTTTGAAAAGCTTTGCAAAATGGACGCGCTGGCTTCCCACTATCAGAGTGAGTATATCAGCGGTCTGTCCTATACCGACGAAGCGCTGCAGGCCTGCTATGACGCCGATAAGAACGCCTTTGACGTCGCCGATTACGAGTATGTCTCCTTTAAGGCCACCGCCGCCAGCACCACTGACGCCGATGGCAACACCGTGGAGCCTACCGATGCCGAGCAGGCCGCCGCCAAGCAGGCCGCTGAGGATGCTGCTGCCGACGCGGCTGCCCGCTATGCCGCCGGTGAGTCTCTGGAGGATATCGCCGCCGCTTACGAGGACATTGCCACCTATGTCCATCCGCAGGAAGCTACCTATGCCGACACCGATCTGGTGAACTGGGTGTTCGACGCTGCCCGCGTTGCCGGCGACACTGACACTGTCGTTACCGACTCCAGCATCTACTTTGCGCTGTTCCACAGCCGCAGCCGTCAGGATTACAATGTGGTCAATGTGCGCCATATTCTCTTTGAGGTGGATGACTCCGATCTGGATCAGGAATCTGAGACCTATGAGGCTGATCTGGCCGAGCTGAAGGACATTGCCCGTACCGATGCTGAAAAGGCCCTGAAGGAATGGCAGGACGGCGGCGCTACCGCCGAGCTGTTTGCGGAGATGGCTGCGGAGCTGTCCGGCGACACCGGCAGCGCTGCCAACGGCGGTCTGTACGAGGGGATCTCCAAGGATACCAGCTTTGTACAGGAGTTCCTGGACTGGTGCTTTGCTGACGGCCGCAAAGTGGGCGACGCCGGTGTGATCGACAGCACCTATGGCAGTCACGTCATGTATTTGGACAGCTTCGGCGCTCCCTACTGGCAGGTGCTGGCGGAGAATCAGCTGAAGAATGAGGACTATGCCGCATGGCTGAGCGAGCAGACTGCCGTGGAGACCGTTACGGAAGGCTCCGGCATGAAGTACGTCGGCTTCTGAGAAGAGGACTGAAACCAAAGAAAGGACCGGCGCCGTGCCGGTCCTTTCCTGTATGTGAAACGAAGCAATGATGCAGGAAGAATTTTTACGAACGAAAATGATTCTGGGCGATGCGGCCATGGACAAGCTGCGCCGCAGTCACGTGGCGGTGTTCGGTTTGGGCGGCGTGGGCAGCTATGCTGCCGAGGCACTGTGCCGCGCCGGTATCGGTGAGTTGACGCTGATCGACGGCGACACCGTCTCCCTCAGCAACATCAACCGCCAGCTGTACGCCCTCCACTCCACTGTGGGGCAGCCAAAAGCGGAGGCCGCCGCCGCCCGCTGCCGGGACATCTGCCCGGAGACGGCAGTGCATCCCATCGTCGGCATCTACGACGCCGCCCACCGGGAGGACTTCTTTACCGCCCGGTACAATTACATCGTGGACGCCATCGATCTGGTCAGCTGCAAGCTGGATCTGATCCAGCAGGCCCGTCAGCATCACATTCCCATCCTCACGGCGCTGGGCACCGGCAATAAATTGCAGCCGGAACTGCTGACCATTACGGATATCGCCAAGACCTCCGGCTGTCCGTTGGCCCGGGTCATGCGCAAGGAGCTGCGGGCCCGGGATATCCACCACCTGAAGGTGGTATTCAGCCCCGAGCAGCCCGCTGAGACCCGGCAGCTGGAGGCGCCGCCTCCCGGACGGCGCAGCGTGCCAGCCAGTGTGTCGTGGGTCCCTTCCGTGGCGGGGCTGCTGATGGCGGGCACGGTGGTGCAGGACTTATTGAACGGAAGAGGGCTGATCCCATGATCCTGTTGGGTTCCCTGATAAACGGCGGCGCTATCGTGGCAGGAGGTCTGATCGGCATGCTTATCGGAAAGCTGCTGCCGGAGCGTCTGCGCAATTCTCTCATCGCGGTGCTGTCGCTGATCACCATCGGCATCGCCGTGCCGGGCCTGCTGAAGAGCAGCAACGCCCTGATTCCCATTATTTCTATGGTGGTAGGCACTCTTATCGGCGAACTGCTGGACATTGACGCCGCCGTCAATAAGCTGGGGGAAGCGCTGCAAAGGCGTTTTTCCGGCAGCAGCGTCACCGAAGGCTTTGTCACCGGCTCGCTGGTATTCGCCGTGGGCGCTTTGGCAGTGATGGGTCCGCTGGAGAGCGGCTTGCAGCATCAGCACAGCCTGCTGATCTCCAAAGCGGCCATCGACGGCGTGGCGTCGGTGGTGTTCGCCTCCACGTTGGGACTGGGCGTCGCCCTGTCCGGTGTAACAGTCTTTGTGGTAGAAGGTTCCATCGCACTGCTGGCCTCACTGGTGGCCCCCTATCTGGGCGAAATGGTCATCAATGAGATCACCTTTGTGGGCTCGCTGCTGATCATGGGCATCAGTCTGAACCTGCTGGGGGCGACCAAGCTGCGCATTTTGAATATGGTTCCGGCGATCCTATTGCCCATTTTTCTCTGTCAATTCATATAAAATGATCGTTTCATAATAAAAGGAGGCGCTTTTATGACCTACGGATTCATCGGTACCGGCAACATGGGCGGCGCGTTGGCCCGGGCTGCCGCCAAAACGGTGGAGGTGCGCAGCTGCATTTATCTTGCCAACCGGACGCCGGAAAAGGCCGCCAGGCTGGCCGACGAGATCGGCGCGTCTGTAACCGATAACCAGACGATCGCCCGGGAATGTGACTATATCCTGCTGGGCGTCAAGCCTCAGATGATGGCCGGAATGTTACCCGAAATCGCTCCCGTCCTGCGGCAGCGCACCACTCCCTTCGTGCTGCTGAGCATGGCGGCGGGCCTGACCATCGCACGCATTCGGGAAATGGCCGGCGGCGACTATCCGGTGATCCGCATCATGCCCAACACCGCTGTGGAGGTGGGCGAGGGCGTCACCATGTACTGCTGCTCCGACAATGTGACAGAGGCCCAGCGGGAGGGCTTTGTCTCCCTGCTGCGCCGCTCCGGAATGCTGGAGGAGCTGGACGAAAGCCTGATCGACGCCGGCAGTGCCGTGGCCGGCTGCGGCGGTGCCTTTGCCTGTCTGTTTATGGAAGCGCTGGCCGACGGCGCGGTCTATGCCGGCCTTCCCCGGCAGAAGGCGCAGCGCTACGCCGCCCAGATGCTGCTTGGTACGGCGAAGCTGGCGCTGGAGGGCGGCGGCCATACCGCCGCCATGAAGGATGCCATCTGCTCCCCCGGCGGCACCACCATTGCCGGCGTCCGGACGCTGGAGCAGCGTGGCTTCCGTGCCGCCGCCATGGACGCTGTGATCGCCGCCTATGAGCGAACAAAAGCGCTGCAATAATGGTTGTTTTTATTAGTAAATGATTATTTCATAAAAAATATCCACCCTTGCGGGTGGATATTTTTTATTTGGCATACAGAAGTCCGATCATCCAGTTCAGCAGGCGATAGGGCAGAATACGCACCAGAAACACAAAGAACTTGTAGCTGGCGCCGATGGTGTAAATCGGCTTGACACTGCCCTTGGCTGCCACATTGGCGATGAAGCGTCCCGCCCTGGCGGGATCCATGCCGGTCTGTTCGTCGTGCTCCATGCGCTGCACCGACCGGCTGATGCGGCCCTGATACACGTCATCACCGGCCACCACCTTTTCCCGGGCGGCGGTAAAGCCGGTTTTGATATCTCCCGGCTGCACGGCACAGACGCTGACGCCGAAGGGCCGCAGCTCGTTGGCCAGCGCCATGGTGTAATCGTTGACGGCGGCCTTGGCGGCACTGTAATAGGCCTGAAACGGGATGGGTACAGGCGCCGCCACGCTGCTGAGATTGATGATCCGTCCGCTGCCCTGCGCCCGCATCAGGGGAATCACGCAGCGATTCATCCGCACCATGCCGAAAAAGTTGGCGTCGAACAGCCGCCGGGCCTCCTCAGTAGTGGTAAATTCAATGGCGCCGGAGATGCCGAAGCCCGCGTTATTGATCACCAGATCGATGCGTCCCTCTTCTGCCATCACCTGTGCCACAGCGGCGGACAGCGTCTCCTCCTTGGTAATATCCGCCACAATATGGCGCACGTCCGCCATACCTTCCCCACGGCGGCTCAGCTCATAAACGGTCCAGCCATCCGACTGCAGCGCCAGCGCGGTGGCTCTCCCGATGCCGGAGGTACCTCCGGTGACAATGGCGACCTTACACATGATGGTTCACCATTACGTCGGAGATGATGTCCATGGCCTCATCCAGCAGCGCTTCGGTGTGGGTGGCCATGTAGCTGGTGCGCAGCAGCGCCTCACCCTCCGGTGTGGCGGGCGGCAGCGTGGGGTTCACATACACGCCCCGTTCATAGATCTCTGCCGCCGCCTGTAAGGTCCAATAGGTCTCGTATGTATACAAAGGAATGATGGGCGTGGGCGCTTCCATGGCGCTCTCCCGGATCCTGACACCCCGCTCCGTAAAGCCCTTGCGGGCGTACAGGCTCAATTCCCGCAGCCGCTCCGGCAGTTCCGGATGGGCTTCCAGATGACGCAGGGCTGCCAGCGCCGTGGCGCAGTTGGCCGGCGGGATGGACGCGGAGAAGATAAAGGGCCGGGAGGCGTGGCGCACATACTCCGCCACCTCCGCCGATGCGGCCATATAGCCGCCCAGGGACGCCAGCGACTTGGAGAAGGTGCCCATATAGATATCCACCTGATCCTCCAGCCCGAAATAGCTGGCAGTGCCGCGGCCGCCCTCGCCCAGTACGCCCAGACCGTGGGCATCGTCCACCATGACCCGCGCGCCGTACTGCCTGGCCAGCCGGCAGATCTCCGGCAACTTGGCGATGTCGCCGCCCATGGAGAACACGCCGTCGGTAACGATCAGCACGCCGCTTTTGCCGTCGATCTTCTGCAAAATGCGTTCCAGCTCCGCCATGTCACTGTGGCGGTAACGCAGCATTTTACCATAGCTCATCTGGCAGCCGGCATAGATGCTGGCGTGGTTTTCCTTGTCGCAGATCACATAGTCGTGGCGGTCCACCAGGGCGGAGATAATGCCCACGTTGGACTGGAATCCGGTGCCGAAGGTGACAACACCGCCCTTGCGCAGGAACTTGGCCAGCTCCGCCTCCAGCTCCAGATGCAGCTCCAGCGTGCCGTTAAGGAACCGGGAGCCGGAGCAGCCGGTACCGTACTTCTCCAGCGCCTTGACGCCAGCCTCAATGATCTCCGGATGGATGGTCAGGCCCAGATAGTTGTTGGAGCCCAGCATGATCCGGCGCTTTCCCTCCATGGTAACCTCCACATCCTGGCGGGACTGCAGGGCGTGGAAATAGGGATATACCCCTTTTTCCTTCAGCTCACCAGCCAAAGACGGGGCATAGCATTTTTCAAAAATATCCATTGTGCCTCCTCGTGGCATGTAGTGGTTTTCATTATGTATGATATCACATTATACTGATTCGACAATCCTTTGTCAAACTACTTTTCTTTCATACAATATTGTGAAAAAATGGCATTTATAAAGTTGTCAGCGCTGCCTGTTTTTAACGGACATGATGGGGCGGTTTTCGCAAAAAATAATGCAGTCACCGGTGACAGATCTGGCGACGCGCAGCACGCGCTTCGTCGTGAAAGGGTGATCCTTTTGTATGAAACGCGAAAAAAGCGATGGCTATCCTTTTTGTTTTCCTGTCTGCTGGTACTCTCCCTTATCTCGCCCACATGGGCGGCGGAAGGAGAACGCACTTTGATCCCACTGGGCAAGGCGGTGGGCATCAAACTGTTTTCTGACGGCGCGCTGGTGGTGTCACTGGAGGGCAGCGATACCCTGAAGGTAGGCGATCTGCTGCTGAAGGTCAATGACACCCGGGTGCAGTCCACGGAGCAGCTGCAATCGCTGCTGCAGCAAAACGGCAGCATGCCGGTATCCCTGCAGGTACGGCGCGGGGAACGGCTCATCACCTTCACCGACACACCCCAGTGCGGAAGTGACGGTGTTTACCGGCTGGGTGTGTGGATCCGCGACAGTATGGCGGGTATCGGCACACTGACCTACTATGATCCCCAGACAGCCAGCTACGGCGCATTGGGCCACGGCATCACCGATGTGGACACGGCCCAGCTGATGACGCTGTGCAGCGGCTCCATTATGGAGACCACCGTCAAGGCGGTGAAAAAGGGGCAGCGGGGCGATCCCGGCGAGCTGCGGGGCGACTTTACGGTGCAGCGTGACGTGGGCACTCTGACCGCCAATACCAACGGCGGTATCTTCGGCAAGGTGGCAGACGCCGGCTTTATCGACGCCACACAGGCGCTTCCGGTGGCCCAGGCCCGGGAGGTCAAATGCGGACCGGCCACCATTCTTTCTACCATCAGCGGCCATGAGACCCGGGAGTATCAGGTGGAGATCCTGCGGCTGTACGGCAGCGGGCATGACACCCGCAACCTGCTGCTGAAGGTCACGGATCCCCAGCTGCTGGAAGCCACCGGCGGCATCGTGCAGGGCATGAGCGGCAGCCCCATTCTGCAAAACGGCAAGTTTGTGGGGGCTGTGACCCATGTGCTTATTGACGATCCGTCCCGGGGCTACGGTATTTTCATGGAAAATATGCTGACTATGGCGGGATAACAGGAGGGAGAACACATGCAGTCTCTATTGATCAAAGATACCACCCGTGCGCAGCGGGAGGAGATCGTACGCCGGGCACTGAGCGCCTGCGGCGGCAGCTGCGAGGGCTGTAACGGCTGCGGCAATTCCGGCGGCGGACGTGTGGAGGCCATCTATCAGCCGTATATCGACGGTGAAAAGGAGTTGGCCCAGATCAACGAGGAGTACGCCGCCAGCCGGCAATTGATCCGGTAGCGGAACAAAAGAGGGATAGCGGGCAGTATGGCGCGGCGCAGGCCGCGCCATACTGTTTTATTTTGCCAAAGCCCATCCTTGACCTTTTTGGGAAAACCCCCTATAATGATGGTACTTTATGCCACAAGAAGGGAAGGCGATACCATGCCGAAGAAGGACCTGCTGGCGGTTTTGCGGGCAGGTGATTCGTTATCGCTGCCGGAGCAGATCCTGTTGACGCTGCAATTGAGTGTTCCGGCCATTCTGGCCCAGCTCTCTTCCATTGCCATGCAGTATATTGACGCCTCCATGGTGGGCCGTCTCGGCAAGGAGGCTTCCGCTTCCATTGGTCTGGTTGCCTCCAGCACCTGGCTTTTCAACGGTTTGTGTCATGCGCTGATGGTGGGCTTTTCCGTAATGGTGGCCCAGCGCATCGGCGCAGGAGACCAGCGGGATGCCCGTAATCTGACGAAGCAGGCTCTGCTGTCCGCCCTGGGCTTCGGTCTCCTGCTGGCCGCCATCGGCGGGGGAATCTCCGCGCCTCTGCCCCATTTGCTGCGGGCGGATGCGGCTCTCTGCCCCGACGCCTCCTCCTACTTTCTTATTTTTGCCCTTTCCCTGCCTTTCGTACAGCTGAACCGTCTGTCCGCAGGACTCCTGCAGGCCAGCGGCAATATGCGTACCCCCAGCATACTGCTGGTGCTGATGTGCGGACTGGATGTGCTGTTTAATGCCCTGCTGATCTTTCCCACACGGCAATGGGGGCCGATCACTCTGCCGGGCGCCGGTCTGGGCGTAGCTGGCGCGGCATTGGGCACGGCACTGTCCGAGACCGTGGTGGGTATCATCATGTGCATATTTCTGCTGCGTTCGCCGGTATTGGGCCTGCGGCAGAATGAGAAGCTCCGTTTCGTCCCGGCACAGCTGCGCCGCGCTGTGAAGCTGGGTATTCCCGTTGCCATTGAGCGGTTCGTTATGTCCAGCGCGCAGGTGGTCACCACCGGTATCATCGCTCCTCTGGGTACGGTTTCCATCGCCGCTAACTCTTTTGCTGTTACGGCAGAAGCCCTGTGCTACATGCCCGGTTACGGTGTGCAGAGCGCCGCCATCACGCTGATCGGCCAAAGCATCGGAGCAAGGCGCAAGGATCTGGTGACCAGACTGGGATGGGTCGCGGTGCTGCTGGGCATGGGGATCATGCTGGCCGCCTCTGCCCTGATGTATATACTTGCCCCGTGGATCATCGGTCTGCTCAGTCCCGATGCGCAAGTAGTTGCGCTGGGTACGGCAGTTCTGCGGATCGTGGTGTTTTCCGAACCGCTGTTCGGCGCCTCCATCGTGTCGGCAGGTGTGTTTCAGGGGGCAGGCAGTTCACTGCTCAGCTCCGTGCTGAATTTTACCAGTATGTGGGGCGTGCGTGTCACGCTGACGCTTCTCATGGTGCCCCGCTGGGGGCTGCAGGGTGCGTGGATCGCCATGTGCATCGAATTGTGTTTCCGGGGGATGCTGTTTTTGCTTTTTCTGTGGCGCAAGCGCTGGCTGCCCCGCGAAATGCGCATGTGATCCCTTCCCCATATTGTTTCACATTCTTTACTTGACATTCTCCCATTTTTTCGAAATAATGGGAGAAATACTACATGTAAAAGGAACGCTGTTATGGACGAACGCAAGGCCACCATTGCCAGCAATCTTATCAGGCTGCGTCTGGCCGCCGGTATGACGCAGGCGGAGCTGGGGGAAAAACTGAACTACTCTGACAAATCCATCTCCAAATGGGAGCGGGGCGATGTGACCACCGATGTGTTCGTGCTGATGCAGATCGCCGATATCTTCGGTGTGGATGTGGACTACCTGCTCAAGCCTCATAATGAGATCGAGCCGGCCATCTACAACAAGCCGGTCAACGAGTCCAGCTATACCACCAATATGATCACGCTGGTGACGATACTGGGCATTTGGACCATGGCGCTGTTCGTGTTTGTGATACTGTGGATCTGCGGCATGGTGGTGTGGCTGGTATTTGTCTATGCCGTACCGGTCTCTCTGGTCACGCTGCTGGTACTACGCTCGGTGTGGAACGGCGGGCGGGGCAACCGCTATATCATCGCCGCACTGGTGGTCAGTATCATCGCCACGGTGTACCTGACCTTCCTTTCCCGCAATCTGTGGCAGCTGTTTATTCTGGCCATTCCCTGCCTGCTGCTGGTCTTTTTGTGCGCGCGCATTCCCAAAAGACGTTGAAAGCCGTACTCTACCGGGAGTAGAATCGCTCTATTTATGCGATTTTACTCCTCTTTTTTGGTAGAGTCCTCTTCCCGCAGCCGTAGATTGGCTTTTCCCCCACCCTGCTGTATACTGGAAATACAGCCTGCAAGGCTGCATTTCAACAATTGGGAGGATTCTACCATGGCGTCTTACGCACTGACCTGCTGCTCCACAGCCGACTTGACCCACGAGCAATTTGTGGCCCGTGATATTCAATACGTTTGCTTTCATTTCACCCTGAACGGCGAAACCTATCCCGATGACCTGGGACAGTCCATGCCCTTCCCCATTTTCTATCAGGCCATGGCCAACGGTGCGGAAACCAGCACCTCGCAGGTGAACATTTCCGAATATCTGGCACTGTTCACCCCCATTCTGGAAAGCGGAAAGGACATTCTCCATGTGTGCCTGTCCTCCGGGCTGTCCGGCTCCTATAACTCCGCCACCAGTGCCGCCCTCATTGCCCGGGAACAGTTCCCCGACCGGAAGATCTACATTGTGGATTCTCTGGGCGCCTCCTCCGGCTACGGTCTCATTATGGAGACGCTGGCCGACCTGCGGGACGAGGGTATGGACATCGACACCCTGCACCAGTGGATCGAGGAGAACAAGCTGCGGATGAACCACTGGTTCTTCTCCACCGACCTGAGCTTCTATGTCAAGGGCGGCCGCATCTCCAAAACGGCGGGCTTTATCGGCGGCGTGCTGGGCATCTGTCCGCTGCTGAACATGGACGAGCAGGGTCACCTGATCCCCCGCTCCAAGATCCGTTCCAAGAAAAAGGTCATTCAGGAGATCCTGCTGCGAATGGAGCAGTATGCCGACAACGGCCTTGACTACGACGGCAAGTGCTTTATTTCCCAGTCCGATTGCTATGACGACGCCCGTGCGCTGGCCGATCTCATTGAAGCCAGATTCCCCAAGCTCAACGGCAAAGTGGTGATCAACTATGTGGGCACCACCATCGGCAGCCACACCGGTCCCGGCACGGTGGCCCTGTTCTTCTGGGGACGTGACCGGAAGCTGCCCCTGCTGGACAAATAACGATACATCCCCATTCCTCTGCAGAAGTAACAGCAGGCAGACGCTCTCCGCGTCTGCCTGCTATGTTATGTGTTGTCCTTATTGATGGGCCGCCTTCTCAGCATTCTCATCAGCTTTTTGCCGTTAAAGGGGATCAGCGGATAGAGATACCCCTTGCCCACTACCGTCCGGGTGGAGGCGATCAGTACCACTGCGCCGATCACGCCGATGGCAAAGCCCCAGCTGTCCCACAGCCAGATGAGGATCAGCAGCACCATCCGTACCAGCTTGCAGGCGTAGCCCATCTCGTAGCTGTGCTGGGCATAGCCCGCCACTGCCACAAACGCCATATACACCAGCACCTCCGGCACCAGCCACCGGGCCTGTACCGCGAAATCCCCCAGGATCAGCGCGCCCAGCATACTGAAGGAGTTGCTCAGTGCGTCCGGTGTGTTGAGGGACGCCAGCTTCAGGATATCCACGATCAGCTCCACCAGCAGCAGCTGCACGATCAGCGGCACGAAATACTCGTCCTCCACCAGCAGAAATTCCAGTTCCCCCGGCAGGATATCCCCGTTTTTCACCAGCAGATACCACAGCGGCGTGATGAACACCGTCAAAAACAGCACCACCAGCCGTATGATACGCAGATAGGTGCCGATCAGCGGCGGGAAGTAGTAGTCATTGATCTCCTCGGCAAAGCTGAACAGCGTGGTGGGCAGCAGCATCACCGACGGCGTGTTGTCGATCATCAGCAGGATACTGCCCTCCATGATGCTGGCAGTTGCCACATCGGGCCGCTCCGTGTAACGAATTTTGGGAAAGGGGTTCCACCACTGTTTGGGTACGATGCACTCCGCGATGGATTCCTGACTCATGGAGATGGAGCCCACGTCGATGGCCTTCAGCTTCTGCCGCAGCTGCTCCAGATACTTTTCATTGGCCTCTCCCGCCATGTAGACCAGCGCCACATCCGTTTGGGACCGGCCGCCCACCTGATACCGCTCCAGTGTCAGCGCCGGATCCCGGATACGGCGCCGCAGCAGGGCCGCGTTGGCCATGATGCTCTCCACAAAGCCGTCGTGACTGCCCCGCAGCACTTTGCTGGTGTCCGGCTCCTGCACGCTGCGGGTGGGGTACTCCTTGGCGTCCAGCAATATGCCGCCGTCATAGCCGTCGATGACCAGCAGCGTTTTACCGGCAAACACGCCCATCACCATGTCATGGACCTCCGTCACCTCCGCCGCGTCCGGCACCGTTACATAGGCCGCCAGAAATGCCGCCAGATCAGGGACGCCTTTCAAGCTTCCCACCGCCAGCAGCCGCCCGATCATCCGCTCGATCAGGGCATCCTCCGCATAGCCGTTCACCACCCACAGCCGCGCCCGCCGTCCGCCTACGCTGACCTCGCGGCCCACCATATCGAAATTGCGCCCTACGCCCAGCAGATCGTCCAGCTGTGCCGTCCGGGTGTCATAGTCCACCATATACATCCTCCTCCGGTTTTCCCTATTATGGGAATTTCCGGCGGGGATTATGCAAAAAGGTATGTTCCCCGGCGGGGAACACACCTTTTCTATCGTCGGAAAATCTTAGGTCTGGCCGGTGCGGAAAAACGCAGCCGTCCGGACGTGCCGGCACGCTTGCCGCCATTCAATCGTTGCTGTAAAGGATGTCTCTCGCCACCGGTGTGTAAAACAGCCGTTCCGCCTCGGCAAAATCACGGGTCTGGCCCATGATCCACATCAGCTTGGCCACCGCCGCCTCCGTGGTCATGTCGTAGGCCTCCAGTAGCCGCAGCGTCTGCTTGAGATGGCCGCCCACATGATACACCGTCAGGTCGCTGCCCTCATTGGGCACCTGAGTGGTCATCACCACGATCTTGTCCCGCTCCACGGCGGCGCGGAGAATGTCATACAGGTTGCCGTATTCCGGCAGTCCGCCCACGCCGAAGCTCTCGATGATGAGTCCGTCATAGTGCTGCGCCATGAACTCCACCAGCTCCGGTTTTGTCCCCGGGATCAGCTTCAGCAGCCCCACATTATCGTCCAATTTGTCATAGAAGGTAGGCTTTTCCGCCACCGGACATGACATATACTGCAGCAGATGGTCGTCCTGCACCACCGCCAGATCCGGATAATTGACGCTGGAGAAGGCCTGAAAGCTCTTTGAGCATGTCTTGCGGGCACGGGTGCCCAGAATGACCTTGCCGTTAAAGACGATCTGCACGCCGCCGCAGCCCCGGCAGGCGTAGAGAAACGCATCTGTCAGGTTCCGCTTGGAGTCGGTGCCGTCGAACCAGATGGGCTTTTGCGCTCCGGTCAGCACGATAGGCTTGGGGCTGCCCTGCACCAGATAGCTGAGCGCCGCCGCCGTATAGGCCATGGTATCGGTGCCGTGGCTGATCACGAAGCCGTCGTACTGCTCGTAGTGGTTCCGGATGGTCTCCGCCACCCCCAGCCAGTGCTTGGGCTGGAGATTGGTGCTGTCCAGACTGTATACCTGAATGCAGTCCACATGGCACAGTTCACCGATCCGGGGCACAAAGGACAGCAGCTGGCGGGTGTTCAGTTCCGGGGTCAGGCCCTCCGGGGTCATTTCGCTGGCAATGGTGCCGCCGGTGCCGATCATCAGGATATGCTTCATATGCTTCTCCTTATACCATTCTCTCGTTCCGCAAACGCCTTGCAGGCGTTCTTATCACATGTCGCGGTTCTCCATGGCGGACAGGGCAAAGCCCACCGCCTGCTGGAGCTTCCGCCGCTCCGTCTCATCCGCGGCAGCGTCGTACCGCTGGCGCATCTTCTGCAAAAACAGGCCCCGCAGGGAATCCTCGCCGCAGCCGTCCCAGATATCCCGCCGCACGGTGGTGCGGTCCCGCATCTCCAGTGCGTAGAAGCGGTCCGTCAGCTCCTCCGTCAGTCTGCCCACATCCACACCGCCGTCTGTTTCCCCGGTCAGGACGATGCGGTAGATATCCCGCTCTGTCTCCGGCGGCAGCGCCTGTTGGATGGCCTCCCGCGGCTGGCTGCCGGTCACATCAACCGTCAGCAGCTGATACCGCCGCCGGGCAAAGGGCACAAACCGCAGCTTCACGCTGCCCTTGTCCACTTCGCCCATGAGAAAGCCCTTGTCCCCCAGCTCGTCAAAGCCCCTGCCCTCGGGACAACCGGGATAGGCGTAGGCCGTCCCCTCCGCCGTCAGCACACCGGAGCAGGTGTGGACATGGCCCAGCGCCAGATAGTCCAGACCGCTGCGGGCGATCTGCTGCACGCTGACCGGCCGGTAGCGGCTGTCCTTTGCGCCTGCTTCGCCATGCAGCACACCGATGGCCACACCCCCCTCTCCGGCGGCGATCCCCTCCAGTGCCACGCTCTCCGACGCCTCCGGCGCCGTAAACGCCGCGCCGTAGACGGTGCAGCCGTACTGGGGAAAAGTAAAGCGGCTCATGTAAGGCGTGGTGAAAATATGCACATTCTCCGGCCACAGGATGCGGGCGTAGGGCGACGCGGCGGTATAGCAGTCATGGTTGCCCGGCGCAATGACCACCTGTCCCCGGAACTCCGCCAGTGCGGCGGACAATTCCTCCGCCGTCTGGCTGTAGACATTCCCGCTGTCAAACAGGTCGCCGGACAGCAGCAGCAGTTCCACACCGTGGTCGTTGCCGTACTCCACCATGCGGCGGGTCAGCTCGCGGCTCTCCTGCCGCCGCTGCCGCGCCTGCTGTTCACTCAAGCCGGTAAAGGCGCTGTCCAGATGGAAGTCAGCCGCGTGAAGGATGCGTACCATTTGCTTTCTCCTTGTTCCGTTCTCGTTCACAGGGACGCAGGCGTCCGGAATCGGCGTGATGGGCGCGGCACGCGGCGCAATCGCCGTGCCGCGGACACTTTTTCCGCTTGCAGGGACAGCTTTCCCCGGTCATTTACGCTTCCTCAGCCTGCCAGCCCTTGCACACGTCCACCCATGCCACAAAGTTGTCGCCGCAGCAGCGCTCCAGCTCGTCGCAGGTCAGCTCGATGGCACTGGCGGCGCTGCCCACAGCGGGGAACACGGTGTCGAACCGCTTCAGCGATACGTCCAGATATGTTTTCACATCGGCGGGCAGGGCAAAGGGACACACGCCGCCCACGGCGTGGCCGATCCGCTCCACCGCCTCCTCAGCGGTCAGCATCTTGGCCTTGGCGCCGAAGAAATGCTTATACTTGCTGTTGTCCACCTTGGCGTCGCCGGCGGCCACCACCAGAATGGGGTCCTCCCCGACCTTGAAGCTGAGGGTCTTGGCAATGCGGGCGCCCTCCACGCCCACCGCCAGCGCCGCCAGCTCCACCGTGGCGCTGGACACCTCAAACTCCCGGATGCGGTCGGTCACGCCGTAGGGCTTCAGGTACTCTCTTACTTTTTCGACAGACATGACAATGATCTCCTTTTCTTGCTTGATGATTACCGGATATCCAGCCGCTCTGCGGCGGTACACAGTCCGGTATCGCTATCCAGGGTAAACAGGCAGCCCTGTGCCTTGCAGGGACCGTCGGCAAAGCGGTAGCGCCCCGCCAAACCGCCCAGAAACACCTCAATGGACTGCTCCGGCGGAATCCCCAGCACCGATTCGATGGCTCCGGTCATGCCCAGATCGGTGATATAGCCGGTCCCCTTGGGCATCACCCGCTCGTCTGCGGTGGGAACATGGGTGTGGGTGCCCCACATGGCGCTGACGCGGCCGTCCAGATAGTAGCCCAGCGCCAGCTTCTCACTGGTGGCCTGGGCATGGAAGTCCACCAGCGTAAAGGTGGGCTTCTCCGTCTCGTTCAGTTCCCGCAGCAGCTTGTCGGCGGTGGTGAAGGGATCGGCGGCCTTCCAGTCCAGGTCGCACCGGCCGATCAGCGTCATAACGGCGATGCGCAGCGGACCGCAGTCGTACACGCCGCAGCCCCGCCCCGGCATACGGCCGGAGAAATTGGCAGGCCGCAGGATATAGCGGTTGTCCTCCAGATAGTCCGCGATCTGCACGCGGCCGAAGGTGTGGTTGCCCAGCGTGATCACATCGGCACCGGCGGCAAACAGCTCGTCCGCCTGGGCAGGCGTCAGCCCGGTGCCGGAGATATTCTCCCCGTTGACCACTGTGAACGCAATATTTTTCAGCTTTTTCAGCGGCGCAAGGTGACGGCGCAGATGCTTCAGACCGTCCTCGCTGGTCACGTCGCCGATGGCCAGAATGTTATACAGCATGACGTCCTCCTGTTATGGTTCTTTCCTTGGGTATTATGCCACAATCCAGCAGAAAGTGCAATGACCGCTGGGAAAAAACATTGTTTTTCCCGGCGGTCACAGTTTTTATGCAGATATGTCCACATGGACGTCATTCCATCCATAGATCTTGATGAGCCGGTGGCTGGTGTAATAATAGGCTCCCGCTGGGAAATCCGTATAGTTGGTGGTATTGGAGCACAGCAGGTAATCCACCGTCTGGCCTGCTGCGTCCCGGACAATGCCGGAAATCACAGTGGTATGGTTATGGCCGCCGTCGGGGCCCAGGATCAGGATGTCCCCGACATCGCCGGTGTAGTAGTTGGCCTCAGTATCCGCCACCAGGCCGTAGCCCCGGTTATCGCGGGCGTAGCTGTAGAATTTTCCCACGTTGATCCACGACAGATCCAGCGTGTTCTGGCCGTACCAATACCACTTGTCGCCGCCTTGCTCGTCCATGGGGATGCCGCCGGCCAGCAGCACCTGAGAGCCGAAGTTCATACAGTTACCGCCTACGTCATCATAGGCGTACCATGCGCCGCTGCGCTGGTGGTCGTACTGCCGCATATAGGCCTCTGCCGCCTGACGGTCATAGGCATGGTCGCTCTCCAGCGTTACCTGCACCGTCTCCTGCCGCTGGAGCTGCCGCCGCTCAATGGCCCGCAGCAGTTGGGGCAGCCGGGCGTCCGCCGTTGTCCCCTCCCGGTAGGTCAGGCTGAAATAGGGATTGTCGTCAGCCTCGTGGTGTTGGATTAGCCAGCCCTGACCATTCTCTGCGGGAACCAGTTCAAAGATATGGGGCACATCATACATCTTACTGTCAACATCCGGTGTGGCAGCAAAGTGCATCACGGTGGTCTCATCAGCCTCAACGTGTATCTGTCCCGGTAACGCGTCCGCGTCCTCATGCGGCTCCGCTTTGGTAACCGTCAGCACATAGTCCACGTCCTTCATCCGCAGATCGGTCAGCGCCTGCTGCCGGATGGCGGTCAGCGTGCGGATAGACGCCTCGTGCATGGCGGCGTCCTTCTCGTCGGCAAACAGGCTGTCCAGCTGCGGCTCGTCAAACAGGGCGATATCCGTGTACCAGTCGTTCAGCAGCCGGATCATCAACTGCTTCTGTTCCTCTGTCAGCAGTCCCTCCGGATCCTCCACCCGTCCGCTGACGGAGGCGGCAAAGCCGTCGTCCTGTTGCTGTTCCGCATCCTGCTGCTGTTGCTGCTGCGTCTGGCCATTCTCCGACACGGGCGGCACATCCGGTTCTTGCCCGCTTCCGCAGGCGGTCAGCACAGGCAGCAGCATACATGCCGCCAGCAGTACAGCGAAAAACTTTCCTTTCATGGCATATTCCTCCCCAGATGCAACTGTGCGGCACCTCAGGGGAGGGTGTCGCACAGTGTTGGTTCCTGTTTACTTGGCGTATTCCACGACCTTGGTCTCACGCAGCACATGGACCTTGATCTGACCGGGATATTCCAGCTCGTTCTCAATGCGCTTGGCCAGCTCTCTGGCCAGGATCACCATTTCATCCTCGCTGACCTGCTCGGGCTTCACCATCACGCGCACCTCACGGCCCGCCTGAATGGCATAGCTCTTCTCCACACCGGGATAGGTCCCGGTGATCTCTTCCAGCTTCTGCAGGCGCTTGATGTAATTCTCAAGGTTTTCACGGCGCGCGCCGGGACGGGCAGCGGAGATGGCGTCGGCCGCCTGTACCAGACAGGCCACCAGCGTCTTGCATTCCACGTCGCCGTGATGGGCCTGAATGGCGTGGATGATCTCCTCTTTTTCCTTATACTTCCGGGCGTATTCCACGCCCAGGGAAATATGCGTGCCCTCGAACTCATGGTCCAGTGCCTTGCCGATATCGTGCAGCAGACCCGCACGCTTGGCGGCGTGAACGTCAGCGCCCAGCTCAGCGGCCATCATGCCGGCGATATGGGCTACCTCAATGGAGTGCTGCAAAACGTTCTGGCCATAGCTGGTACGGTAGTGCAGACGGCCCAGCAGCTTCTGCAGTTCGGGGTGCAGGCCGCGGACGCCGGTCTCCAGCACGGCACGCTCGCCTTCGGAGCGGATCACAGCGTCCACCTCACGCTTGGCCTTCTCCACCATCTCCTCAATATGCGTGGGATGGATGCGGCCGTCAGCGATAAGCTTTTCCAGTGCCAGGCGGGCCACCTCACGGCGCACCGGCTCAAAGCAGGACACCGTAATGGCCTCGGGGGTATCGTCAATAATGAGATCGGCGCCGGTCAGCGTCTCGATGGCGCGGATGTTGCGGCCCTCACGGCCGATGATGCGGCCCTTCATCTCGTCATTGGGCAGGGGTACCACACTGACGGTGATCTCGGCCACATGGTCGGCGGCGCAGCGCTGGATGGCGGTGGCCACGATCTCCCGGGCACGGGAATCGGCCTCTTCCTTGGCGCGTGCTTCGATCTCCTTGATCTTCAGGGCAGTCTCGTGGGTAACCTCAGACTCCACCTGTGCGATCAGATACTGCTTGGCCTCGTCAGCGGTAAAGCCGGAGATGCGCTCCAGCATCTCGGTCTGGCTGCGCTTGATGAGCCGGATCTCCTCCTGCTCACGGTCGGCGGCAGCGTGCTTGGCGGCCAAAGACTCTTCCTTCTTCTCGATCTGCTCTGTCTTATGATCGAGGTTTTCTTCCTTCTGCTGCAAACGGCGCTCCTGCTTCTGCAGGTCGGCGCGGCGTTCCTTGACTTCCTTCTCGTATTCAGTTCGGGAGCGCAGGATCTCCTCCTTTGCCTCCACCAATGCTTCGCGTTTCTTACTCTCGGCATTCTTGATGGCCTCGTTGACGATGCGCAGGGCTTCCTGCTCGGCGCTCTCGATCTGGCGCTGGTCGCGCTTGGCCTTCTGCCGGTGGATCAGAATACAAGCGAGGATGCCAAGACCAAACGCCGCGGCAGCGATCAGCACCGCGTATACGATCTTGATCATGGTTTCCTCCCGTTAATTATGGTGTATCCGGACAATCGCCCTCCATCCGGGGGTAAACAGGGATGGGGATGGTGGCTGTCCATAGAAAATAATCGAATGCTTCCCCTAAATCATTCGATAATAATCCTTCATAATTCTACCCTCATTACGGTAAACTGTCAAGAAGAAAAACACACTATCGTGGAAAATTTGTCCGCACTCGGGAAACATTTTGTGGGAAGTGCCTATATTTGCACAAAATCCGACAGCACATAGCCCGCCAGATTTCCGTAGCCGATACTGTACCAGCCGTCAAACTGACCGTATACCGTCAGCTGCGCCTGAGGCGGCACGCTGCCCACAATCTGTCCGCTCAGGGCCGGGTAAGACCGCACATTCAGCGCGTCCCGCTGGGTGATCACCGTGCCGGTGCGGGGCGTCATGGGATAGATGAAGGGCAGGCCAAAATACTCCGTCAGCGACTGGACCAGATTCTCCGCGATGTTCTGGATGTTCTCCTGGATCCACAGCGCGTCGGCGGTGTTGTCATGATAGCCGATCTCCAGCAGCACCGCCGGCGGCTTTGGCTGGCGTACCTCTCCCAGCGTGGTGGTGGCGCGGGTGGTCACCAGATTGGGCAGCGGGTAAATGCGCTTGAGATTTTCCGCAAAGATGCCGGCGGCCCGTCTCCCGTTGGTACTGGCGGGATAGTAAAAGGCAATGATCCCCCGCTGCCGCCCCTCGGTGCTGCCGTCGCCGGAGGCGTTGGAATGCAGCGCCAGATAGAAGTCATAGCTGCCCCGGGCCGCCTGGGCGATGGAGGATGCGGCGGTCATATCCGGCGCGTTGCGGGTAAAGCGGATGGTGTTGGCCCGCAGGTACGGTTCCATGGCGTCGGCAATGAGGTTCATGAAATACTCCTCCGATCCCGCGCCGGTGATGTAGGGATTGTATTCCTGCGTCGACGGACTCAAATAAATATTGGGCATGGCGATTCCCCTTTCCACAGTTTCTCCCCAATATATATGTGGCGCCGGGAAAAATGATGTGGTATAATATGATATTATTTGTCTTTACAGGAGAGAAACGACATGAAATCACTGCGTCCCTATCCCCGCATCACCATCACGCCCAAGGGAGAAGCCGCGCTGACAGGCGGCCACCCGTGGGTCTATGAGGGCGAAGTGACCGCCGCGGACGGCACGCCGGAGGACGGCGGGCTGGTGGACGTGGTGAGCCGCCGGGGCAGCTGGCTGGGCTGCGGCTTCTATAACAGCCACTCCCGGATTCGGGTGCGTCTGGTGAGCCGCAACGCCAACGATGACTTCTCCGACGCCTTCTGGGAGCGCCGCATCCGCTATGCGTGGGACTATCGCAAGACGGTGATGGGCGAAACCGACAGCCGCTGCTGCCGCGTCATTTTCGGAGAGGCCGACCTGTTCCCCGGCCTGACGGTGGACCGGTTTGAAAGCGTGCTGGTGACCCAGACCCTCAGTCTTGGCATGGAGCGCATCAAGGACCGGCTGTTTCCCCTGCTGGCCAAGGTGCTGCGGGAGGATGGGCAGGAGATCCGCGGCATCTACGAGCGCAACGATGTGGCCCTCCGGGAGCGGGAGGGGATGGCGCAGAACAAGGGCTGGCATCCCCTGCCCGGTGAAACGCCGCCGGAGACCACCACCGTAGACATCACGGAAAACGGCATCGTCTACACGGTGGACTTTGAAAACGGGCAGAAGACCGGCTTTTTCCTGGATCAGAAGTACAACCGTCTGGCGGTGGCGAAGCTGGCAAAGGGCAAAACCGTGCTGGACTGCTTCACCCACACCGGGTCCTTTGCCCTGAACGCAGCCAAAGGCGGCGCGGCCCATGTCACCGCCGTGGACGTGTCGGAGTTCGCGGTGCAGTGCGCGGCGGAGAACGCCCGCCGCAACGGGCTGGAAACCGTCATGGACTGTGTGGCCGCCAATGTGTTCGACCTGCTTCCGAAGCTGGAAAAGCAGCCCCGAAAGTATGATTTCATCATTCTTGACCCGCCGGCCTTCACCAAAAGCCGCAAGACGGTGGCCAACGCCATGACCGGGTATAAGGAGATCAACTACCGGGCCATGAAGCTGCTGCCCCGGGGCGGATATCTGGCCACCTGCTCCTGCAGCCACTTCGCCACGGAGGAGCTGTTTATCAAAATGCTCCGCAGCGCCGCCCGCGACGCGGGGGTGCAGCTGCGGCAGATCGAATGTCGCCAGCAGTGCGCCGATCATCCGATCCTCTGGGGCGTGGAGGAGACGAATTATCTAAAGTTTTTTATCTTTCAGGTGGTGTGAGGCGTATTTCGCGTTTCTCAGCGGAAATACGCAAAAGCCAAAAACCGGACCCCATCGGGTCCGGTTTTTGCTCTTTACGCGGTTTCTTCCGGTATCTGTTCTCCGGCGGGTGACGGTGCGTCGGCATACGCCACGCTGTAGATGGGCTGGGCGATCCCGCCGGCCGCCGCATAGCAGCGTACCGTCACCACATCGCCCACATTCAACAGGATCAGCTCCGGCGTATCAACGGCTTTTCCGGTATACCACACCCCGTCGATGCGCAGGTAATAGCAGGTGTTGCCTTCCATAACGGCGCTCCGGATATCAGTAATGACGCCGGTATGGGCATCGGTCAGCGCCAGCTGCTCCTCCGGCAGGGTGCTGTCCTCCGGCTGGATCAGCCCACCGTTCAGCAGCATCTGGCGGTAGTTGCTCTCGCACTCCGCCACGGTGGCGCCGGTGGCCACGATCTGGTACTGGCTGACGTTGACCATGGCGTACATCTTCACCAGTCCCGCCGCGTCCTTCAGCGCCATGAAATAGGTGGGCTGCTCCGCCACGTTCAGCAGCAGCGGGAAGGTGGCGGTGTATTTCATCTGCTGCACCTGACCCTTAGCGCTGTCCATGGCCGAGTATTCCTCCGCGCCGGCCACGGCGTAGAAGCGGGTCTCCTTGGTGCGCTGGTTGGACAGGATGAAGCCCACATTGGACTCGTCGGACACCACGGAGGTAACGCCGGTATACATATACACATCGTCGCCGATGGCAATATAGTTGTACCCATCGGTGGTGACGGTCACCTCACGCTGGCCGAACAGGGAGTTCCAGAAACCGTTGATATAGGTGCCATGATAGTCGTACTGCTGGATGATCAGCTCGGCGGTAAATACATGGTCCACCCATGTGGGGATATCCGCCACATCGTAGTAGGCGTTTTCACCGGTAACGGCATTCACCAGCACCGCGCCGGTGATATCCGTGCCGCCGAACAGGCCGATGGTACGGTCGATCCGGGGGCAGACCCACCAGGGACGGCCTTCCTCGTCGATCTCAAAGGCAGGCTCGTCAAAAATGAAGGTGGGATACTGGAACCGGAGATACCGGTACAGATTGCGGTTGAAATGCTCGGCGGTGGTATAGCGGATGCCCTCCTCCAGACGCACCACCTCCACGTTCTGGGTCACCATGTCGATGATCAGGTAGGCGGGCAGCCCGTCCTTGCGGTTGTTCAGCCACTTGATGACATCGCCGTACTGCAGCGTCGTGACACGGACAGGGCGGCCCTTGTAGTTGATCTGGGTATAGTTGTCGGCCACCTCGAACTGGGAGACCATGTCCGCCAGCTCACCCAGCTTGCGGTTGCCCAGCTTGGCGGCGGAATCCTTGTCCAGCATGGGAATCTGGTCAAAGGAGATCTCCTCCACCTCCGCGGCGAAATCGCCGTTCTCCACGGTCAGCAGGTCACGATAGGCTGCGGCCCGGAACACCTGCCAGCCCAAAGCGCTGCCCACCAGCGCAATCACCACCATGGCCGCCGCCAGCAGCAGCGGGATCAGGCACTGCTTTTTCAGAAACTTAAAGTAGCCCTTGGCTCCATTTCCCTGAAACCCGGAGGTCAGTATGGCACACACGGCATATACGCCGCACAGCAGCAGCACAAACGCATAAAAGTCCGGCGATTTCAGATTGATGGCCGGCAATGCCACATAGAAATACACGGCGGCAAATACCAGCGTCACCGCCAGGTTCAGTACCGTCCGACCAAAAGGCGTGCCGATGGCCTTGCGCGTTTTCCGCGGCTGCCCCTCCGGGCGCTGGAAGGGGTTCTGCCCCTTAAACCCTTGAAAATTGGGATCGTTCCAGTTAATGTTCATAATTTCTCCTTTTTTAACTTCCACGTGAAATAGAGCAACAGCACCAGCAGGCCTCCTTCTATCATGAACCATACCGGCCAGCCCTGGGCGTTATCGGCCTGCATGGCGCGGTTATAGTCCTCCAGAGTGAAGATGTCCCGCTCATCGGTACTCAATGACAAGATCTCACCATACTGTTCGTGAGTGAAGAACTGGGCGGTGCTCTCCTTCATGCGGAAATGTGCCTTCTGGCCCACCAGGGACTCCATGGCCTCCGGAGAAAGGTCGCTTTTCATGACGTTGGGCAGATACAGCGTATTATCCGGCTTGACGTAGACGAGTCCAACTTTGCAATCGACATCCGTTACTGTGGCCGTCATTTCTACGGTGCTGCTTTCCTTGACATGAGTCAGCTGCCAGACCATTACCATATTCATGGCACACAGCAGCATCACCAGGATCGTCAGGCATAGCGCGGTCTTGGTTTTCATAGGCCTCTCCTCTCACCGTGTCATTCTTCCTCCCTTATACTATTTTTATTATACTCTACCTCTCCCCTCTTGTACAGCAATTTCAACTTGCGTTTTTCAAATTTTCCCATTTTTCCCGCAACCTGAAATTGCGTTCCCCTTGTTCATAAATTGTTTACACTAAAGGTCAAAAAAAGTCAAATTTACCTGTTGACAATATTGGGCAAAAGGTGTATGATACGCTCAAAGGTCAAAGAAAGGCAAAGTCAAATTGAAGGAGGTCATGCAAATGGGTATATCGGACGTGATCGCCAGTTTTATTCAGTCGGCATTGGAGGAGACCGACGGCGTGCTGGAGCTGCAGCGCAGTGATCTGGCCCAGCGGTTCAACTGCGTGCCCAGCCAGATCAACTATGTGATGTCCACCCGCTTCTCTCCGGAGCATGGATACATTGTAGAGAGCCGCCGGGGCGGCAACGGCTATATCCGTATCACACGGGTGCGGACAGACCGCGAGACGCTGCTGATGCACGTCATCAATTCCATCGGGGACGAACTGGACGCCGCCAGCGCCCGGGCCATTGTGCAGAATCTGGTGGACAGCGAAGCCGTCTCCGCCGAGGCCGGACAGTCGCTGCTGGCAGCCACAGGCGACAGAGCCCTGCGCCGCGTGGATCGGTCCTGTCGGGACACGCTGCGGGCCGATATTTTCAAGCAGGTATTGATCCATTTGGTTTGATTTTCCAAAAGGAGGTTATGATTGATGAAATGTGAACGCTGTGGCCGGAATGAAGCCACCTTCTATTATCAGAGCAATATCAACGGCAAGGTGACACAGGTCCACCTGTGCCCTGCGTGCGCCGAGGAACTGGGGTACACCGACCGGCTGTACCAAACCCTCCGTCCCTCTCGCCGCAGCTTCCTCGATCCCTTCTCGCTGCTGGAGGACTTCGGTATGCTGTCCAACCGCATGACCGAGTTCCCCGCTCCGCTGGAGGAGGCGGCACGGACTGCCGCGGGCATCGAAGAAGAACCCACCGTCCCCGCCGGGCTGGTAGGTCGGGACGAACAGGCACGGCTCCAGAAGGAGCGGCAGCGCAACGCGCTGGAAAACCAGTTGAAGGCCGCCATCGACAGTGAAAACTACGAGGAAGCGGCACGCCTGCGGGATGAGCTGAAAAAGCTTCCCCAGTAAGGCCATGAAATCGAAAGGATGTGACCATTGATGAATGAGAATAAATTCACCCCCCGTGCGGAAGAATCCCTGCGTCTGGCGCAGGAGGCTGCCCAGGATCTGGGCCATGGCTATGTAGGCTGCGAGCATCTGCTGCTGGGCCTGCTGCGGGAGGAGGAGGGCATCGCCCACCGGGTGCTGTCCGAATACGGTCTCACCGACGAGATGATCACCGGTATCCTCCAGCGCAGCGTGGGACAGGGCACCTCCGGCGACGCCCCCAGTCAGGGCCTGACGCCCCGTGCCAAAAGCGTGATCGAGCTGGCCGTGGGCGAATCCCACCGGATGGGCGCCGGTTACATCGGCACCGAGCATCTGCTGATGGGACTGCTGCGGGAAGGCAGCAATATGGCCGTGCGCATCCTGCGCACCGTGGGCGTGGATCCCCGGAAGATGTACGCCTCCGTACAGCAGAAGCTCAGCGAGACCAGTCCCCATACTGTCACCAGCGGCGCCGGAACCCCCAACAAGGAGAACAAAAAGACCGGCAAGACGCTGGAGGAGTTTACCCGAGATCTGACCGAGGCGGCCCGGCAGGGCAAGCTTGACCCTGTCATCGGCCGTGACAAGGAGATCCAGCGTGTGGTGCAGATCCTCTCCCGCCGCACCAAAAACAACCCCGTGCTGATCGGCGAACCCGGCGTCGGCAAGACCGCCATCGCCGAGGGACTTGCCCAGCGCATTGCCGCCGCCGACGTGCCGGAGGAGCTGCTGAACAAAAAGCTTCTGAGCCTTGACCTGAGCGGTATGGTGGCCGGCACCAAGTACCGCGGCGAGTTCGAGGAGCGTATCAAAAACGCGCTGGATGAAGTAAAGAAGGACGGCAACGTCATCCTCTTCATCGATGAGCTGCATACCATCGTGGGCGCCGGCTCTGCCGAGGGCGCCGTGGACGCCGCCAACATCCTCAAGCCTGCCCTGAGCCGGGGCGAGATCCGGGTCATCGGCGCCACCACCCTCAATGAGTACCGCAAGTACATTGAAAAGGATGCCGCGCTGGAGCGCCGCTTCCAGCCCGTCACCGTGGGTGAGCCCACCCCTGAGGACACCATCGCCATTCTGAAGGGTCTGCGGGACAAGTACGAGGCCCATCACAAGCTGACCATCACCGATGAGGCGCTGGAGGCCGCCGTGACCCTCTCCCGCCGGTATATCAGTGACCGGTTCCTGCCGGACAAGGCCATCGACCTGATGGACGAGGCCGCTTCGCAGGTGCGCATGAAGGCGGAGAGCGCCTCCCCCGACCTGAAGTCGCTGGAGGAAAAGATCGCCGCCCTGCACCGGGAAAAGGCCGAGGCCATTGCCGCGCAGGACTACGAGAAGGCCGCCCAGCTGCGCGACATTGAGAAGAACTACACCGATCAGGTGGAGATCGAGCGGGACAACTGGCGCAGAAAGCTGAGTCAGAACCGCGGCACCGTCACCGCCGAGGACATTGCCAACGTAGTGGCCGGCTGGACCGGCATCCCCGTCACCCGCCTGACGGAGGACGAGAGCACGCGCCTTCTGAAGCTGGAGGAGACCCTGCAGCAGCGTGTTGTGGGGCAGGATGAGGCAGTTGCCGCCGTGGCCCGCGCCATCCGCCGCGGCCGTGTGGGACTGAAGGATCCCAAGCGGCCCATTGGCTCCTTCCTGTTCCTTGGCCCCACCGGCGTGGGCAAAACCGAGCTGTGCAAGGCGCTGGCCGAGGCCATGTTCGGTGATGAGAACGCCATGATCCGCATCGACATGTCCGAGTACATGGAGCGTCACACCGTGTCCCGTCTGGTAGGCTCGCCTCCCGGCTATGTGGGACACGAGGAGGGCGGCCAGTTGACCGAGAAGGTACGCCGTAAACCCTACTCCGTGGTGCTGTTCGATGAGATCGAGAAGGCCCACGAGGATGTGTGGAACATCCTGCTGCAGATTCTGGAGGACGGCATCGTTACCGACTCCCAGGGCCGCCGTGTGGACTTCCGGAACACCGTTATCGTCATGACCTCCAACGTGGGTGCCAAGAACATCACCGCCGCCGAGAATACCCGTCTGGGCTTTGACGGCAGCGAGAAGAACGCCGAGAAGGACGAGGCCGCCCGCTTCGCCCGCATCCGCGAGGCTGTGATGGCTGAGCTGAAGCGCACCTTCAAGCCGGAGTTCCTGAACCGTATTGACGAGACCATCGTGTTCCGTCAGCTGACGGAGGAGGACATCGTGAAGATCGCCCACCGTATGCTGACCATTACCGGCAAGCGTATGGCCCAGCAGGGCATTACCCTCACCGCCGACGAGGACGCCGTGGCCATGCTGGCCAAGAACGGCTTTGATGCCGAGTACGGCGCCCGTCCCCTGCGCCGTTCCATCCAGAACACCGTGGAGGACGCCGTGGCCGAGCAGATGCTGGAGGGCAAGCTCAAGTCCGGCGACACCGCCAAGGTGACCCTGTCCGACGGCAAGGTGGTGGTGGAGAAGGTCCCCACTGCCGAAGCGGAGAGCAGCGCCGAGACCGCCGGGGAACCTGATAAGGCCACGGAATAATGAAAAAAAGAGACTGCGCACGCAGTCTCTTTTTTGCTGTTCAGTTCAACGGGAGGACTGTTTCCTCCCCCTCCGGGGTGGAAAAAACTGCCTGCCCCGCCTGCCGGTCGATGGTCATGTCCGTCCACCATCGGCAGTTGATCGCGGAAAAGCGTGTGTCAGACAGATCGGCAAGTTCCGCGGCGTCCTGTCCCAGCAAGGTTCCGTCGGTGAATTCTCCGGCCCATGTAGCCCGATCCTCTGCCGTAATGCCGAAGTAATACCAGCCGCCGCCCACGTCCCACGTGGGGTCGAAATAATACCACTTCCCATCAACGGCAGCCATCAGCCACATGTGAAGGCCCGCCGTTCCATCCCCTATCACGGCGGCGCAGTCCAGTCCCGCCTGGGTGTACAAAAAGGCCAGCGCCTGCGCGAAGGAATAGCAGATGCCGCTGTGCAGCACCAATGCCGCATAGCTGCTGGTGCG
Organism: uncultured Clostridia bacterium; assembly: GCA_945877515.1. Taxonomy (GTDB): domain Bacteria; phylum Bacillota; class Clostridia; order Oscillospirales; family Oscillospiraceae; genus Vescimonas. The sequence goes on along the minus strand of CAMCSE010000006.1, from coordinate 28,851 downwards.
GAAGCAATACGCCGCCGGATCGTCGTCATAAATGCCGGACACATCATAATCATACGCGGCCCGCTCCGTCAGGGCGTGATACAGCAGCAGCGCCCGGGCAGTCTCACCGTCGCCTTGGCGCAAGGTACCCATGCAGGCGGCTGTGGTTTGCTCCAGCGCCGCCAGCACCTCCCGCACCTGCTCCGGTGTCTGGGTATAGGCCCATGTCACGGTGCAGGTTTCCGTGTCAAAGTGGTAGTCGTCATAGTCCGTCACCGCGCCAAAAGCCGGGCACATGCTGTTGAGGGCATAGCCCAGATCATTGCCGGGATTCCCGCCGTAATCACCCTCCGGCAGCGTTACCGAGGTCTCGCCTGCCAGAAAGGCGTCGATCACCAGCCGTGCCGCCGCCACAAGGTCACTACCGATTTTCTTCTCCACCAGCGGCGCGCATCGGTGATAGTCCAGCGTAAAGTCGTAGGGCGCTTCCTCCGGGGGTTCGGGCGGATTCGGCTCCCGCGAGGGTTGCCCGCCGCAGGCGCACAGCAGCAGCACAGCCAGCACCGCCGCCAACATGGATGTCTTTCTCCGTCGCATACGTTTTCTCCCTTCAACGGGATAAAATAAGGCCGCCGCGTCCGGCCGCCTTATTTTATTATGTTTTGCTATGCAAAAGCATAGCAAAACAACAAGATGCGCCATTTTCTCGCCCCTTCGGGGCAACCGAAAATGATGCGCAAAAACTTCATGCGCTCTGGCTTTTGCCCATGATCGTGGTACGCAATACTGCGCATGAAGTTTTACACGCCCAGCTTTTCCAGCGCCGCCATCTTCAGGCAGTTGCAGAAAATGGCGATGGCCTGCTTCAGCTCCTCTACCGGCGGGAAGGAGGGTGCGATACGGATGTTGCTGTCGTTGGGGTCAATGCCGTAGGGGAAGGTGGCGCCGGCGCCGGTCATGGTGACGCCCGCCTCCTTGCACAGCGCCAGCGTCCGCTTGGCACAGCCGGGCATGGCGTCCAGACTGATGAAATAGCCGCCCACAGGCCGCTTGTAATCGGCGATGCCCAGCGGGGCGATCTCGCTGTCCAGCGCGTCCAGCACCGCGTGGAACTTGGGCGCCAGAATAGCCGCATGCTTCTTCATCAGCGCCAGCGTATGTTCTTTATCCTTCAGATACTTTACATGCCGCAGCTGGTTGGTCTTGTCGTAGCTGATGATCTGTACATTGATCAGCTTGCTGAAATAGGCGATATTGTCCTCACTGGCGGCCATCACGCCCACGCCCGCGCCGGGGAACGTCACCTTGCTGGTGGAGGCAAATTCATACACCATGTCGGCGTTGCCGTTTTCGGCGCACAGGCTCAGGATATCGGGGAAGGGCTTATACTCGCAGTCAAACTCGTGGATGCAGTAGGCATTGTCCCAGATCAGCATAAAGTCGGGTGCGGCGGGCTTCATGGCCGCCAGACGGCGGATGGTCTCGTCCGAGTACACCACGCCCTCGGGGTTGGAGTACTTGGGCACGTTCCACATGCCCTTTACCGCCGGATCCTTCACCAGTTCCTCCACCTTGTCCATATCGGGGCCGGCGGCGGTCATGGGGACGGTAATCATCTCCACGCCGAAGGACTGCGTCACCTTGAAGTGACGGTCATAACCGGGCGCGGGGCAGATCCACTTCACCTGCTCCAGCTTGCTCCAGGGCTTCTCGCTGTGCAGCAGGCCGTGGGTAAAGGCCTTAGATACCGCGTCGTACATCAGCTGCAGGCTGGCGTTGCCGCCCACAAACACCTGCTCCGGCTTGCAGCCCAGAATATCGGCAAACAGCACTTTGGCAGCGGGAATGCCCGCCACCTCACCGTAGTTGCGGGTCTCGATGCCGTCATCGGTGATGAAATCCTCCGGCTTGAGCATGATCCCGGCAATATCCATTACCAGGTCCAACTGCTCGCGGCCCGGCTTGCCGCGGGCCATATTCAGCTTCAGGCCCAGCGCCTTCTGCTGCTCATAAGCCGCCTTTACGGCGGCATATTCCGCCTGACGCTCCTGCAGCGTCATCTGGCTGTATTGTTTGACCATCAAAGAGTCCTCCTTTTTGTTTTCCTGGGGCCGCGTTGTTCGTTAGTCTATCACAATTATTCCCAATTTGCAAGAGGTAACCCTCTACGTTGCATGCACATCTGTCCCCGCAGCAAGGATTTTCGTAAACAAAATTACCGCGGTCACCCGCGGTAATTTTGTACATATTTTATAATGTCTCCTGCTCCTCGTTTTCCTGTGCCAGCAGATCCTTTTTGGCCTCCACACCGGACTGGGCGCAGCCATACTCCCAGTTCCAGGGGTCCTTGCGGCAAACGCCGTCGGCATAGGGCACAAAGATGGATAGCAGGCCGAAGGCAGCAAGGAACCAGCAGTACCACATACCGCCCACGATACCGGCAGGGCTGGTGTACAACTCCGGCGAGGTAACGGTGGCGTTGGCCAGCGCCGCGGCGCTGAGCAGCTGCGCGCCGTAGGGAATGATACCCTGAAACACGCAGGAAAAGATATCCAGCAGCGAAGCGGTACGGCGGGGATCCACCTTGTACTCATGGGATACGTCCCGGGCCATGTCGCCGGCCACGATGATGGCCACGGTGTTGTTGGCGGTGGCACAGTCGCACAGGGAGACCATGGCGGCAATGCCCACCTGAGCGGATTTGTTGCCCTTCATCACCCGGCGCAGCTTCTGGATGATCCAGGCAATGCCTCCGTTTTTGGCGATCAGCTCCGACATACCGCCGCACAGCAGCGTCAGGAAGAACACCTCGTTCATGCTGGTAAAGCCGGTCCACACGCTTTGGGCAAAGCCGGCAATGGTCATATCGCCGGCGCAGATGCCGATGATGCCGGCGGAGAAAATGCCGATGGTCAGGGCAAAGAACACGTTCAGGCCGCACAGCGCCAGTACCAGCACCAGCAGATAGGGCGCCACCTTGATAAGATCAAAGGGCAGCTGATCCAGCGGCATGACCACCTCCGGACGGCCCACGATCAGCAGCAGCACCAGCGTTACAAGGGCCGCCGGCAGGGCCACCAGGAAGTTGACCCGGAACTTGTCCCGCATCTCGCAGCGCTGACTGCGGGTGGCGGCAATGGTGGTGTCGGAGATCATGGACAGGTTATCGCCGAACATGGCGCCGCCCACCACGGCGCCGATGACCACCGTCAGGGACAAGCCGCCCTTCTCCGCGATCCCCACGGCAATGGGGATCACAGCGGACACGGTGCCCATGGAGGAGCCGGTGGCGGTGCCCATAAAGGCGGAGATCACAAACAGGCCCGCCGCCAGAAACTGCACCGGAATCAGGGACAGGCCCAGATTCACCGTGGACTCGCGGCCGCCCATGTTGGCCGCCACCTGAGCGAAGGCACCAGCCAGAATGTAGATCATCAGCATGGTCAGGATGTCCACATTGGCCGCACCCTTGGCAAACACGTCAAACTTCTCGTTGATGGTGCCCTTGAACATGATAAATGCCGCAAGGACAGCCAAAAACATGGCGGTGACGGAGGGGAACTGGTAAAACGCCATCTCCGTACCCTTTACCTGATAGTAGATACCGGCGCCCATATAGATGGCGATAAAGATCACAAAGGGGATCAGCGCCAGACCGTTGGGCTTTTTTTCATGCAGGGGATTTTTCATACGCAGGGAAACTCTCCTTTTTCTATACTTTTCCTTTCCACAGAAAATGCCAGCGCGGCTGTTTCGCCGCGTAGGCATTTCCCGAAACCTATCATACCGGATACTGTCTCCCTTTGTCAATCTTGTTTTCTTTTTTTCTGATATCTGGCTATCTAAAAAATAGATAGCCGACTCACTTTTTCCGCATTTCGTAAACGTCTGCGCGCCGGGCAGAGAGAATCGGCAATTGCCGCCGCACCGACGCCACACGGGCCATGTCCAGCATGGTGACGGCGGTCTGCTCCCTCTCATCACACTGACGGACAACCGTGCCCCACGGGTCACACACGATGGAGTGGCCCCACGCCACATAGCCCGCCGCCTCATCACGGGCAGGCGACGTGCCTACGGTGAAGCACTGGTTGTCCACCGCCCGCTGGCGAAACAGCAATTCCCAGTGGGCGGGACCGGTGGTCATGTTGAAGGCCGCCGGCACAAAGATCACCTGCGCGCCTGCCAGCGTCATCAGCCGCGACAGCTCCTCAAACCGGAAGTCAAAGCATACGCATACGCCCATCACGCCCCACGGCGTGGCAAAGGTGGTGACCGTATCCCCTGCTGTCAGTGTCTCCGACTCCATGAACCGCTGGCCGCCGTCCACGTCGATATCGAACAGGTGCATTTTCCGGTGTTTGGCCACACATTTGCCGTCAGGTGCGAACACATAGCAGGTGTTGTATACCTTCTCCCCCGCCAGCTCCGGCACAGTGCCGCCCACCAGCCAGATGCTCTTCTCTTTCGCCAGTGTGCTGAGGGCCTGATACGCTTCACCGCCCTCCGGCTCCCCATACGGCCGGAAGCAGGCGTTGTCATAGGGACAGCAGAACATCTCCGGCAGCACCGCCAGATCAATATCTCCCGCAGCACGCACCATGCGGCAGGCACGCCGGATATTCTCTCCCTTGTCCGCCGTAACAGACATCTGTATTTGCGCGATCCGCAGCTCCATAGGCGCCTCCTAAAACTCCCGCAGCACCAGATCGGTGCGGCCCTGATCCAGCGGCACTACCCGCAGCACGCGGCCGGCATACTCCTGCCGCACCATATCCCGCAGCACGGTGCCGCCCTGATAGCCGTGGATGATCCGCAGCCGGTAGGTTCCGGCTCTGGCCCGGCGCAGCGCCGCGTCGATGGTCACCCTGGCCTGATACGCATTTTTTCCATGCAGATCGATCTCCACGATCCCGCCTGTCATCTTTATCACCGCCTTTTTATCCTATTGTAGCGGAATTTCTTGCACTTTTCAATCGCTTTGTGGTACACTGGAACGCAAAGTGAGGTGCTGTCCCATGAAAGTCCTTGTTCTGTCTGATTCCCACGGTGCGGTGGACAATATGGCCCGGAGCGTGGAGCTGACGCAGCCCCGGCACATTCTCCATCTGGGAGACTGTCTGCGGGATGCCCGGGCGCTTCACGACCGCTTTCCGGAGATCCCCATGGATACTGTTCCCGGCAACTGCGACTGGGGCAGCTTCGATGAGCCGGAACGGCTGCTGGAGCTGGAGGGCGTCCGCATTCTGATGCTGCACGGCCACACCCGCAACGTAAAGTCCTCTCCGCTGGCGGCCCAGTATGCCGCCCGGGAGTGGGGCGCGGACGTGCTGCTGTTCGGCCATACCCATTGCCCGCTGGTGGACTGGGACGGCACCCTGTACACCATGAACCCCGGGGCTGCCGGCGATCCCCGCCGCCCCACCTACGGGGTAATCACGATGGAAAACGGCAAGGTGGACTGCGCCACCTTCCTGCTGTAAGGAGGTACCATGTTCTATATCGGCTGTCACCTGTCCCCCTCCGCCGGACTGCTGGCCATGGGGCAAACGGCGCTGTCCATCGGCGCCACAACGATGCAATTTTTCACCCGCAATCCCCGGGGCAGCAAGGCCAAGCCCATCGACCCCGACGACGCGGCGGCATTGATGGACTTGTGCCGCGCCAACGGCTTCGGTCCGCTGGTGGCTCACGCCCCCTACACCATCAATCCCTGCTCCAAGGACGAACATACCCGTGAGTTCGCCCAAATGACGCTGGCCGATGATCTGCGGCGCATGGAGTATCTGCCCGGCAATCTCTATAACTTCCACCCCGGCAGCCATACCGGACAGGGGCTCGAAGCCGGCATCAGCCTTATTGCCGACACCCTCAACGCCATCCTGACGCCGGAGATCCGCACCACGGTGCTGCTGGAGACCATGGCCGGCAAAGGCACGGAGGTAGGCGGCCGGTTTGAGGAGCTGCGGGAGATCCTTGACCGTGTGGCGCTGTCGGATAAAATGGGCGTGTGCCTTGACACCTGCCATGTCTCCGACGCAGGCTACGATATCGTCCATGATCTGGACGGCGTGCTGACAGAGTTCGACAAGGTCATCGGTCTGCACCGGTTGAAGGCCGTCCATGTCAACGACAGTCTCAATCCCTGCGGCGCAAGAAAAGACCGCCACGCCCGCATCGGCGAAGGCTTTCTGGGCACGGAGACCTTCCGCCGCGTGGTGAATCACCCGGCGCTGCAGGGCCTACCCATGGTGCTGGAGACCCCCAACGAACTGGAGGGGTATGCCCGGGAGATCGCGCTGCTGAAGGAATTGCATGGATGACGGATCTGCCGTACGGCTGCCGGCCATGCAAGCGGCCATTTTGATACGCAAACGAACAGCAGGAGCTATTCTTTCCGGAATAGCTCCTGCTGTTCACCACATGAAGAAGTATTTACCATCTGCTGCCATTACAGATCATTGCGGCAGAGGTCTTCCAAAGTCTCTCTGCGCACGGCCACATAGCTTTCGCTGCCGCCCCGCAGCATGACGATCGGCGGACGGGGCAGACGGTTATAATTGCTGGCCATGGAGTAGTTATACGCACCGGTCGTACACACGGCAATGGTATCGCCCCGGCCCACCGTATCCGTGACCATAACGCCCTGCTGGATAATGTCGCCGCTTTCACAGCAGCGGCCTACCACGGAGACCTCCAGAGTCTTCTCTTCATTCATCTTATTGGCCACCAGGCAGGTATAGTTCGACTTATACAGAGCGTAGCGGGGGTTATCCGGCATACCGCCGTCAATGGAGACGTAATTCTTATAGCCCGGGATCCGCTTGACGGTGCCGCAGGTGTACAGCGTCATACCTGCCGCTGCCACAATGCTGCGGCCCGGCTCCATATGGATCTCCGGCATGGGGAAGTCAAGGCTGTCACAGGTTTTCTGAATGGCCGCGGCCACTTCGCCCACCTTCTTGTCCACATCCAGATAGGGATCGGTCTCGACATAGCGTACGCCGTAGCCGCCGCCCAGATCCAGCTGCTGTGCCACATAACCGTATTTTTTCTTCATATCGGCGCAGAATTCCAGCATGAGCTGGGCCGCGCGCTCAAATACGTCCTCGGCAAAGACCTGAGATCCCACATGGCAGTGGAAGCCCATCAGCTCCACATGAGGCTGCTGCAGCGTGAAGGCCGTGATCTCCTCAGCCTGTCCGGTTTCGATGGCGGAGCCGAACTTGCTGTCGACCTTTCCGGTGGCGACGGCTTCATAGGTGTGCGGATCAATACCCGGCGTCAGGCGCAGCAGCACCTTCTGCCGTATACCGCGGCGGCCGGCCTCCGCCTCAATGGCCTTGATCTCCTCCACATTGTCGGCCACAAAATAGCCGATGTGGTTGTCCATACCGTAAGCAATATCCGCATCCGTCTTGTTGTTGGAGTGGAAATAGGCGTGAGACAGGTCGTATCCGGCAAGAATCGCGGTATACATCTCGCCGCTGGACACCACGTCAATGCCCATTCCCTCCTCACTCATGATCTCATAGATCCGCTTGAAGGAGTTCGCCTTGCTGGCATACAGAGGGCGGGAGTTCCCGCCGAAATGCTTTTTGAACGCCGCCTGATACACGCGGCAGCTTTCGCGGATCTTATCTTCATCCATTATGTAAAGGGGGGTGCCGTACTGCTCAGCCAGGGTCACAACATCCTGACCGGCAAACAGCAGATGGCCCTCTTTGGAAACGGAGATGTTATCACAAATACTCATGTTTTCTTCCCTTTCGTCCGATTCGTCTGTCCATCCGGAACTTACAGCTCCATGTTCTCCCAATCCTGAGCGAACAGGCCGCCTGCTCCGCCGGTATGGACAAACAGCACGTTATCATCCGGCTTGAAATAGCCTTCTCTGGCTCTCTTTACAAGGCCGGCAAACGCCTTTCCTGTATAGCAGGTATCCAGAAGGATCCCCTCCTGCCGCATCATCATGGCAATGGCCTCGTTACCCTCCTCAGACGGGATGGAATACCCCGGCCCGCACATATCCAGAAGATCCGGCACCGGCAGCTCCACATCTGTTTCCAGCAGCTTCGCCGCTTTTTTCATCAGCTCCGGAACGATCACATCAAAGGGATCGGAATCCACCATGGAGCAGATCACATGCGTCCGGGGCATATAGATCTTCGCGCCCAGAACGCTTCCTGCCGCCGTTCCGCCGGACCCGCAGGCTGTGACGATATAATCAAAATCGACTCCGGACTGAGAAATCTCTCTCATGCAGTCCACATAGCCCAGTGAGCCCAACTCGTTGGAGCCGCCGCACGGGATCTGATAATACTTGATGCCCCGCTCAGACGCAATACGGTCCATTTCGCGGTAAATCTCATCATAGCTGTCCGTATCGACGAAGATGACCTCAACACCCATCAGGTAATTCAGGATCTGGTTGCCCTTTCTCTCCGTGATGCCGCGCTTTTTCAGGACCAGAATGCATTCCATACCCACACGTCTGGCGCAGGCAGCCGTCAGCATCGCATGATTGGACTGCGCCTGTCCGGTGGTCATCACGCAGCTGCAGCCCTGCTTTTTCGCGTCAGCCAGCAGATATTCCAGCTTTCTCACTTTGTTGCCGCCCAGGGCCACGCCGCACATGTCGTCACGCTTGATCCAGATATTCGTGCCAAGCTCACGGCTCAGGTTGGGCAGTCGGTGAAGTGGCGTAGGATAGATTCCAAGAGGGATTTTGTCAAACTCTTTCATCGATGTTCCGCTCCTTCTTAAAGATGCTATGCAAGGATGCGGGAGGCCGGTCAGCGCAACCCGCACCCTTGCATTTTACTTCAATGCGCTATCAATTGTATGAAAGGCTCACTGCGCGGCTTCTTCGCTTACCGCTTCGCCGTTCTGCTTCTTCAGCGCCTTCTGCAGCCAATCCTTGCCATCGACAAAGCGGGACACCACATAGGACACCACATAGTCGCCGGAGGAGTTGATCATGGTTGCGGGAGGATCCACCAGATTGCCGATCATGACCAGAATGGGGAAGGCCATCTCGATCTGATTGGGGAAGAAGATGGAGCAGATAATGTACTCACCGATATAGCCGCCGCCGGGAACGCCGGACATACCGACAGAGGACAGGACCGCCACCAGAACGATGGGGATCAGCTTGTCCCAGGTCATGGCCTGGCCGAACACGCCCCAAACAAAGGCGATCTTCAAAACGCAGCTGAAGCAGGAACCGTCCATGTGCATGGTGGCGCCCAGGGGGCAGACCATTTCCGCAACGTCCTTGGAAATGCCGGTGGCTTCCGCCTCATCCAGATTGGTGGGAATGGTGGCCACGCTGGAGCAGGTGCCCAGAGACACGATCGCGGGACGGGCAATGTGCTTGAACATGGTCTTGACAGCGCCCTTGCCGCCGCCGAAGCGGGCCATCAGCGGGAACATGGTGAAAATGTAGATAAAGCACAGGGGGTAGTAAACCAGCATGGCACGGCCATAGGACACCGTAATGGCGGAACCGTACTGGGCCACCAGGTCCGCGAAAATCGCGAAGAAGGCGACAGGCGCATAATAGGTGATGATCTTGACGAACTTCAGCATCACGTTGCTCAGGTCGGACAGCCACTTGCCCACCAGGCAATCGGGGCCGCCTGCCAGGTTCGTGGCAAAGCCGAACAGCAGGGAGAAGACGATCAAGGGCAGCATGGCTCTGCGGCTGAGCAGGCCGGAGAAGTCAGAGACCGTAAAGAAATTGACGATCATGTCGGAAATGGAGGCATATTCGCCCATTTCCTCAGAGGGGATCTCGCTCCAGGGAGTCAGTACGGGCGGGAAGATCTTCATCAGCACGAACATGATTACCGCGGCGATGGCGCCGGTGATGACGAAGGTGGCAACGGTGCTGCCCAGGATCTTACCGGCACGCTTGCGGCTGCGCATGTTCGCCACGGAACTGGCGATGGACGCAAACACCAGCGGGACGACCACGCAGAACATCATGTTGATGAACACGGTGCCCAGCGGCTTGATGGCGCTGCCGAAGCCGGGGGCAAACCAGCCCACAATGCATCCGGCGATCATTGCGCCCAGCATGATTGCCAAGAATCGATAATTCTTGACGATGGAACTCTTGTTCATTGTTCTTTCCTCCTAAAATAGAATCACACATTGGCTTATATCGTGAAAAGCTTTCGCTTACCACCCAGAGATTACAGGGTCAACTCCTCATCGGTCACCTCGCCCTTGCAGACGATGTTGGTGGGGCCTGTCAGATACAGGTTATCCACATGATCTCCTGTATGCTCCACATCGATCACCAGCTGTCCGCCGGCCATATCCACCTTCACATTTTTGCCGCTGACTTTTCCCAGCAGCGTCAGCACAGTGACGACCGAGCCGGTACCCGTGCCGCAGGCATAGGTGAAGTCCTCCACGCCCCGCTCCCATGTCCGCTCATAGAGATGATCCTCTCCGACAATTTCGAAGAAATTCACATTGGCGCCCTTGGGGAATTTTTCGTGATACCGCATCTTCCGTCCCAGCGCAAACAGCTCATTTCCCGGGATCTCCTTAAGCTGCGTCATGGGGACTACCGCATGGGGAATGCCGGGATTGCCCAGTTCCACATAGTAGCACTCATATACCTTACCGTCCACTTCGATATCTCTGCGCTCCACCACGCTGGGATCATTCAGGCGGACCCGGTAAAGCCGCTGGCTCTTCCGTTCCCCGATCACAATACCGGCTGTGGTCTCAATGCGCTGGATGTCGCCGGCCAGACCGTTCTCGTAACCGTAGCGGGCAATACATCTGGCTCCGTTGCCGCACATTTCTCCCATGGAGCCGTCCGAATTGTAAAACAGCATCCGGTAATCGGCCTGCGAGGAGGATTCCACCACCATAAAGCCATCTGCGCCGATGGACAAATGCCGCTCACACAGCGTTGCGGCAACATGGCTCAAATGCGCTTGAGGGATCTTCTCCTCGATGTTGTTGATAATGATAAAATCATTTCCCGCGCCGTTCATCTTCCAAAATTTCATCCGCTCATCCCCCATCACATTTCCCATTTTTGGCTCTCGCGGTCATTGCCGCATTCTCTTTACTGCTTTACATTTTAACAGAAAAAATACTCCCGTCAAATTTCTGTCAAAATCCAAATATTTGGACTGAAATCCAAAATTTCGGACTGTCGATCCATCAAACAGGACGGGCATCGTCCGTCCTGTTTGTGCATCTGTTTTCCCCTGTTATTTAATGCCATACTCTTTGCATTTGTCATAAAATGAACTGCGGCTCATATGCAAAACCGCTATCGCCCGATTCTTGTCGCCGTCACACTGGGCCAGCGTCTGCTGCAATATCCGCTTTTCCGCGTCACGAAGCTGTTCCCGCATGGTCAACGCCGGTACTTCTTCCTCCAGGCGGACATATTCCAAATAGATCAAGTCGCCCTCTGACAGTGTCACGGCCCGTTCCAGAACATTTTCAAGCTCCCGGATATTCCCGGGCCAATTATAGGACAGGAGCCGGCTGAAGGCTTCGCCGGAAAGGTATTTTTCCGGCATATTGTGTTTCTGCCGGATCTCCTCCATCAGATTGTTGATCAAAAAGGGAATATCGCCGCGGCAGGACCGCAGCGGCGGCAGCTCCACCTGAAAGGCGCTGAGCCGGTAGTAAAGGTCCGCTCTGAACCGGTTCTCGGCAACCGCTTTTTTCAGATCACAGGCTGTCGTGGCGAAAACGCGCACATTGGCCGCAATATATTCATCGGTCTCCGTCAGGTAAATATGCTGATTCTGAATGACCTCCAACAGTCTCAGCTGCGCTGAGGGGCTGAGTTCTTCAATGGCGTCCAGCAAAACGGTGCCTCCGTCGGCCCGGATAAACGCACCGTCTTTTCCCTTGCCGTCACCGAACAGAATACGATCCACCTGTTCACTGCTGCAGGCGGTGCAGTCCACCGAGAGGAAGGGTCCCTGACGCTTTTGTATTTGCTGCAGCGACTTCGCCAGATTCGTTTTGCCCGTTCCGTGTTCGCCGGTAATCAGAATCGGGCAATCCCGCTGGGCCAACCGATAGGCGTACTCTCTGGCTTTTGTCATGGCCGTTCCCGAACTGAGCAGCGAGGCAAACGCGTTCTCGGTTGCTACCGTGCTTTCCGCCCTGCGGTACTGCCGCTCGATGGATTCGATGGCGTCATTCCGCTCCATGATCGTTGCACGGATATCCGCAATGTTGCGAAATTTGACGATCACACCTGCCGGGCGGGCGCTCTCGCTGCTGATCGGCAGAATGGAGGCCGTCAGGGCGAAGCCGTTGATGTCATACTCTTCCCGCTCGCAGCGTTCCCGTTCGCCGTTCAGCACCTGACGAACATGTTTCTCAAACCGCTGCCCCTCAAAAAACTCCCGAAAATGGTATCCGACAACATCCACCTCGGTTTCCGGGCTTTTCGCGCCGTAAGGGGCGCCCCGCAGCAAATTGCCGATGCCCTCCTTACGGGCAGAGTAGCCATTTTCCTCCCAGAACTTGACGTTTTTCGTAGCGCCGTCCAAAATCACCATCTGTCCGATGGAGCGGAAATAATTCAGCGAATAGCTGTGTTCCCTTACCTGTACCGTGACGACCCCCGCCCGGATCGAGGCATGGATCGGCACGCCCTGATACACCGTGTCCAACTGCAGCTGCTCGCCCTCGCTGCGGCGCATAAACTTATACACCGGCTTGAAGGCCGGATCGGCATATACGCCCACCGCGATGATCTTATCCCCGCCCCGGAGCCTGTGCTCGTGGATCCCGATCCGCCGCAGATCCTGCACGGTCAGTTCCCCGTCGTCTCCGCCGAGATAGGTGCTGATCAGGATCACCACATCGCCTATCACTAGGCGGCCGGCCGCATGGGATTCGGTGGAATGGTTGAACAGGCCAAACTGCTCCTTCGCCCGCCGGTTAATGTGGGTGACAATACCGCTGCGGTCCATGGTAAACATGGCATGGGAGGAGGCATCCATGACATCTTGCAAAATACTCATTGTGGTTCCTCATTTTCATCGCCGTAACAGCCGTTTGCTCATGTTCTTACTATATTGTCGCGGCGATCGTTTGTCAAGATACTTGCCGCAAACCCGTTCTGTCCGGTCAAAGGACTTTGCGGCAAGGGCCATCAGCAGGGACGCGCTGCATAAAACGCGAACACAAAACGGCGTTCCTCCCCTTGTTGGAAGAACCGCCGCGGATGGCGAAAAGGGATGCTGCCGGCAGCATCCCTTTATCAGTGTTTTGCTATGCAAAAGCATAGCAAAAATACAAGATGCGCCATTTTCTCGCCCCTTCGGGGCAACCGAACATGATGCGCAAAAACTTCATGCGCTCTGGCTTTTTCCCATGATCGTGGTGCGCAATACTGCGCATGAAGTTTTATTTCTTTTTGGCCCGCTGCTTGGCAAACGCCGCCTTTTTCCGGGGGGACATCTTCCCCTTCTGCCCGTCGGTGCGGCGGCCCCGGCGGGGTGCCTCCTCCGGCTTGGACGGACGGCCGTCCTTCTTCTTTTTGGGCGGCACGGGCGGCGTTTTCACATCGTATTTCTCGCCCTTCATGGGCCGCAGCAAACATTCCGGCCCATAGCCGATGAGATCGGTGCGCTCCGTTTTCTCCAGCGCCTCGATCACCAGCGCCCGTTTGTCAGGCCGGCCCCATTGCAGCAGCGCCCGCTGGAGCGCCTTGTCGTGGGGATCCCTGGCCACATATACCGGCTCCATGGTGCGCGGGTCGATACCGGTATAATACATGCAGGTAGACATGGTGCCCGGCGTGGGATAAAAGTCCTGCACCTGCTCCGGCTGATGGCCGGTGCGCTTGAGAAACACCGCCAGATCCACCGCATCATTCAAGGTGCAGCCGGGATGGGAGGACATCAGGTACGGCACCAGATACTGCTCCCGTCCGTTGGATTCGTTCAGCTTCTGATACTGCCGCCAGAACTTCAGAAACACATCAAAATGCGGCTTTCCCATATAGTCCAGCACCGAGGACACGCAGTGCTCCGGCGCCACCTTCAATTGGCCGCTGATGTGATAGTCCACCAGCTCCTTGAAGAAGTCCCTGTTCTTGTCCTGCAGCATGTAATCATACCGCACGCCGCTGCGGACGAACACCTTCTTGATGCCGGGGATCTGCCGCATCCGCCGCAAAAGCTCCGTATACTCGCTGTGGTCGGCGTCCAGGTTCTTGCAGGGCTCCGGCGCCAGACAGGATTTGCCCCGGCACATGCCGTGCTCCTTCTGCTGGCGGCAGGAGGTATGGCGGAAGTTGGCGCTGGGGCCGCCCACATCGTGGATATACCCCTTGAACCGCGGATCATGGGTCAGCAGCTCTGCCTCCGAGAGCACCGACTCGATGCTGCGGGAGGTGACCATTCTGCCCTGATGGAACGCCAGCGCGCAGAAGTTGCACCCGCCGAAGCAGCCCCGGTTGTGGGTAATGGAGAAGCGCACCTCCTCAATGGCGGGAATCCCCTCCCGGTACATAGGGTGTACCTCCCGGGTAAAGGGCAGGTCATACAGTTTATCCAGCGTCTGGCGGTTCAAGGGCCGCTGGGGCGGATTCACCAGCAGCCACCGGCCCTGACACTGCTGCAAAACAGCCTTTCCCCGGATGGGATCGTGCTCCTCGTACTGCACTTTGGTGGCCTTGGCGTAAGCGGTCTTGTCGCCCTGTACCTCTTCAAAGGAGGGACACGTCACCTCGTGATACCGGCACACCGCCGGATCCGTCACGATGCAGGCGGTGCCTCGCACGTCCGTGATCTCCGCCACCGGCGTTTTGGCCGCCAGACGGCGGGCAATCTCCACCGTGGCGCTCTCCCCCATGCCGTACACCAGCAGGTCGGCAGGCGCGTCAAACAGGATGGGGCGGCGCACCTTGTCATCCCAGTAGTCATAGTGGGCGAAGCGCCGCAGCGACGATTCCAGCCCGCCGATGACGATGGGCGTATCAGGAAACGCCTCTCTGGCCCGGTTGACGTAGACGATGGTAGGCCGGTCAGGCCGGAAGCCCACCTTGCCGCCGGGGCTGTACAGATCCTGTGTCCGGCGGCGCTTGGCCACCGTGTAGTGGGCCACCATGGAGTCCAGATTCCCGCCGCCGATCAGCACGCCGTACCGGGGCTTTCCCATGGCGCGGAAGGCTTCGGCGTCACGCCAGTCCGGCTGCGCCAGCACCGCCACCCGGTAGCCCTCGCTCTCCAGAAGCCGGGCGATAATGGCGCTGCCGAAGCTGGGATGGTCAATATAGCCGTCTGCCGTTACCACCAGAAAATCATAGTAGTACCAGCCCCGGTGGATCATCTCATCCCGGCTCACCGGCAAAAATTCCGTTCCCTTTACCATACGATCTCCCGCGGTTCATAGCCGATATACTTCTCCATCACGTCTCCCTCCAGCGGATAGAAGCCGTAATGGGCAAAAAATCCTCTCGTCTGCTCATCGGCGCAGGAGAGCCGCAGCCGGTCGATCCCCCGGGCGCGGTAGAACTGCACCGCCTGGCCCAGCGGCGGGATCCCGTAGTTCCGGCCCCGCATGGACGGCTCCAGATAGTAAAAGCCGATCCAGCCGGCGTCCTGCGCCTTGTCCGGCAGCAGCGTCAGCGCCCCCACCGGCTCCTGCTCAAACCACACGGCAATGCGCTTTCCCTCCTCCGGAACACCGAAGCGCGCGGCGGTGGCCTCGTCCATCTCCCGGTAATACTGGCCGCCGCTCATCATCCGCTTGTCCCGCCACCAGCTCTGCTTGGCAAAGGTGGACAGTCCCGCCTCTACCTGATGGCTGTTGTCGTTTTGATACACCACCCGGATATCATCGCCGTCGACCTCCAGCAGCGACACGGCGGTGTTGTCCCCGTGGGGCGTCTCCCCCACCCGAGACAGCGGCAGGCCGTTGAGGGTTCCCAGCACCATGCGCATGGCCGCGCCGTGGCTGAAGATGGCAACGGTCTTGCCGTCGTTCTCCGCCGCGACCCGCTTCAGGGCAGGAATATAGCGGTCCAGTACCTGCTGGGCCGTCTCGCTGCCCTCCACATGAAACTTGTCCAGCTGCCGGTTGAAATAAAACATCTGCTCCTCGCAGGTGGTGTTCAGTTCCTGCCAAGGACGGCCTTCCCAGCAGCCCATATGGATCTCCCGAAAGGCTGGATCGGTGTGCAGCGCAAGGCCCTTGGGCTCATAGATGGCCCGGGCGGTGGTGCGGGCCCGGAACAGGTCGCTGCTGTACACCGCGTCAATATGCACATCGTCAAAGCGCTTTTTCAGCACCCGCAGCTGCTGATAGCCCCGGTCGGTGATCAGGCCGTCGTACTGGCCGTGGGCGATCCGGTAGAGATTGCCCTCCGCCTCGGCATGGCGGATCAGATATACAGTCGTCACAGTACGTTCACCCACGCTTTCATCTCCTGAACGGCAGCATCCACGTCGCCGCCGTATTGCAGCATATAGTCCACCACCATGGCCCCGTGGCCCAGATCGTCAAAAGCAGGCGCAGCGTTCTGTCCGTCGCAGCCGGGCAGCAGCATAAAGGCATCGCCGCAGCGTTTGCGCACTTCCTTGACATCGAGACTATACCCGGTCTCCACCACCAACGCCGCGCCCTGACGGGCCATCTGCTGGGCCAGCGCCGTATACAGCGGCCGGTCGCCGGCGATCAGGTTCTGCACATCGCCGGAGCTTTCATTGGCGGTGCGCACCACGGCAAAGATGGCCTTGTCCGTATTCCGGGGCACGCAGTCGCCGCCTACATAGGGTATCACCGTCAGGCCGTCGCCGGCCATGGGGCTGTCCAGCCACAGCTCGGGGCGGGTGGTGCGGCAATCCATAATCACATACAGATCCCGGGCCGCGGCGGCGCTGACCAGATTGCTCAGCACATCGGCCCCCATCATACCGCAGCGCAGATAGTGCTCGGCGCTGATGACCACGGCGGGCAGCTTGCCCTGCGCCGCGTCCATGGTCTGACAGGCGTGATACCGCAGCGTCTCAGCGTTGGCCATTGCCCCCGGGCCAAACATGTCTTCAAAATTTTTCAAAAGCTTGGCGGAGATTTTCCCGATCTCCGGCGCAAGGCCCAACGCCACCGGTGTTTTTCTCTCCCGGATAGCGGACTGCAATCTCTCAATGGACATAACGTTCTCCTTTTTCCTCAAATTTTTCAATTAGGTTATTGTACCATTTTGCGTCTGTTTTGGCAAGTAATGTCCCGTGTTTTTCGCTGTTTTCCGGGCAAACTGATCTCAGACGATGAAAAGGAGTGGATGCATGATGAGAATCGCCGCATTCGTCAGCGGTCTTTGCATCGGCATGGTGGCCGGCGCCACGGTGGACCGTATGTCCTCCGACCGCAAAGCACGCCGCGCCGTCAGCAAGACCATGGAACGCATGGGCAAGGCCATGGACAGCGCCTTCGAGGATGTGAAAAGCTGTCTGCACTGAAAGAAAAGTCCCGCGGCATCCGCCGCGGGGCTTTTTCAGCACAGTGTATCAAAAGAGTCGCCCGACATACGCCACGCGTCCCTGCTTGGATTTTTGTTTTATTGGAACGCATCATATGTTGACGCTGCTATGCTCCGCCAAATCAGGCTTGCTCAGTTCCATACAGCGGTCATACTCCACCTGCATGACAGAGGCAATCGTATGACGGCCGTAATCGTCCAGTTTGGCATACTGGGTCAGCAGCTTCTCGGTATCGTCGGTCAGGTAAAATGCGGCGTCATCGCCAATGGCCTTGATCCCCAGCACTTTACACAGGCGCAGCACCGTGTCAAAGCTGGAGCCACCCACCCCGTTGTGCAGCGCGCTGTTCACGGTAGAAAGGGGAACATCCACTGCAAACGCGAACTGACGCACACTTTTATACTGCTTGCCGATTTCCTCGCGGATAATTTTCGTTAGGTTGTCCATGATCTCCCATCCTTTTACTTACGTTTTCGGTTGTGCAGTTTCCAATATTAGGCAATCCCATTATAACATGGCTCATAAATTTAGCAAGATGCAAGATAAAATTTAATACTTTTTTCACAATTCGACAATTTTCTTACCGCCTGCGGAACATAAAAAGCCCTTTTATTTTGCGCAGGGCTGTGTTAAAATATGTGACACGGAAAGAAATACGCTTTCCGCAGGAGGAAGCATATGAAAATTATCATTGTCGGTAACGGTAAGGTAGGCTGTGCCATTGCCAATTCGCTGGCCGAGGAGGATCACGATATCATCATTGTGGACGCCAACACCGCCGCGCTGCGCAAAGCGGAGAGCACCATGGATGTGCTGTGCGTGGAGGGTAACGGCGCCAGCATCAGCGTATTGATCGAAGCCGGCGTCCGTACCGCCGATCTGGTGATCGCCGTGACCAATCAGGATGAGATCAATCTGGTCTGCTGCCTGATCGCCAAAAAACTGGGCGCCAAGCACACCGTGGCCCGGGTGCGCAACACCGACTACCGCCGGGATGAGGAGATGCTGAAAAAAGAGATCGGTCTGGACATGGTCATCAATCCCGATCTGGCCGCGGCGCAGGAGATGGCCCGTATTCTGGCCTTCCCCGCCGCCTTCAGCGTGGAGCCCTTTGCCCGGGGCCGCATCGACATGATTGGCTTTCAGGTGGCGGAGAGCGACACCATCTGCGGCATGCCGCTGAGTCAGTCCCACCGTCTGCGTCAGGCGGAGGTGCTGATCTGCGCAGCAGAGCACCGCGGCGAATATATCATCCCCGACGGCAGCTTCGTTCCCTCGGCAGGCGATCGGCTATATATGCTGGGCGCCAAGCTGGAGCTGCAGCGGATGCTGAAGGAAATGGGCCGCACATGGCAGAAGGTGAAGAAGGTCTCCGTGCTGGGCGGCAGCCGCAGCGCCATGTATCTGGCATGGGAGCTGCAAAAGACCAACACCAGCGTGCGCATCGTGGAAATGGACGCGGACAAGTGCCTGCGCCTGTCGGCGCAGCTGCCTCACGTGCTGGTGATCCAGGGTGACGGCACCGACAACACTCTCTTGCAGCAGGAGGGGATTCTGGACGCTGACGCTTTTGTAGCGGTGACCAACCGGGACGAAGAAAACCTGCTGATGGCCATGCACGCGCAGCGCAGCGGCGTGCCCAAGGTGCTGGCCAAAATGACCCGCCCCAACTACATGGACCTGGTCAACAGCACCGGTATTGACTCCATCATTTCTCCCAAGGATATTATCTCCAGTCAGATCCTCCGCTATGTACGGGCGCTGGGCAATGCCGAAGGCAGCAAGGTGGAGAGTCTGTATAAGATGCTGGGCGGTCATGTGGAGGCCCTTTCCTTTACCGCCACCGCTTCCAGCCCCGCCGTACTGGGCAAACCGCTGAAGGATCTCACCCTGCGTAAGGGCTTGCTGGTGGCCGCAATCGTGCGGGACGAACACACCATCATCCCCGGTGGTATGACCACCATCGAGGACGGCGACCATGTGGTGGTGGTTACCCGCGCCACCGGTCTGGACGACCTGGCCGATATCCTGGCCTGAGCAAACAAGAACAGGGCCGCGTTGCCGTTGCAGTGCGGCCCTGTTTGGCGTGTCAGGCATAAAACTTCATGCGCAGTATTGCGCACCACGATCATGGGCAAAAGCCAGAGCGCATGAAGTTTTTGCGCATCATGTTCGGTTGCCCCGAAGGGGCGAGAAAATGGCGCATCTTGTATTTTTGCTATGCTTTTGCATAGCAAAAATACACCGCATATCGCGGTGTATTTTTCTGTGTAAGCAACCACAAGTTAATACGATGAACAACCCCGAGCTGGGATTGTTCAACCTCCTCACACCGATGGAGATTGCTACAGAAGCATTGTTCCATCACACAAAGGAGGAAATGAAAGGAGGCAAACCGAAATCTGCCTCCTCCCGTTTATGCAGCGCGTCCGAGTAATCTGTCAATAAGCCAGTCGATAAAACAAGGAATCATTGCATCTGTGTAGTTTTTGATAGGTGCTTTCGTGCCTTCCAAACAATCAGCAAGCAACAGCTTTCCTTGATTCTTTGCCTCCTCTCGGAGAGAGGGCTTCTTGGTGTCAATTACTACGAGTTCTTTGTTTGTCATATTAAGGCTACCTTTCTTTAAATTATGGAGTAAGCGAACAGCTTACACCTCATCGGTCCATAATTCGGTAACCACATCAAACCCACGCTGCAACAGGTATCATAGCATGTTTCAAATTCCGTTTCAAGGAAGTCATGCTCTAAAGCGCATATTTTTCGGGGAACAAATTGATGCAACATTTTTCATCATACGAGTATAGATAATTATGAGAAAGCAGAAAATTCAAAATGGTCTTGCATATAACGCTTTCTTTTCCAAGAGAACGCAGCATGTTTTTATAGAAGTCCTCAATCGCATATGTGGGTTCAAAACATGCTATGTCTTCTTTGCCCGGAAAATTAATATATTGTTTATTTACAATAAACGAGTACTGGTATCCTTCTGATGACTCATAGGACCATGACAGCAAACGTTCTAATGCCGGACGAACACCTTTATCAAACGAATACGCCAGTATTTCATCATTCATCTGCTGTATTTCAATGTTTGCATCAGTTATAACGGATTTCATGCTTTTGAAATGATATCCACGTTGCACGAGAACCGGGTCTGATAATAGGGCTTTGATTTCTCTCAAAAAACGTTCAGCATTTTCAATTTGTTTTTTGTATTTTTCTTTCTTTTTGGGATCTTTTTCTCCATCTCGTTCGGCCGTGATATCTGCGATAACAGCTTCTTGTATTTCAATAATCTCGTCTATATTTATGAACACATCGCCAGTTTCGTTTGATCGGTCTTTGATAATGGTTGATTGATGAATAACGCGATTTCTGTAGTCGCAAATAAATCTGTACCATCGCCGCTTATAGTAATAGCCATCAGTAATCTCCTTGAGTGGTGGATCATAGCTGTTGACAAATTCTTTATAGCTGTATACAGCATTTAAGTAATTAAGAAAATACTTGTTGATTTGCCAGAACTCCACTTCTTCGCCACCTTGCAAGTGAAGAAAGTCGGAAGCACAAGAAACGATAATACGGTGCATATCAGTTAGATATAAGAAACGATCCAAGGCGTTGAGGGCATTATTAAATTCCAACGGAAAATAATCATCGAAGTTTCGATGTCCATCTTTAAGATCAGCATGTTCAGGATCGTTACAGTACTCTAATATGTACATGATTAATAACTCCCTTTTACTTGTACATCTTCCTTAAAAATATAAAAGCAATTACTTAGTGCCGATTATCTTGAGTTCCTTTGCTCGTCCGGTGTGCCTAATATAAAATGCTGCGGCAGACAGGACTTTACCAAACGGTTCATTCATTGTCGTTTCTTTACTTACTGCAGGCTGCACTATGTATATCATCGTTTCCATCGCTTTTTGACTTTGCAGTAATGCTTTCAAGGTTTTTAAATCTCCGCGTAAAAAAATACTTGTCCTACTACCTTTTATGCGTGCTTGTATTTTAGTGAGCAAAGCCGTTTTTGACTTAATCCATACTGTACTTTTTACTGCTTGCTGTGCTACTTCATATACATCTTCGACGGAAGAATTATACTGCTTTCCTTTCATCGCTTTACAGTGGTACAATTCAACTTTAATGAATGAGCCGTCTGGTTTGAAAGTTAGAAAATCAGCAATTTCTCCGGTTCCATGATCGAAGAAAATATGAGAATATTGTTCGTCTTGCAGCAGGTGTTCTTTTATGGCCTCCTGGATTGTCACTTTTCCTTTAGGGGCGCCTTTCGCTTCTTTTGTAATATCAGCATTTAGTTCATCCCAGTCGAATGCAACAACGCGGTTTTGGTCAAAACCTTCAAATATGATATTCCCTTTAAGTACTTCATGGCCAGAATATACTGTATCGTCTGCAGCCTTAAATAAGAGAGGGTTTTCCGTAAAATATTCTGCCAGTGTCGTTGCATGGATACCGTCTCGACATAAGAACTGATTCGTTGAAGAAGCATATTCTCCCATAGCATTGCATACAAATCGTTCTGTGACATCACCGAATATAAAATCAAAGACAACACCACTTTCGTCAGGGGTAATGCCAATAACATTCAAATCAGCGTCTGTCAATAAACCGATTCGCTCATCAGTCCCATTTATACGCAAAGATGGTGGGGATAAAAATGCGTTTTCCGGGAAGAAACAAAATATGATATTGTTGCTATATTTGCTTATTCCCATCGGGATGGGTAAACGATCATAATTTGTGTTTGTTTTCACTTCCAGTTTTCCATTAACAATCTTTTTCCCAAATGTATCGCACCATGAAACATATTCTGGGATAGGCAAATAGGAACTGCTCCAAAACTTTGAGCCACTGCTATATCCGATTGTTGCATCAGCTCCGTCTTGATTTACTTTACAAAAAGCGTGCCCAGCAGATAGCATCATGCCCGTGGTTTCATCGATAGACGCTGCAGTATTTGAACCTGCATATATTCTATATGATTCACCGGCTTCTGCATATCTGTTCTGCATTCCAGTATTAAAAAACTCATAATTAGAAAAACCGGCAAGAACTCTGTTCATTTCATTACGCGGGATTTTAGTATGTGATTCGCAAAAACTATCTGCTATAGATTCATAAATCACTTCTGTTTTTTGCTGTGAATAGATAAAAAGGAGTCCGGTTTCGGTTTGATAATGAACAATATAAAGATTTACAGCAGTGTTAAGGGGCTGATTGCTTTCAAGCCAAAGTGGAGTGTCATTAGTTGTTGCAATGCCAACAATTGTATTTGTATCACCGCTCCTATATATGTTTTCTCCAACTGATAATTCTTCCGGGAAGACTCCCTCGAGATTAAAATCGGTTACACGATAAACGCGAGCGTGACAATTGGGTCGAATATTATGAAGAGATATAGTATCCTGCCCATTCTCTGGTCTGGAAAACTGCTTTATTGCCTCACTGTTTTCCAAATCACAATTGATTTTTTCTTCTGACATTTCAATAATCATGTCCTGCCAGACCGCATCGCTTGTATATAGCTTCCGATTTTCAATGCGCAATGCCTCGTCGTTCATTGCTATAAATTTAGCCGTTCCGATATTTTCAGCATTTGTCCGAGCAAAGCGTCCAATGAACTGAAGGGTGCTTGCAAGTGATTTTTGCGGTTCATGTATAGCGGCTATTTTCAAGTTTGGAAAATCAAAACCTTCCCCAAGCATATCAACACAAATAATACCATCGAGTTCTTTGCCTCTCAAGGATTTTATTGTTCGGTGTACAGTTCCGAATGACATAGAGCTGTCAATACGTTTTAAGCGAAGACTGGTTTTTGCTTTGTACAGTTCTTCCAGTCCTTTAGCCTTTTCTTTCGTATCTGTACGAACCATTAAATAATGATCATATCCATCAGCTCTATCATTTAACAAAACTCGTTCTGCTTCCATCGCAATTAAGATGTCTTTATCTGGCGCCTCATCAATTGGAATGAAACTTATTGAGCCAAAAATTCCGTCACGGTATGCTTTAGATAATGGATAGTTATATATGTGCGTTCCCTGTATTTCTTTTTTATCTAATCTAAAGGGCGTGGCCGTCACCAACAATGAGGCGGCGTGCTTCATGTTATTAATGATTTTCTGCCATGTTGGAGCTGGGACATGGTGTGCCTCATCAATTATTACATAATCAAAAAGGAGTTTTATTTCGCTTTCTGATATTGAGGCTGCGACTTGGTGTGAGGCAATAACAACATCGGCGTCAGAAATATCATTAATCTGCTCTGCACTGAACAAGTGCTCAGCTTCATATACTATAGGCGGTGTAACATCATTGCAAAACACACCTATTGCCTTTAGCGTTTTCAATTGTTTATAATCGTCGACAATCTGTCCTCGCACCATTGCGCTTGGTGTTACAATAAGTACTTTTGACTTTTGGAGTAGATATGGAGCCAACATTAAAACCGTAGTTTTACCAGATCCGGTTGGCATTACTATCACAGCAGCATCCAACGGCTCTAATGTCGAGTGTGACGCGATTGCGTGGATTGCGCCAATCTGAGCATTTCTTAATCCAACGGAATGCTCTGTTGCAATTGGGTATTTTATTTCTGTATATAATTCAGAGAAGTAACTCATGCATTCTCCTCCAGCAATTGGCTATAGTCTACTTTTTCGTTGCTTTTTAAGTATTGCCTCACGATTTTTCCAATAATATCGCTTACTGCTCTCGCGTTTTTTTGAATAATACGATTCTGCATACTCTTGAAAATAAACCATCTGTGAATATGTGAGTCCATTTTCTCTGCTTTCATATGACCGAATTTCAACAAGATGGTGCAAAACGTAATCCCGAAACAACCCGCAGTATGTATTCTTTATCGCTGTCCACAAATATGCTGAAAAAGAATCAATAATATCAGGTTTGACGGCCAGACGTTTCAAAACACGATATAGAGCGAGATATGCTTCTTGAAGATAGTCATCTTTATCATAATAAGGTATGATATTTTTATGAAGCTTCATAACTGCATATGCCATCGGGCGTACAGCATTACACAGCCTCTCGAAGGCTTCTGCATCGTATAAATGCTGTGAACAGTATTTCGCCAGTTCTCTTCTCTCATCTGCAGGCACTGTCAAAATATGTGTACGTCGCTTCCTTTATCCTAAAAACTCGGATGGCGTACCGTAGCTTGTAATGTACGCTTTCTTCTGCGCTCTGGTAAGCGCCACATAAAGGAGGCACTTTTCGGCAGTAAGGGATTCTGCTTCTGCCGGGGCATCTGTATGATCGATAGCAGAGGCAAGCGGAACGATGCGCTTGTTTACTGCCGCCACGAACATATATGAGAATTCAAGACCCTTTACACGGTGCATCGTGGCAACACGGACACCATCGTAATTGCGGTCATCGACCTTGCTACGCTTGATTTCGTATACACGAAGCCCAGCCTGCGTCAGCTGCGCGGTATAGTCATTCAGCAGCTTATGAGTTCTCGCTACCACACAGATGCTCTTTGCATCAACACCGCTTTGAATTAGCGCCCTGATTTCGGATACGATATAGGCACATTCGCCGGCAGCGTCTTTGAAGTTCTGAACAATCGGCATATCGCCGTGTGTCAGAGACTGGCACACTTTGCCGTCATCGTAGTCTTCATCCAGATCATCAAACGGGATACCCTTCAGAAGCGCAAAGGCATACTTACGGATTTCTTCCGTGGTTCTGTAGTTGATTTTCAGATAGCTGCTACGACCACGCACATTGACGCCACACTTGGAGAGAGTAGCCTTATTCTTGTAAATACGCTGATGCGTATCACCAACGATAAACAGGTCGTTCTGATGCTCCGGACCGGCAAGCACTCGAAGCAGACGATAGGCATTGGGACTCAAATCCTGACCCTCATCAATCACGATATGCGTGAATATAGCGTTCGGCAGGTTCTTTTCTGCAATCTTTCTGCATTCGTAATATGCTGTATCGACATCGCGGATTGCTCTGTCCCGGAGAATATTCAGATACTCATCGAAAACGTGCCATACCTGCACGCGCTTTTTGCGGTCAAGCCTCGTGCCACGCCCCAGACGAGGAGCCTTCAGATAGGCATCTTGGGTGAATGCATCCTGTGACGCCACAACCTTTGCCCACTCTTCGGCATAAAATTGCGCCGTCAGTCCACTCGTATCGCCGGCGAGAGCGATAGCCTCTTCCCAAATATCTGCGAGGGCATCGTCATAGATGATCGTGGAATTATACCCCTGCTCACGGAGATACTGCGAAACCCATGCGTCCAGGTTTATAACCTCAATGTGCCGCTGCTCCTGCGTGGTGCATATCTTGCGGAGATTCTCTTTGATGTCTGCCGCCAGGTTAGCAGTAAATGTAGTGAAAAGGATCGACTGCTTATCTGTGAGCTTTGATGCCAGCCACTTGGCTCTGTGCATCGCAACAACGGTCTTTCCCGTACCTGCTCCACCGAGGACTCTGGCGGGGCCGGAATAGTTTTTCTCGACAATACGTCTCTGCGTGGGATGCAGAAATACTCGCCACTTTTCAAGCGGCTCTGCCATTATACGCAGTAGTTCTTCTTCGCCTTCGACAACAACGAACGATTTCTGGCTGCCTGCGGTCTGCAGAGCTTCTCCCAGGTTGTCCGTATTGGTGGCACTTTTTTTATTCTCCTCTATCATGGCGAGAACGTCCTCAATGGGAAATTCATTTGCAAGCCACTCAAGATTCTCATAGGCGTCTTCCGGCAGCTGATCCTTGCTTGCATAGAAAGCGGTCAGATGCGGAATATTCTTTACAAAAGTGAGCTGTTCTTCCGGCACACCGATTTTCAGCAGTTGCTCATCAGAGTACTCGGCAAAAAGGCAGAACTCCGGCGCGATGGGCTGAACCTCATCGTTCGCATGCTGAATATCGAAAACCTGGACATTCCCGGTAGCGGCATTCCGATGACCGCTACGGCGGGAATGAGACCCGGAAGATGATCGACTACTTCTGCCACTTCATGCAGAGGCCCGCTGACTATGATATGATCGTGGCCAACGATAAGGAGTTCGCTAAATCCGAGGCCCTGCAAAAGATCAAATGGGTTACCAAGGAGCAGGAGGATATTTATGTTCCCAGCTATACAGACGTCCTCCGTGTTTCCTTCACGCATATCTTCCAGAGGGGAAAAATTGCCGATCTGGTGAATCTGCTTTCCGGTCGTAATTTTGAGACAAGGGAGAACCTCGAAATCATCGCTGAGGACTCCTTCCGAAAGCTGCGTGAAGGCGTTGAGGCCTTCGTGAACGAAACGAACTTCAAGCGCTACTTGATGATCGTCCAATCCACTGGCATCGTGGATTCCTCGCTCGTCCGGTCTAAGAACGTGTTGAACTTCGGATACATCCTGTACTTGTCGCTGAAGGATCGTGGTATGCACCCGGCTATGATTGAAAGCATCGTGCGCCGGTGGATCGTCCTGTCGATGCTGACGGGTCGCTATTCTGGATCTGCGGAATCCGCCATCGACTATGACATCAAACGATTCACCGAGCAGGACCCGGAGACCTTCCTGAAGACTACGGAAACCGGCGAGCTTTCCGATGCCTTCTGGAATACCGTGCTGGTCCAGCGGCTGGATACCTCCGTCGCCAGCAGCCCGTACTTCCTTGTTTTCCTGATGGCTCAGGTGAAGAAAAACGCCAGGGGCTTCCTCTCCAAGCAGATCACTGTGCAGTCGCTCATTGAGCAGCGCGGCGACATCCACCACATCTTCCCAAAGAAGTACCTCCAGAAGAATGGCGTGGATGCCCGGAAGGATTACAATCAGATCGCCAACTATGTCTACACGCAGTCCGAGACCAATATCAAGATCAAGGACGATGCTCCGTGTGAGTACATGGCCCGCATGAAGCAGCAGGTCGCCGGTGAGGGTACCTACTATGGTGGCATCACGGACATGGACGACCTGAGAGCCAACCTTGCCGAGAACTGCGTCCCCGAAGCCTTTATGGACATGGATATTTTTGACTACCAAGTGTTCTTGGATACCCGTCGGACCATGATGGCGCAATACATCCGGGAATACTACGAGAGCTTGGCGTAATTTTCACAGAGGGGAGTAACATATTCCCTGCCGCTCTGATGGCAGCCGAGGGCAGGAGCAATGACATGGACATTGAGCCAGATGGTATTGAGGTCTCTGACACTGTGACTGTCCTCTGAGAAGCCAGCTAAAACTACACTTTTTAATTTTCCCTCTGCACCTTTTAACTTTTTCCACACAATAATATTTTTCCTCACACTTTTTAACTATTCCTCTGTGAGAGGAATAGTGAGGGGTAAGTCGCCACCTTGCTCCACGCCTCAAGCGAAATCTTCATAAAGAGAAAGGGCTTTCACAGCCTTACCGGATAGACCGGTGAAACCGTGAAAACCCTTGAAATCAGGCCGCTTCTGGGCATTATGACCCGGAGGCGGCTTTTTCATTTTGTATCATAGACGACGTTAAGATGGAAATCAAAACTGCGGAATTGATACAATTTGACTTTTCCAGTGCCGCAACGTTTTGAGGGGTAAGTTACGCGGGCCGAGGGGTAAGTTTGGCGAGGTGAGGGGTAAGTTGCTCCGCGAGGGGTAAGTTAGCGTACAAGGAATAGCCATAGGCAAAAAACGAACCGTGCCGCTGATTATCGCTTTCAGCAGCACGGCACTTTGGTTTTTATGGCTCATGCTTCTGCTGTGTCCATCAAAGCAGAAAGCATTTGTGCAAAGCCGGGCTACTGACGAAATGTACAGTAGCCCGGTATAATTTTTGTGCATTTTCCTACGTCTGCACGGACGTAGACAAGCCTATCTTCTCACAGTATAATTTGTGTGTCAGCCGTCGTTCTTCAGCAGATATTTATTGCTGACGACCTTCATGGAAAGACTGGCGCTGATCAGCGGGCAAAAGACCGGCTCCGTCGGGCGGATCACGATACCTTCCTTCTTACCGCCGTTGGGATATTCGCCGTCAGCGCGGGAGAGCAGCGCCTCTACGGTGGGATATTTGGAGGGCAGGTCGGTACCTACCTCCTCAATGGGCACAGGTGTAATGTCGAGCGCTTCACAGATCTGGAGCATTCGCTTGAGCCCCACCCGCTTGCCGTTTTCCCGGATGGTGAACACATACCACTCTGGCTTTGCGAGACGCAGGCGGTTTTGCTGAATGCCGGGAGCGCAGAGCTCGCCCTGAATGGTTAGCGTCTTCAGGCCCAGCGTTTTCATGTAGTCCTCCATTTTTGCCTGATACTCACGAGCCTTCACCAACTTATAGAAGGAACTGCTGCCGTCGTCCTTGTATTCGTAATTGTGGCCGGTGACG